>OMJK01000170.1 GCA_900299325.1 Nitrospiraceae bacterium | reverse complement strand
GATACTCAGGTTACGAAATGGATCGAGGACCGGGCGAATACGCTGCTGGCTGCCGGCCTCCGGGACGTCAGGCGCATGCCATTCGAGCGGGCATGTGCCGCCGCAACAACGCATCGGCATGACTACATTACGGCTTACGTCGGCGATCTCGGCGGCGTGGTGAACCTGGATGCAATCAAATCCGCCAGGCTGAAGCTTGGCGTTGATCCACTCGGCGGATCCGGCATTGCGTACTGGGAACCGATCGCCGCTCGCTACGGACTGGCCATCGAGGTGGTGAATCCAGTCGTCGATCCGGCCTTTGCGTTCATGCCATTGGACTGGGACGGCAAGATCCGCATGGATTGTTCATCGCCCTATGCCATGGCGAATTTAATTGCGCTGAAAGACCGCTTCGACGTCGCCTTCGGCAACGACGCGGATAACGACCGGTATGGCATCGTGACGCGCTCCACCGGGTTGATGAATCCGAATCACTATCTGGCGGTATCGATCGCCTATCTGTTTGCCAATCGCCCGGGATGGAAAGCCGGTGCCGGTATCGGCAAAACCCTGGTCAGCAGCAGTTTGATCGATCGGGTTGCGGCCATGCTCAAACGGATGTTGGTCGAGGTGCCGGTCGGTTTCAAATGGTTTGTGCACGGTTTGCTCGATGGCTCGCTCGGATTCGGTGGAGAAGAAAGCGCCGGCGCGTCGTTCTTGCGACGGGATGGTACGGTCTGGTCCACCGACAAGGACGGAATCATCATGGATCTGCTGGCAGCCGAGATGACGGCGGTCACCGGCAAAGATCCGTCGCAACTCTATCGGGAGTTGACGAAAGACCTAGGCGAGCCGGTGTATGAGCGGATCGACGCGCCGGCCACCCCGGAGCAGAAAACGGTGCTCGCGAAGCTTTCCCCTGCCCAGGTTCGCGCAACGGAACTGGCTGGCGACCGGATCACCGCGATGCTCACGACGGCGCCGGGCAACGGCGCAGCTATCGGCGGGTTGAAGGTGGTCACTAGAAACGGCTGGTTCGCTGCCCGGCCGTCAGGGACGGAAGATGTCTATAAACTGTATGCCGAGAGCTTTAGCGGGAAGGAACATCTGAAGCGGATTCAAGAAGAAGCGCAAGAGCTGATCGGTCGTGCGTTCTCTACAGTGCATTGACCGCGCTCACGTTGTTGTGGCAAGACCGGTTTACAGTACGGTGTGACGGCGAGTCCAGCGGTGTGCAGGCAGGTTGCTGATCCGCCACTTGTCGAGCAGATCCATGCGGCTTCGGTCATGCAAGGCGGGCTCAGACTGTGATGCGTCGAGCGTCGTTCCGTACTGTACCGTCACCGTATCTCCGTTCACATGGGCCACTGTCCGTCCCCATCGGTAGGACAACGATCGCGCCCCGGTTGGAATTTTGATCGCCACCCAACGGGCCTGCGACCAGAAGACGACGTGGTCGCCTTCCTGTTGCGACTTGACGGGGCAGCCGTCTTCCCGGACAAATGCCTGTTGGTCGTGGAGCTGGTGAAACGAACCTTGAAGCAGGCAGTCCGATCCCCCGGCAAATGCCAGTACGAGCCACAGCAGCGGTGCCTCGATTCCCGTCATCCGGGTACCTCGTGCGAAGAGGTGTGCGCCCGTCGGCCGGCCGACTCACGGTCGAACGCGCGGCTTCTCCAAGCCTAGCATTCGGATACCGGATGTAAAGAAAAAGAGGACGACAATACGTGTCGGATCAGATCGCGGACGTGAGGTCGGAAGGCTGACGGCCGGTCTGACGGTCCGCATGATAGGAGCTTCTCACCAGCGGGCCTGATTCGACGTGGGCGAAGCCCATGGCGAGGCCTTCCTCTTTGAGTGACGCGAAGTCGGCTGGATCGTAGAAGTGTGCGACGGGCAGGTGCTCTCTGGTCGGCTGGAGGTACTGGCCGATAGTAAGGATGTCGCAATTAACCGCTCGGAGGTCGCGCATGACCTCCCGCGCTTCGTCAAACGTTTCTCCCATGCCCAGAATCAATCCGGACTTGGTTGTCATCCCCTGCTCTTTCGCCCTGCCGAGCAATTCGATCGACCGCGGATACTTGCCTTGCGGACGGATTGATGGAAACAGGCGCCGCACGGTTTCGATATTGTGATTCAGGATCTCCGGCCGCTTGGCGCAAACCGTCGATAACGCATCCGCATTGCCCTCGAAGTCCGGAATCAGGACTTCAATGGTGCAGTCGGGATTGAACCGTCTGGTCTGGCGGATCGTCTCGGCAAAGATTGCGGCGCCGCCGTCCGGCAACTCGTCACGATTCACGGAAGTGATCACGGCGTGGCGAAGACCAAGCGCCTGCACGGCTTCGGCTACCCGCTGCGGTTCGTCATGATCGATGGCTGCCGGCCGTCCGGTTTCAACGGAGCAGTAGTGGCAGCGCCGGGTGCAGATGTCGCCGAGGATCAGAAAGGTGGCGGTGCGGGCGTTCCAGCATTCCCACCGGTTCGGGCAGCGGGCCTCTTCGCAGATGGTGTGGAGCTGAAGCCGTTCCAGAGTCTGCTTGATATCGAGGTAATCAGGGCCGGTGTGTGCGGTGACTTTGAACCAGGACGGCAGATGCGGCCGTTCGGCGGTGCGGAGCCGGTCGATGGAGATGAGACTCATGCGCCCTGCCTGCGCGGTGTGAACCATCCGACCAGCTTCGCCCACAGCCCGTGCGGAGCCGTGTCGGGATCGGGGTACTCGACCCAGAGTTCTTGCGAGCCAAGGTAGGCGCCGTTGCGAAAACTCATTTGTGTTTTGAGCTGCCGGTAGCCGCGGGTCTGCAAGGTCCGGATCAAGACGTGGAGCGCGCCATCCTGGGTCGGGTGCGGATCGGTCGTCACGCGAACCGCTTCATAGCGGAGTACCGCCCGGAACCCCTCCCCTGCCCGTTCAAACTCGACCGGCCGGCTGAACCCGCGTTCCCGCTCGTCCAGTCCGGCGAGCTGGTGCTTATCCAGGCCTGTCGTCATTCCAGCGCACGAAAGACAGCGACGAGATCGCTCAGAGCGATGGTCTTGTTTTTGAGCGCCGTGCGTTCGGTGTGGATGGCGTCGCGCGTCATAGCATCGGCCTTCCCCGACTTCAAGCAGGATGTCCCCAGCGTCAAGATACGGTCGCACTCTTCGGCCAGCTTCCGTTTGACGACAGGGTTGACCGACAGGATGCTCATCAGCTCGCGGCGTGTGTTTGTGAGATGGGCATCAAGTTCGCTGTCGGGATAACTTTTGCGGGCGGCCTCATCGACGCACCGGTCGAGATATTGCGCGAGAAACACATAGAGCCGTACCAGTGCCGCGGCGACATCGATCTGATCTTTCGTGGAAGTAGCCATCGGGTCCTCAATCGGGTGAGAGGCTAGAGCAGGGCTTTTACGTCGGCTCCGTCGATTTTGACCTGATAGACCGTTACTTTGGCGGACGGGTTCTTCACGCATTCGCCGGTCGTGACGTTGAATTCCCATCCGTGCCAGGGACAGGTGACGACCGTGCCTGCCACCTCGCCTTCGCCCAGCGGGCCGCCGCGATGGATGCAGGTGTTGTCGATGACATGGAAGGTGCCGTCGACGTTGAACACCGCCAGTGTCTTGCCGCCGACTTCCGCGACGATCCCGTGGCCCGGCTGCACGTCCGCTGTCCCGGCCACTCGTACGAACTCGCTCATGCACGCTCCTTCGCTCTGATCAGTGACTGGTAAACGGCTGTTTGATTTTCTTGAGCAAACTGTCGATCGACGAGCCGCTTTTTGCCGCACCGCCGAGTTCCGCCATGATCTTCTGGGCGATCTCGCGGAACGCCGCGGCCTGCGGCGAGGCGGGATCGGCGACGACGATGGGATGGCCGGTATCGCCGCCGTCCCGGATAGCCGGGTCGATCGGGATGCGTCCCAGAAACGGCACACCGACTTTGTCCGCCGCCCGTTCCCCGCCCCCGTGCGAAAAAATCTCCGTCCGTTCGCCACAATGGCCGCAGACGAAGAAGCTCATGTTTTCGATGATGCCCAGCAGCGGGACGTTGACCTTCTGAAACATGGCCATACCCTTGCGGACATCGTAGAGGGCGACTTCCTGGGGCGTTGTCACGGTGATCGCCCCGGCCAGCGGGACCATTTGCGAGAGCGACAGTTGTACGTCGCCGGTGCCCGGCGGCAGGTCGATAAGCAGATAATCCAGCTCGCCCCAGAGGACGTCGCGGAAAAACGCCTGCAGATACTGATGCACCATCGGCCCGCGCCAGACCAGCGGTGCCTCTTCCGGTACGAGAAAGGCCATCGAAATGAGTTTCACGCCATGGCTTTCCACCGGCAGGATCTTCCCGTCCTGCTGCTCCGGTCCTTTCGTACTGCCCATCATCATCGGGATGTTGGGGCCGTACAAATCCGCGTCCAGCAGGCCGACTTTGGCGCCGGCAAGCGCCAGGGCGCAGGCCAGATTGGCGGCGACCGTCGATTTGCCAACGCCGCCTTTGCCGCTGCTGACGGCGAGGACGTGTTTGACTCCCGGAATCAGATTCGTCGCCCCCTGGGCCGGTTGGGTGCCGTGGGCGTGATCGTCGGCCATAAATAAATTCCTCCGTCTCTTGATGACCCGTCCTGCTCGACGGTGAACCACTTGCGTGTGTTGCGCGCGGCCTCATCATAAGCGATGGACCGGGGAAAGGAAATGGGCCGGTTGGGCCACAGATCCTGTGGCCCAACCGGGGAAGTCTGCGTGATGCTGGTTAAAAGACTGAGGGATCGAGGCGGCGAAGATTCGTGGCCAGGCCCATGAGGGACAGCGTGTAGATAATCCACTTCGAGGGGTCGAAGTTATACCACTTGGGGCCGTTCCGGTAATCGCGTGCGTAGGTGTGATGATAGTTGTGGTAGCCCTCGCCGAAGCTGACGAAGGAAATCAGCCAGCTGTCCCGGCTGCT
>OMJK01000169.1 GCA_900299325.1 Nitrospiraceae bacterium | reverse complement strand
CAGCACTTCGCCGTCCCACAGCACGTTGTCGATCAGAATCACGCCGGTCGGCGACACCAACTCCAGCGCGCGGCGGTAGTAGTTGAGATAGTTCGTTTTATCCGCATCGATAAACACGACGTCGAACGGTCCGGCCAGCTGCCGCAGGGTATCGAGGGCCGGCCCCATTTTGATGTCGATTTTGCTCCCGTGCGGACTCCGGGCGAAGAACCGCCGCCCCACGGCGGCCGACGCCTCGTCGATCTCGCACGTCACGACGGTTCCATGATCCGGCAGCGCTTCTGCAAAGGAGAGCGCGCTGTAGCCCGTGAACATCCCGATCTCCAGCACGCGTGTCGCACCGACGAGCTGCGCCATCATCTTGAGGAAAGCGCCTTCGAGCGGCCCGACCAGCATGAGTGCGTAATCCATCGTACGTTCGGTCTCTTCCCGAAGTGCCCGACATACCGGCGATTCCGCCATCGAATGAGCCTGGGCATAGGCTTCGATCTCCGGCGCCACGAGAACCTTCATCGTGCTCCCTCCAGCTCGTTTGAAATTTCGACGATGCGGTGCATAGACTGAAGTGAGGATTGTACATCATCTGCCATGGCTCCAGGGATGCGACTCGAGACGCGCGGGAACGGGGCGGCACTTCTCCCCTCTGATGCAGTGTGCTATACCCCTGAGACCGAAAGGACACCGGTTGTGCATACGTTGACGACACTGGCCCCGCTCACGACCCGGCTGCTGGAGATTCAGCGCATCAACGGCGCCGCGTCGCTGCTGTCCTGGGACCAGGAGACATACATGCCCGCCGGCGGCGGGGAAGCGCGCGCCGAGCAGATCGCCGTCCTGCAGGGATTGGCGCACCAGAAGCTCGTCAGCGCCGAGGTCGAATCCCTGCTGACGAAGTGGGTGAACCCCGCGACCGGCCAGGCGCTGGATCAGCCGGACGGCGCGTGGGACGAACCGGCGCGCTCGCTGTTGCGCGAGGCCTGGCGCGATTTCAGCCGCGCGAAGAAACTCCCGTCGGACTTCGTGATCCGCCTGAGCCGGGAATGTTCTCTGGCGCAACAGGTCTGGGCGGAGGCGAAGGAGCAGAACAAGTTCGGCATGTTCCTCCCCCACCTGCGCACCGTGCTCGCGCTCAAGCGCGAGGAGGCGCAGTACCTCGGCTACAAAGATTCGCCGTACGACGCGCTGCTGGACGTCTATGAACCGGGTTCGACCATCGCCACGCTGCGGCCGCTCTTCGCCCAACTGAAGGCCCGCCTCGTCCCGCTCTTGAAAAAAGTCACGCAGAGTTCCGTGAAGATCGACGACAGCCTGCTGCGCTATCCCTATGACACGGCCCGTCAACTGGAATTCGGACGGCTGGTCTTGATCGCGATGGGCTACGACTTCGAGCGCGGCCGGCTGGACTTGTCCGCCCATCCGTTCACGACGTCGTTCCATCCGACCGACGTGCGGGTCACCACCCGAATCTACGAACATGAACTCCAGTCCTGCCTGTTCAGTTGCATCCACGAAGGCGGACACGGGCTGTACGACCAGGGACTCGACCCGCGCTATTTCGGCACGCCGCTGGGCGAGTCGGTGTCGCTCGGCATTCACGAAAGCCAATCGCGGCTGTGGGAAAACTGCGTGGGCCGGTCGCGGGCGTTCTGGCGGTTCTTTTATCCGATCCTGCAGCAGATCTTTCATCACCAGCTGCGGGGTGTCGACAGCGAACAGTTTTACGCCGCCATCAACTGCGTCCGGCCGTCGCTGATCCGCGTGGAAGCGGACGAGCTCACCTACAATCTGCACATCATGCTGCGGTTCGAAATCGAGCAGGACCTGATCGAAGGCCGGACGACGCCCGACGATCTGCCCGGCATCTGGAACCAGAAGATGCGGGAATATCTCGGCATCGTGCCCGAACGGGACGCCGAGGGCGTGCTGCAGGATGTGCACTGGTCGCTGGGGTCGTTCGGCTACTTCCCGACCTATACGCTCGGCAACCTGTACTCCGTGCAGTTCTACGAGCAGGCGAAGATCGAGATTCCTCACCTGGAAGACGAGATCGCGGCCGGACAGTTGATGGTGTTGCGGCGCTGGCTGGGACAGAAGATCCACTGCTGGGGCCGGATGTTCACCCCGGACCACCTCGCCCAACGGGTGACCGGCTCGAGCGTGAAACCTGAACCCTTCCTGGCCTATCTGGAAAAGAAATACGGCGAGCTCTACAAGTTGTAGGCGAGCGTCCGGGGTTAGCGATCATCGCGCACCCCGATTATTGTCCATTACCTCTGACCTCACGCCCCTTGCCGGCCGCTCGGCTCGTACCCCATCGCCGCATTGAGTTTTGCGAGCAGCGCCGGAGGCAGCGCGAACTCCGCCTGCAGGTCGATGCGGTGCGGCACCAGCAACGTGGTATGGAACACGATGTCGCGGATGGGGATTTTGAATTCCGGCTGCTGCGGCGTGCTCAGTTCGACCGCTTCGACCGATTGCGTGATGGCGCCGGTATCCTGAGGCCCGTACTGTCCTACCACCGCGTCGAGGATTTCTTTAATTTTCTCGTTGACCTCCACACCCTCGATCCCCCGCTGTAACAACGGAACAACGTCCTCTTTGGCCTGATCCGACAGCGTGAAATTTTCGACGCGCTCCTTCCGGCGCAACGACGTCAGATCGTTATCCAGATCTTTGCTGAAGGCCCCGTACGCGAATCGGAAGAACTCGAAGTGGAAACCTTTGAAGCCTTTCCCGAACATTTGCAGCTCGCAGAGAAAACAGAGCTGCTGCAGCTTGACATCGCTCAACAGGCCGTGCGGCTCCGCCTGGTGCAGCACGTAGAGCAGCAGCGCTCGATCGACGGTAATCTGGTTGGGTGTGCGCATGGGTTCCGTCCTGCGTCACGCAAGACCGCGCACTATAGACGGCCTGCAGGAGT
>OMJK01000168.1 GCA_900299325.1 Nitrospiraceae bacterium | reverse complement strand
TGGAAATCGGACAAACCCAATTCGAAAATGATCTTCTCCGCTTCTTCGACCATCAGTTTGTCGATATCGGCCTTGACCTTTTCGACGATCTCTTCGATCCGAGTCGGATGGATGCGGCCGTCCTGCATTAACCGCTCAAGCGACACCTTGGCGATTTCCCGTCGCAAGGGATCGAATCCGGAGATGATGACCGCTTCGGGCGTCTCGTCGATAATGAGGTCGATGCCGGTCGCGGCTTCGATCGCGCGGATGTTCCGGCCTTCGCGCCCGATAATGCGGCCCTTCATGGCATCGTTCGGAATCGGCACGACGGAAATCGTAGATTCCGAAACGTAGTCGCGCACAACCCTCTGGATCGACCGGGTAATGATCTCGCGCGCCTCACGCTCGGCGTTTTCCCGCGCTTCCTCGAGCGTCCGCTTGGCGACGCCGGCCGCATCCAGCTTGGCCTGCGATTCCATTTCGACCAGAAGCTGCCGTTTGGCTTCTTCGGCCGTCATCCCAGCGACACGCTCCAGCGCATCCCGATGATCCCGTTCGGCCTTGACGCACGCCGCTTCTTTGGCTTCCAGCCCGTGCTCGCGCCGGCCCAGGTCCTGATCGCGTTTTTGGAGATCGCTCTCCCGCTTGTCCAGCACCGACGCTTTCTGATCCAGACTCCCTTCGCGCTGTGCCAGCCGCTTGTCTGCGGCGGACACCTCCGCAAGCTTGGCCTTTTGTTCCTTTTCCAGTTCGGCTTTCGCCTGGAGCACCAGATCTTTGGCTTCCAGTTTCGCCTCTTTCAGCACCGTCTCGGCTTCGCGTTGCGCCTGTTGCACAACCTGCTTGGCCTGCCCCTCCATCTCAGCCAGCCTGGCGGCGGCCAGATGACGACGCACCAGTTCAAATACACCGATTCCCGCAAGCGCACTCAGCACGCCACAAATAAGATAGGTCACAATCGAGGTTGAAATGGGAGTCACCCCCTTCTCGGACGTGCCGGGCCACAACACCCGGCCTTACACAGACTGTGGTTGGTATCCCGTCAAGCGGAGAAGAGGCACGAACGAGGATGGTCGGGAACGGAGCGAATCACTCAGCCTGGGAACTACGCGAGGTCGTCGAACATCCGGTACGATACCGGCAGGTCTCAGCTGCCTCCCCCGATTCGCAACCGTCTGGTGCGCCGAATCGGGACAGACACAGAGATAGGCAGGAAGCGAGGAGGATCGATTTGCCAACCGGGCAAACCGTCCCTCATCCGCCGTTGAAGATCCTGCACCATGCGTCGCAGGGAGGACAGACCGAACCGCGCCCCCCACTGCATCAGTATCTCGTACATGATTGATCTACCTGGTTCTAACCGTGTCACAACGTCACGCCCTGGATGAGTAACCGGATCTGAATCAAGCTCCTATTCTCTTCCGCTCGTCGATGTCTCACTCCACACTTAACACCCTACTCCTACTAACGGCACGATAACAAAGGGCTCCGGCGAATGCAAGGCGAATCTACCTGAAGAGCGACGTCGGCATTTGCTCTTCGATCGATTCCATCAGGCTTTCCATGCGCCGTTCGATGTCCGCTTCCCCCTGCGCCCGCCGCTTTTCCGATTCGAACAGCTGGTGGGCCAGGTTGATGGCCGTCAGAACGGCCAGCTTGGACGGGGTGGCGGTCTTCATGCCTTCGGCCAGCCGCTTCATGTGATCGTCGACAAAATGCGCCAGCCGGCGGATGTAGGCGTCGTCAGCTTCTCCCCGAATCACGTAGCGCTGGCCGTAGATCTCGACGTCAATCGTCTTGGTCAAGGGGCCACCTCCTTCGGGTCCTCAACGCACTCGAGCAAATCGATGTCGCCCATCACCTTTTCGATCCGCGACTTGATTTCGAGGCGTTCCCGCTCCCACCGGCGATTCATTTCGTCCTGAGATGACAGCCGCTGGCGCACTGTTTTGATCTCGTCATCCAACAGCGCATTGCGCTTTTTCAGTTCCTGAACGAGCTTCACCAGCTCCTGGATGCGGGTCTCGAATACTTCCAGCCGATCCAACGCCATCGCACGCTCTCGTCAACATTGTGAAAGGATGCGCGCACTATAAAAAGTTCACAGGAGCTTGTCAAGAAACGTAGTTAGGACCGGGCAGCAAGGCGGAGGTACTCTTTGTAGCTGCGCAAAACCCGTTTCACGTACTGCCGGGTTTCTTGATATGGAATCAATTCGACGAACTCGTCCTGACTGCGGGCGCGATGGAGACCGATCCAGTTTCCCACGACAATCGGCCCAGCATTATAAGAGGCGATGGTATAGATGACGTTGCCGGAAAATTGATTCAGTAACTGTCCGACGTAGCGGGTGCCGATCCGGATATTGGTTTCCTGATCGAACAAGTCCTCCCGCACGACCGGCGGAAGGCGGTGCTGTTGCGCCACAGCGTTGGCCGTGGCGGGCATGACCTGCATCAAGCCGATAGCTCCGACCCGGGACACCGCCCGCCAGTCATACTGGCTTTCCTCGCGAATGATCGCGGCCACCAGATACGGATCGACCCCCTCCACGCCTTGCATCTTAATGGTAGGAATGAGACCGGTCGGATACGCCGCACTCCAGAGTCCCGCGGCAACACTACCTCCGGTGCGTTCCAACCGGTCGCGGAAGCGGGCCCGCGCCAGGCGCAAGGCATGATGATGCGCGCCCACCTCATTCAGCATGAGCGAGAGCGCCATCAAGACATCGGGGTCCCGGCTATAGCGGTCGGTCAACGCCGTCAACTCGCGCGCAGCATCCTGATCAAGCCCCAATGCTTTTAGTTCAACCGCACGCCGATACAGCGGCTGCTGTTCGATTTCCGTCCGTTTCTCTGGCGGCAACAGCACACTGTCTTCGCCGGCCGATTCCGTCTGTGACACGGTCACCGGCACCGGCTCAACCGGCACCGGATCGGACGGACCAATCGTGATTTGCTCCCGCGCCAACTGACAATAATAGGTATAGGGAAACCGCTGACAGAGCCGGAGGTAGAACTCGCGGGATTTCGCACCGCCGGAGTAACCGTGGGCGCGAGCCAACCAATAGAGTGCCTGCGGCTCAAACTCACCATCCTGATGGTCTGCCAGCCGCTGCCAGACATCGATCGCCTCCTGATAACGGGCCGTTCGATAGAACACCCACCCTTCCCGCCACTGGGCTTCCGCCCGTTGAGATGCCGGCTCTCCATTTCGTGCCGCCTGGCGGTACCTGGTAATGGCCTCGTCATACTGGCTCTGATCTTCCAGCCACATGCCGGCAAAAATGGTGATCTGCCCACGCTGTTCGGGAGAAAGCGAATATTTATGAAGCGTCTTGTGCAGGTCCAGCAACTTGTCGCCCAGCCCCTGACGGAGATAGACCCGGGCCAACCACACCGTCGCTTCATCGGCTTGCGCCAGCGGCTCTGCAGCCAACGCACGAAATAATTCGCGCGCCTGGTCGTATTGTTTGAGCCGCACCAGCGCGACACCCTGCTTGAGCCGGGCTTCGCCGCGGCGCGTCGGCGACGGTTCCACGGCGAGAAATTTCTTGAGTTCGTCAATCGCCTCCTGATGCATCGCCTGTCCGAGCAGCACCTGCGCGCGGCTATAATAGTCATCCGGTGCCGGCGCCCAGAATTCGCCGCCCAGGTTGGTCGCGAGCAACGTCTCCGCCTCTTTGGCCTCTTTGGCGTACGGATAGCGCACCCATAATTGCTTCAGTGCCGTGCGGCCCGCAGCCAGTTGATTATCCCGCAAATAACAGGCGGCCAAGCGCAACCAGGCCTGCGAGACCTGCGGGTCCTTCTCATTAAGACTGACCGCTTTGACCAGCCAGTCGACTGCCGACGGACAATCGCCGGCCTGATACCAGGCCTCTCCGGCACGAAGCGCCGCATGGGCAAGCAGACTGGAATCAGGGACCGCGTGCGGCACACTTTCAAACAGGAGCGCCGCCTCCTGCGCTTCGCCTAAATGAAGCAGCGCCTCCCCCATCCAGCTTCGTATGTAGTCGTCAAGAATCGGGAAGTCCCGCTGTGCAGCGCGCAAATACGGCATCGCGGCAGCGGGATTCCGTTCCACCAGGAGTACACCGGACAAGAGTCCGGCCCGTTTCGCCCAGACGGACGCCGGAAACTGCTCCGTCAGCCGGCGGAGCCGCTCTAACTTGAGCGCCATGACTTGATCGCGGGTCAGTGTATTGCCCAGCCGTTCCTTCGGCCAGGCCGCCGCGATGAAACACTCCTCGGGGGACTCGCAGCTACCGGGATCCTGAGGATTGGGCGAGGCCACTTGCGCCGCCTCCACCCACGATGGCGGCAGCACGAAGCTGCACAACCAGAACAGCCCCGCGCAGGCGGCCTGACCGATCCGACAAGCGGCAGATGGTGAGGAGACAACCATAGTCGTTTTCCGCCGATCATTATAACAGCAATGACAAAACTTGCATGGCGGAAGCGCAATCCTGCGCGGGTCGGTTGTTGACGTTTTTTCTCCTGTGGTAGTCTCTCTCTGTCATGCCGACCTCGAAGACGCCCGCTCAGAATCGCCTCGATCTGTTAAGCCTGCGCGAACCGGAGATGGCCCAGCTTGTCCGAACGCTCGGATGGCCGGCCTATCGCGCGGGACAGATCCTGCGCTGGCTCTATGAACGCCGGGCTCGCACCATGGCCGATATGACCGACCTGTCCCACGACAACCGGACGCAGTTGTCCGCAATGGCCGGTATCGGCCGGTCGGAACGCTGCACGGTGTTGACGGCACACGACGGAACCCGGAAACTTCTGCTAACGCTCGACGACGGCCTTTCCATCGAAACGGTGTTGATTCCGGACGACGACCGGTTGACGCTCTGCGTATCCACACAGGTCGGCTGCATGCTGGATTGCGGATTCTGCCTGACCGGAACGATGGGGCTGAAACGCAATTTGAAACCCAATGAAATCGTCGACCAGGTGTTGACCGCGCAGGATCATCTTGGACAAGACGAACGGCTCACGAATCTGGTGTTTATGGGCATGGGCGAGCCGCTGTCCAATCTGGACGCGCTGACCACCGCCATCGAGTGCCTGACGAATAAATCCTGGGGGCTGGGCTGGTCACCCCGGCGCATTACCGTCTCGACCGCCGGACTGGCCTCCCGGATAAAGGACGTGGCGGCGCTCGGCGTCAACCTGGCCGTGTCGCTCAACGCAACCACGGAAGAACAGCGCCGCACTCTGATGCCCGCTGTCAGCAAAATCGCGTCGCTCAAATCGCTGCTGGCGGCCTGCCGCCGCTATCCGCTCCCGCCAATGCGCCGACTGACGTTCGAATATGTGTTGCTAGCGGGCGTCAACGATCAGCCGGCCGATGCGCAGCGCCTGGGACGTCTGGTGCACGGCGTGCGGTGTAAGATCAATCTGATCCCTTTCAACGAGTTTCCGGGCAGCCGGTTCCGGCGTCCCGTCGACACGGACGTGCTCCGGTTCCAAACGGCGTTGCGGCACGCCGGCCTCGACGTCTTCATCCGTAAGAGCCGGGGGCGTGAGGTACTCGGCGCCTGCGGCCAGCTCGGCACGCTCCCGCCCGATCCCGCCGCCGTTACCTTGACACCTGTCGAGTTCCGTGGTTAGTGTGCCTACCTCCAGCATGAACCGATCGATTCGTTTTCAGATCATCCTCGCAGTCGCCACGTGTGCTTGCCTGCTGCCGGTGGCAACCGCGCTTGTCTTCGCGGCGGAACCGCGCGAATTCATCCTGTCAAACGGCATGAAAGTGCTCCTGGTGGAAGTCCCGAAGGCGCCGGTGGCGACCGTGCAGGTCTGGTACAAGGTCGGGTCTCGAAACGAAGTCATGGGCCGGGCCGGGCTGTCACACATGCTGGAACACATGATGTTCAAGGGCACCGCCAAGTATCCCAAAGGGTCCTTCTCGCGGATCGTCAGAAAAAACGGCGGCCTCGACAACGCCTTCACCGGACAGGATTTCACCGCGTATTTCGAAAACCTCGCCGCGGATCGCGTCGAGCTGGCCCTGGATATGGAAGCCGATCGCATGCAGGGGCTCGTCCTCGATGCGGCGGAATTCCAGACCGAGCGCGAAGTCGTCAAGGAAGAGCGGCGTCTGCGAACGGAGGATGACCCGCAAAGCGCGCTGGTTGAGGCGCTCTTCGCCCAGGCGTTTTTGAGTCATCCGTATCACTGGCCGGTCATCGGCTGGTTCGCCGATCTCGATGCCATGTCGCTCGACGACCTCCAGCGCCATTACGACACCTTTTATTCGCCGAACAACGCGACTTTGATCATCGTCGGCGATATCAAAGCCGATGCCCTGCTGCCGGCCATCAAGGAACTGTTCGAGCCGATCCCGAAAGGGCCGACCCCCAAGGCCCCGACGGCAGTCGAACCGGAGCAGCGGGGCGAACGGCGCTTTCTGCTGAAGCGCGAGGCCCAGGTGCCGTTCGTCATGATGGGATTCCGCACGCCGAATTATTCGAGCGACGACGCCTACGCACTCGACGTGCTGGAGTCGATCATCTCCCACGGCAAAAGCTCCCGCTTGTACCAGAGCCTGGTGTACGAACAAAAAACCGCGCTGGCGGCCGGAGCGGAATACATGATGCAGGCCGATCCGAGCCTCTTCTACATCTACGCGCTGGTCAGCCCAGGACAGAAGGTCGACGCGGTGGAGGACGCGCTGCTCAAAGAGATCGCCCGGCTGCAGAACGAGCCGCCTTCCGAGACGGAAATGCAGCGGGCCCGCAATCAAGTCGAGGCCTCGCATATCTTCGAACAGGATTCCAACTTCCGCTATGCCATGCTCCTGGGCCAGGCGGAAACCATCGGAGTCGGCTGGCGGCGGGTCGATCAATTCGTCGAGCGCATCCGCAGCGTGACGGCAAAAGACGTCCAACGCGTGGCCAAACAATATCTGACGCAGGATAACCGGACGGTCGGGATCCTGATTCCTACTCCGGCAAAACAGCCTGATGCCGCCCCGGCGGCCGCCCACGGAGGAAAACCGTAAGCCGTCATGAGCGCCCCCCTATCCCGAAACCAGCGGACCGCAAGGCGGAGCAGTCCCATCCATAACCTGCTCTGCCTCGTCGCCGTTTTAATGGTGGCGCTGATGCTTCTGCCGCCCGCATTCGCCGCCGACATCACACCGGTCCGGTTGACGACGGCCAACGGAATGACGGTGTTGGTACTCGAGCAACACTTCCTCCCCATCGTGGAAATTCACGCCCTGATCAAGACGGGCTCCGCGCAGGATCCTCCGGAGAAAGCGGGCCTAGCCAATCTCACCGCCAGCCTCCTGGATGAAGGCACGACAACCAGAACGTCGAAGCAGCTGGCGGAGCAGATCGACTTTGTGGGCGGCTCGCTGGAGGTCAAAGCGGGTGAGGATTTCACCACCGCCTCAATGCGTGTGCTCAAGAAGGATACCGAGTTGGGCTTCACGCTGCTGGCCGACATGTTGATGCATCCGTCGTTTCCCAAGCAGGAATTGGAGCGGGTACGGGCGCAAATCATCGGGGAAATCACCAGCGACAACGACGATCCCGGCCATGTAGCGATGAAGGCCTTCAATCAAATGGTTTTCCGCAACCACCCGTATCGGTGGCCGACCAACGGCATGGAAGAGACGCTCGGTAAAATCACGCTGGCCGACGTGCAAGGCTTCTATGCGAAGGAATATCTACCGAACCAGACGATTCTCACCGTCGTCGGCGATGTGACGGCGGAGCAGGCCACCACACTGATTCAGACGTATTTCGGCCCCTGGAAAAAAGGGGCCGTGCAGGCACGCACCACGAAGAAGCCGTCGGCGATCGAAAAGAAAACCGTCCAGCTGATCGAAAAAGATCTCACGCAATCAACGATCGTGCTGGGACACGGAGGAATCAGCCGCACCAACCCCGACTACTACGCGGTGCTGGTCATGAACCACATTCTGGGAGCCGGCGGATTTTCCTCCCGGCTGATGGATTCGATCCGCGACAAGCAGGGCCTGGCCTACGGCATCATGAGCCATTACGACGCCCGATCGATGCCGGGCTCCTTCTGGGTGAGCCTGCAGACCAGAACCGAGGCGACCAACCAGGCCATCGCCGGCGTGCTCTCGGAGATGAAAGGCATTCGGGACGCCGCCGTCACCGACCAGGAAATCTCGGAAGCCAAGTCATTTTTAATGGGCAGTTTTCCGCTACGCCTGGACTCGACGGCCAAACTGGCGCAGGTGCTCGCCCAGTTGGAGTTTTTCGGATTGGGGCTCGATTATTTCAGCCAGTATCCCAAATGGATCGAGCGAGTGACGAAAGAAGACGTCCAGCGTGTCGCCAAACAATATTTAGACCCGCAACGTTATGCACTCATTGTCGTCGGCAACATCGCCAAAGCTAAAGTTCGTCAATAATCATCGCCGCTGATTCCGGAAACACCGTATGCCCGTCCAATCCGCTCATCAGAAACTCGATCGTCTCCGGAACGTTCTGGGTCAAATGGACTCCGTGCTGGTCGCCTACTCCGGAGGCATCGACAGCACTGTCGTGCTCAAGATCGCCCATGAGCAGTTGGGAGAACGGGCCGTGGGCGTGACGGCCGTTTCGCCCACCTTCCCGTCCATCGAACTGGAAACCGCCACGCGCGTGGCGGCCGAGATCGGCGCCCGGCACGAGATCGTCCACACCGATCAACTAACCATTCCCGCGTTCACACACAACGACGCGACCCGGTGTTTCCACTGCAAAACCGATCTCTACCAGCTACTGAGCACGCTGCGACAGCGCCGCGTCATGGCCCACGTCGTGGACGGCACCAATCTCGACGATCTTGGAGACGACCGGCCCGGCATCGCCGCCGCGCGCGAATGGGGCGTGCGCAGTCCGCTCGTCGAAGCGGAACTGTCGAAACCGGAAATCCGCGCGCTTGCCAAAGAACTGAGCTTGTCCAACTGGGACAAGCCTGCCGCCGCCTGCCTCTCCTCACGCATCCCCCGCGGCATTACCATCACCCGGGACAAGCTCAGCCGGGTCGAGGAAGCCGAAGCGATGCTCCACCGCGAAGGTCTCCGGCACTACCGCGTGCGCGACCACGGCGATGTGGCGAGACTCGAAGTCGCCCAGGATGAGATCGTGATGCTGATGGAGCCGGACCGGCGCGGACGGGTGAGTCGAAGCCTCAAAGCCCTGGGCTTCCGGTTCGTCACGCTCGATTTGGAAGGGTACCGACCGGGCGGAATCAGTTTGGGCTGACCCCGCCCGGCGCGATCTTATCGGGAAGGAGATTTGGCGAGCGCATCGAGCGCGTCGTCGGCCATCCGGCGATGGTCGGCATCGTTCAGGCTGCGCTGCACGACCTTCTCGGCCACCATCAGCGCCAACTCGGTCGTTTGCGTGCGGATGTCCTGAATCGCGGCGCGCCGCTCCTGTTCGATGGCCCTCGCCGCATCGCCTTTGATACGCTCGGCTTCGGCGGTCAGCCGCTGCTCGTTCTCTTCGAGCAACCGCTGCGCCCGTTCCTTCGCCGCGGCGAGAATTCCATCGGCTTCTTTGGCCGCCGCATTAAGCTTGGCTTCGTATTCCTTCAGCTTCCGCTCTGCGTCCGAACGGTGACGCTCCGCCTGATCCAGGCTGTCCTTGATCTTCTTTTCCCGCTCTTCAAGGATGCCGAGAATGCCGGGGAAGGCAAACTTGTACAGCACGAAGAACAGGATCGCGAAGGACACGACTTCCCAGAAAATCAGCGATGAGAAGAAGTGCGATTCAAACTGAGGCATGGTTGATCACCAGGCAAGAGGCACGAGGCACGGGGCGAGAGGAAATTGCTCGGAAGCTCCCTCTGGCCCAGAGCCGCTTGCCGCTAACCTGCTCCTATTTACGCAGACCCATAATGATGAACGCGATAACCAGACCGTAGAGCGCGATGGCCTCGACCAGCGCGAACCCGATCCACATATACTTGCCGACCCGGCCTTCGGCTTCCGGCTGGCGCGCGACCGCTTCGATCATCTTGCCGAAAATGTAGCCGATGCCGACGCCGGCGCCGGCGAAGCCCGCCGCCGCCAAGCCCATCCCCACCAACGCTGCTGCTGCTGAATCCATCGTCGCTCGTTCCTCCCTTGTCTGTGGTCACACGCGTCAGTGCGCGTGATCCTCGCTCCCGTGTAAATGAAAGGCATCGCCCAGATACACGCAGGTCAATACCGTAAAGATGTAGGCCTGGATGAACGCGATGCCGACTTCCAGCCCATTCATGGCGATCGTAAACGCAAACGGCAACCATCCGATCAATAAGCCACCGCTGATCGCGAGCCCGAACAGCACCCCTAAGATGGTGTGGCCCGCCGTCATATTGGCGAACAACCGCACGGCCAGCGAGACCGGTCGCGCCACCTGGCTGACAAACTCGATCGGCATCATCAGCGGAATCAGCCACCAGGGGGTGCCGGGCGGAATCAGGATGGCGGGGATGAATTTGATCCCGTGGAACATCAGCCCGAGCAACAGACTGAGCGCATACACGGTGATGGCGAAGACCGCGGTGACGATGATCTGGCTCGTCACGGTATAGGTGCCGGGAATCAGCCCGAGCAGATTGCAGAAGAGAATGAAGAGAAACAGCGTCGCGATGAGCGGGAAAAACTTCATGCCGTCTTTCCCCATCGTATCCATGATGATCCCGCGGATGAAGTCCACCAGCATCTCGGCCAGACTCTGCAATTTGCCCGGCACCAGCCGGCGGGCGGCACTGGCTTTGACCATGAGCAGGGTGATCACCCCCACGACAACCCACATCATGATCACGGCTTTGTTGATGGAAATATCCAGCCCGCCGAGTGTGATCGGGATGTAGTTGTGGAGTTCAAACGGATGGAGCGGACTTTCTTCCATGCGAGCCGAATCTACCGTTCGTGTGCGTTATGCCTGCGGCCACTGTTGAGCCGCGCGATAGGCGTTCCGAATGCCGGCGGCCACGCCCAGGACGAGCCCGACAATGAGGCCGCCCGGGTTCGAATGCAACAGATACGTATCAACGACCCAGCCCAACCCGCCCCCGACAATCAGCGCAGCAAGCAGTTCGGTTCCGATCCGAACCGCCTGGCCGAGCCCCGCATAAAACGGATCCTGTGTTGGGGGCATGTGCGACCCACGTGGAGGCAAGCTTTCAGTCGTAACTGCGCAAGGTCTCTCCCAGTGGCGGGCGCGCCATTCAAGCAGAATCCCGATTGGAATGTCAAGGCGTTATAGGCTGTTCCTGAGCCAACCGGCTGCGGTATAGTGCAGCAGCACCGACTATACAACCACGTCGACCGATGACCGCATTCACTCCATCGTCCTTCCTTCACGGACCACCGAGTCCGATGACCCTGATCCTTCCCTGCCCGCCCTCCACCCCATTCGACTTGTATGCGCGACTGGCCTCATCCCAGCGCCCGTCGTTTCTCTTCGAAAGCGGGAAGAGGCCGCGGACGACCGGACGCTATTCGTTTTTCGCCACCGATCCGTACCAGGTTCTTACCGGAACAGACGATCGCTGGACCTGCGGGACCACCGACGGATATGAGACGCATGGCCGACAGGCCTTTCAGCAACTCACCCGCATGATGACCGGTTCCCGTATAACTCCACCGGCCGGAGGACCTCCCTTCTTCGGTGGCGCCGTTGGGTACTTCAGTTACGATCTGGTCCGGCAATTCGAGCGGCTGCCGTCGCACGCGGTGGATGACCTCAACCTGCCGGATCTGGACTTTGCCTTTTTCGATCTGGTGGCCGCCCTCGATCATGAAACCGGCCAGCTTCACCTGATGTTTTGCCCGCCTCTCGAACGCTTTCTGGGCGAGCCACGGGAAAAACTCTACCGGGAAGGCTGTGACCGGTTGACCGCACTGGCCGCCCGCCTGTCCGGTCGGCAGGAGGTCCAGACCTCGCCCGACTCCATCGGCCCTTTGACCTTCACGCCGAATCAGACCGCATCGGCCTATATCGAACGGGTCCGGCGCTGCCAGGAATACATTGCCGGCGGCGACATCTATCAAGCGAATCTCTCCCATCGATTCACCGTCTCCACTCAGGCATGGAACGCGCCGCACACTCTGTCGGCCGAGTTGTCGATGTATCAACGCCTGCGCGCCGTCAATCCATCACCGTTTTCAGGAATCCTGCGTTTTGCGGACACCAGCCTGATCAGTTCGTCCCCGGAGCGGTTGGTCCGCCTGGCGGGACAGCAGGCCGACACCAGACCGATTGCAGGAACGCGCCCGAGAGGCAAAACGTGGGCCGACGACCAGCGCCTGGCCGATGAACTCCGGGCCAGCGAAAAAGAGCGCGCCGAGCATTTGATGCTCGTCGACCTCGAGCGTAACGACCTGGGCCGGGTCTGCCGGTTCGGAACGGTGCGGGTGGACGAATTCATGGCACTTGAACGCTATTCGCACGTCACCCACCTGGTCTCGAATGTGACGGGAACGTTGCGGGATGATGCGACGGGCTTCGATCTCCTGCGCGCCATGTTTCCGGGCGGAACCATCACCGGCGTCCCGAAGATCCGCTGCATGGAGATCGTCGACGAACTGGAACCGGTACGCCGCGGCCTGTACACCGGCTCGATGGGCTACCTCAGTTGGAGCGGCGATCTCGATTTCAATATTGTCATCCGCACACTGCTCGTCCGCAACGGCACCGGCTATCTGCAGGTCGGCGCCGGCATCGTGGCCGATTCCGACCCGGCGCAGGAATATGAAGAAACCCTCCACAAAGCCCAGGCCTTCCTGAGCGCGCTGTCGTAACCCCCATCATGTGGATTTATCTGAACGGGGAATTCGTGCGGCGCGAAGACGCCGTGGTCTCTGTGTTCGACCACGGCTTTTTGTACGGCGACGGGGTGTACGAGACCATTCGCTCGTACGGCCCCCGCATTTTGATGCGCGACCAGCACCTCGCCCGCTTATATCGCTCGGCGGAGGCAATCGGGTTGGACATTCCTCTTTCTCAGAAAGACTGGCCCGACTTGTTGCACGAGATGATGCGGCGCAACGGCGTCGGCACCGCACAGCAGGATGCTTATCTGCGCATCACCATCTCGCGCGGCCCCGGCGACATCGGCTTGGATCCCCATCTTTGCCCGAATCCGACCCTCGTGATTATGGCAAAGCCGTTGGTGCCGCCGGCCTCACACCTGTACGAACAGGGTGTACCGCTCATCGTCGCCAAAACCAGACGGAACCTGCCGAGCGCCTTGTCCCCGCACATCAAAGCCACGAACTTTCTGAACAACATCCTGGCCAAACGCGAGGCGATCGCCGCCGGCACGTTCGACAGTCTGCTGCTCAACTGGGAAGACCATGTCAGCGAATGCACCGTCAGCAACCTCTTCTTTGTCGCACAGGGCCGGCTGAAAACCCCGTCGCTCGCCTGCGGCATTCTCGACGGCATTACGCGCGAGATCGTCCTGCAACTCGCCAAGGAGCACCGTCTTCCCGTCGAAGAAGGCCGATTTACGGTCGACCAGCTGTACCGGGCAGACGAGTGTTTCCTGACCAATACCAGCATGGAGATCATGCCGGTCTCGTCCATCGACCGGCATACGATCGGATCCGGCAAACCGGGCTCCATCACCTGTAGGCTTCACGCATCATTTCAGGAAACACGCGAACACTTTTTGGAACCCGCCTCCTGAACCGCGTTTTCAGCCCCTTGTTTTCACACCTTTTTTCGACGACCGGATAGGGCATAAGTCCTGCATTTCCTTGACAGACCATCGGAGGCTGATATCGTTTGACCATGCCTCAGTCCACCCTGCTTTTCAGGAAAACAATGACGACGCAGATCGCCTGGGCGGTCGGCGGCGTGCTGCTCTGTTCCGTTCAACTCGCTCAGGCGGAGATCTACCAATATATCGACGCGAGCGGAACGATTTCGCTGACCAACGTACCGTCCGACATCCGATACCGGCGCATCGATCTGGAATCCTCCCGGCTGCACCCGATGCTCACAGAACGCGAACTGGCGCCTGTGATCAGCCGCGCATCACGTCAGCACCAACTGCATCCCGCGCTCATCCGGGCGGTGATCAAGGCGGAGTCCGACTTCAACCCCACGGCGGTTTCGCGCGCGGGCGCTATCGGACTCATGCAGTTGATGCCACAGACGGCCGTTCGGCTGGATGTGCGGGATCTGTACGATCCCGAAGACAATATCGGAGGGGGCACCAAATATCTCCGGCAGCTGCTCGACCGGTTTCAGGGCAACCTGCCGCTGGCGCTGGCGGCTTATAATGCCGGGGAGAATGTCGTAGAGCGGTACCGGTCCCTGCCGCCGATCGACGAAACCCGTCAGTACGTCCGCCGGGTCCTTCGCTACTACCGCACGTTCCTGTTGAAAGAACCGGCTGCTAAAAAGCGCATTATCGTCGCGTCCGAACCGGCATCCTGACGATAACTCCTCGCTGCACCGGATTCGCACTCTTCTTCGACATATCCAACAGACACAATTGACTGTGCTGCATCCATCCGGGCCGCTTCGCTTTGGGAAAATCAGACCGGAAGTGAGCGCCCACGCTGTTTTCCCGCCACAGCGCCGCCTCTGCCACACAGGCGGCAACCTGTACCATATTTTTCACTTCCAGATCGGCTCGGGCAGCGAACGGCCGGGAGACCAGTTGCCCCCAGCGGGATAATTGCGCTGTGGCACGAATCAGCGACTCACGGGAACGGACAACCCCGACCTGCCCCCACATCGTCCGGCGCAGCGAACTGCGGAGTTTTTCCGCATCGTCTAATTTGTCGCCCGGCAGACGCCGGATCGACTCCGCGTGCGAGGTCAAATCCGGCACACGATGGCGGCTCGCAAACGACCGTGCCGCGAGCCCGGCCCGGAGGCCGAACACCAGCCCCTCCAGCAACGAATTGCTCGCCAGCCGGTTCGCCCCGTGCACACCGCTGCACGCTACCTCCCCTGCGGCGAACAGGCCGGGCAGGCTCGTGGCACCGTTCAAGTCGGTCCATACGCCACCCATCATGTAATGGGCACTGGGCGACACCGGAATCCATTCTTCCGTGATGTCGATGTCATACCGCAAGCACGTCGCATAGATCGTCGGGAACCGCCGCTTGACGAATTCGGCGCCCAGATGCGTGACGTCCAGATACACATGGCGCGCCCGTGTGGCCGCCATTTCGGCCCAGATGGCGCGCGCCACAATGTCGCGCGGAGCCAGCGCCCCCAGCGGGTCGTACCGGTGCATGAACAGTTCGCCCTTGCTGTTGCGCAGTTGCCCGCCCTCCCCGCGCATGGCTTCCGACAGCAGGAACGGCGGACTCGACGGCAAGTAGAGCGCCGTGGGATGGAACTGGACAAACTCCATATCCTGCAGCCGCGCGCCGGCACGAAATGCCATGGCCATCCCGTCGCCGGTGGCATTCGGCGGATTCGTGGTGCGCGCATAGATCTGGCCGGCGCCGCCCGTCGATAAGACCACGGCCTTCGCCGGCAACATGAACTGCCGGCCCGTTGTTTCATCCAACACGACCGCACCGCAACACCGGCCGTCTTCCACCACCAAATCGACGGTGAAGTGGTAATCCAGCCGCTGAATCCGCTTCTGCCGGTTGGCCTGCGCCATCAATACACGGACCATCTCGTTGCCCGTCGCATCGCCGCGCGCCCGCAAAATACGGCTGCGGCTGTGGGCCGCTTCCCGAGCAAACGCAAATTTTCCGCCGGTCTTGTCAAAGCGTGCGCCCCACCGGATCAACTCTTGGATGCGCGCCGGCCCTTCTTCCACCAGGACCCGAACCGCCTCGCGGCGGCACAAGCCGTGGCCGGCTTTCAACGTATCGGTCAGGTGAATCGCCACGTCGTCTTCTTCGCTCATGGCCACAGCCACGCCGCCCTGGGCATACGTCGACGCGCTCTGCAAGGGATGTCCTTTGGTGAGCATGATGACCCGGCCGTCCCGGCTCAATTCGAGCGCCGCGCGCAATCCAGCCACGCCGCTGCCGATGACGAGAAAGTCCGCGTGTACATGTGACGGAGAGGAGGGGTGAGCGCGTCGCATCGGTCAGGGCCGTTTCGCCGGCGCAGCCGGCGCGTCCGAATAGGTCTGGCGCGTCTTCATGCCGAACGGAAGATCGCCCTGGGCACCCCGCAGTAGAATGGAATGGGTGCCGACCCACTGCAATCGCCCGTGGCCCCGCTGCCGCAGGCCGTTATCGTCGGCATCTTTCTTCCAGATACCCTGCCAATGGACATAGACATCGACGTCGTCCCCTTCGATCATGATGCGTTCGATTTTGAACTCCAACACGATCGAGTGATACGCGTCGAAATCCTGTTCCACTTCATGTTGCAGGCGTTCCATTTGATCCAGCGGCAGCATCAGATCCTGCAGCGCCGAGCGGTCTTTTTTCTGATAGGCCTCGCGCAAGGCTTCCATCGCCTGATCGATGCGGCGGAACCGTTCGTGGTCTTCCGGATACTGAATGACCTTGGAGGAGCAGGCAGCCAGCAGAAAAACCAGCCCGCACCATCCGATGAGCGCATAGGCAGCCGGTGTCATCGCGGTCGAGTGTCGTGTCATCATGACCGGCAGTATAGAAATGTGCCGGAGACCGGTCAAGGCAAGACCGCTCGTGCGGGCGAACCGGCGCGTCAGGCCGTTTGTCGGACATTCGCTCGCTTGCAATTTCACGGGAAAGCCTCTAGACTCCCGCCCCCAGGGAGATATCCAGCATGTCGAGCGTCCTCAAAAAACGCCGGAAGAAAATGCGCAAGCATAAATACAAAAAGCTGCGCCGGCGGCAGAAATTCCTTCGTCGCAAGAGCTAAGCCCGCTCCGACCATCGGGAGGAGGAGATCGTGCCCGAAGGCAGGAAGGTCCGCATTCGCGTGCGCACGGTGAACTGCACCTACGTGGGGGATTTTCTCGTGCCGCCGATGCGCAACCGCGTCTCCGACGCCATCAACGAAGAATCGCGGCTGTTCATCAGCCTGACCGACGTCACGATCAACGAAAAGGAAAAGTCCGACTTCGTGGCGATCAACAAGAACCAGATCGAATCGATCGCGCAACTCTAGCCGGCTCCCCGCACGTGTCCGTCCACATTCCGATTCCCGACGGCTCCATCGATCGGCTGATCCCGAAGCCCACCCCCGGCACACGGCAACAACGGGAGTGCGTCGCATGACGACGTTCCGCCGCTTCTTCCCGTTTCTCAAACCGTATCTGCCGCGCATGCTCGCGGCCGGCCTGCTGGTGATGGGCGTAGCCGCCGTCAACCTGGCGCTGTTGCGGCTCGCTGGCCAACTGTGGGACGTCATCACCGTCGCGCACGACGCTTCGCGCATGACGGGTCTGATCGGCGTGTTCCTTGGGCTCGTGGCGCTGCAGGGCGTCTGCTCGATGGGCCATAGCTATCTCACGGCGTGGATCTCGCAGCGGATCGTCGCCGATTTCCGGCAGCACCTGTTCACGCATTTACAATCGTTGTCCGTCAGTTTTTTCGCCCGGCGCCGGACGGGCGAATTACTGTCGCGATTGATGAACGACGTCACGGTCATTCAGTCGATCGCGACCGAAACCCCGATCGACAGCGCCAAACAACTGGTCACGTTCGTCGGCGGCATCGCGTTTCTGCTCGCCATGAACTGGCGCCTCTGTCTGCTGATCCTGACGCTTCTGCCCATCCTCGTGCTGGTGGCCAAATTCTTCGGCCGGCGGCTGAAAGCGCTCTCCACCTCGATCCAGGACCAAACAGCGGCGCTCAGCACGTTGGTTGAAGAAGTGATCTCCGGCATCCGGATCGTGAAATCGTTCGTGCAGACCGGGCGCGAGGACGCGCGCTTCGCCGGCCAGATCCGCCAGGCGATGGAACTGGCGCTCCGCCGGGCCGGCATCATGGCGTTTTTCATTCCCGTCATCAGCCTGCTGACGTTTTCGGCGGCCGCCGCCGTGCTGTGGTACGGCGGCACACAGGTGATCGAGGGAACCGTCACGCCGGGCGATCTCTTCGCCTTCGTGTTGTTCGCCGGCATCCTGATCGGACCGTTCAGCTCGGCCGCCCGCGTGTTTGCCCAGATGAAAGAAGCACAGGGCGCGACCCAGCGCGTGTTCGAAATCCTCGACGCCCAGCCGGAGATCCATGACCGGCCCGATGCACGCGTTCTTTCCACCGTGACGGGACACATCCGGGCCGAGCAGGTCAGCTTCGACTACGACGCCCGCCAGCCTGTGCTGTCGAATCTCTCGTTTGAAGCCAACCCCGGCGAACTGGTCGCCTTCGTCGGCCCGACCGGCGCAGGCAAGACCACGGTGATCAACCTTCTGCACCGGTTTTATGACCCGATGGAAGGCCGCATCACGGTCGACGGACATGACCTCAAAGAGGTGACGGTCGAGAGTTGGTACCGACAGGTCGCGCTCGTCCCGCAGGAAACGATCCTGTTCGGGGGGACGATCCTCGACAATATCCGCTACGGCAACCCGCACGCCGACGACGCAGCCGTGGCGGACGCCAGCAAGGCCGCGCATGCCCATGCCTTCATCACCGGATTGCCGGACGGCTATCGCACCGTGGTCGGCGAGAAAGGTGTCAATTTGTCCGGCGGGCAGCGCCAGCGTATCGCGATCGCGCGGGCGATTCTGAAGAACCCGCGCATCCTCCTGCTCGACGAAGCCACCTCATCGCTTGATACCGAATCGGAACGGCTCGTGCAGGACGCACTCGAACGGTTGATGAAAGGGCGGACGACGTTCGTCGTGGCGCACCGGCTGTCGACAATCCAGCGCGCGAACCGCATTCTGGTGCTGGATAAAGGCAAACTGGTGGAAGAAGGCACTCACGCCCAGCTGATGGACCGGATGGGACTCTACCACTACCTTTATACCATCCGGCTCAACGAGCCGGTGGTGTAGCCGCGGCGATTCCGCGCTCTAGACTTCCACCGTCACTGTGATTTCGTGCCATCCGGCTGCACCATCCGGTGCGGGGTCCTGTTCGACCGATGTTTGGAGTGTGCCCCCTCCGTCCATCGCCCGGACAAGCAACGTGTAGCGGCCCGGTTTGTCAACCGTCCAATCGTACCGCCAGAACACCCAACTGGATGCCGACAGCGGCACGTCAAGCACGGCAGCCGTCCAGTGCATGCCGCCGTCCGTGCTCACTTCGACCAAACGGACACCTCGCATGCCGGCGAATGCCAGCCCTTCGACACGATACCGGGGGCCACGGATCGCCTGGCCATGGCCCGGCAGATCGATCCGCGACGTCGTTTTGACGACCGCTTCGTGACCAGCCGGGAGTTTGTGTACCACCTCATTAGTTAGTCTTCAGCTTGCCAGCTGGAGCGTCTCGGGGACCGGTGGCTGCCCCCCGAGACTACTGT
>OMJK01000167.1 GCA_900299325.1 Nitrospiraceae bacterium | reverse complement strand
GGCCCTTCGTGTTTGTGTGTGTACGTGTGGCAATGTGCAGTTGTGATGAATCCGTACGCACGTTCCTGCTAGAATAACCCGTTCGACACGAAGAGGCGGCAGCATGCGGCGCATGGGTTGGATCATCGGCGTAGCGGCGGTCGGATTGGCGATCGGCGGCTACGTGTTTTTCAACGGAGAGCGGAAGGCGCCGATCCGCTATCGGACGGCGACGATTGAATTAGGGTCGGTCGTTTCGGTTGTCAGCGCCACCGGCACGATCAATCCGGTCGTCTCCGTGCAGGTCGGGACGCAGGTCTCCGGCATGATCAAGAGTCTCCACGCCGATTTCAATTCGCGGGTCAAAGCCGGCGATGTTGTGGCCGTGATCGATCCCGAACCCTTCCGGGCCCGCCGCGATCAGGCGGCGAGCAATCTGGAAATGGCGCGCTCGAACGTGGCGCGGTCCAAAACCGACCTGGCGCAGCGCAAGCGCGAGCTCGACCGGGCGCGGTCGCTAATTTCCCAGCAGTTCGTATCGGAAAACGACGTCGACGTCGCGCTCACCAGTTTTCAGGGCGCCGAGGCGCAGGTGAAGGTTACGGAAGCGCAGGTCAAGCAGGCGGAAGCGGCGTTGAACTCGGCCGAACTGGATTTGAAATACACCGTGATCCGCTCGCCGGTCGACGGCATCGTCGTGGCCCGGAACGTCGAAGTGGGCCAGACCGTCGCCGCCAGTTTCGCCACGCCGAATCTGTTCCTCATCGCGCTGGACCTGACGAAGATGGAGGCCGACACGAACGTCAGCGAATCCGACATCGGCGGCATCACCGAAGGCAAGGATGCCACGTTCACCGTCGACGCGTACCCCGGCGTGCCGTTTTCGGGCACCATCCGGCAGGTGCGGCTGGCGCCGATCAACGTGCAGAATGTGGTGACGTACAACGTCGTGGTGGCGGTGGACAACAAAGATTTGCGGCTCAAGCCGGGGATGACGGCGAATGTGTCCATCGTGGTGGCGCAGAAGGATCAGGTGCTGAAGGTGCCGAATGCGGCGCTCCGCTTTACGCCGCCGAAGCCGGAACCGGGTGATCGGGCGTCCGACGGCAAATCCGGCGAGGGCCGGTCCGGTAAAGCCGAACGCGGTTCCAGGCCGGCCAAGGCCGGCGCCGGGCCGGCCGCACTTACCCGGACGGTGTGGAAACAGGGCGAGGACGGCGAACTTGTTGCAGTGCCGGTGCAGACGGGCATCTCCGACGGATCAGCCACGGAAATCCTCGCCGAGTCGATCAAGGAAGGCGATCAGGTCGTCATCGGCATCGAGCAGCCGCGTGGTGCGAGAAAGGCCAGCGATCTGCCGCCCGGCTTCGGGACGTCAGGTGGACAACGCCGCACCCGCGACAAAGGCCTCTAGCATTCGTGATGCGCGTCTCGTGACTCGTCGTTCGTGTAAAGCGATCGAGATCCGGGCGAGTGCGTCCTTCCTCACACGGTTCGCGCTTCACAAGATACGAGTATGAGCGCGCTCATCGAGTGCGACGACATCTGGAAAATTTATCGCGTCGGCGACGTCGACGTGCAGGCCTTGCGCGGGTTGAGTCTTTCGATCCGTCAGGGTGAGTTCGTCGCGATCATGGGCTCGTCCGGATCCGGCAAATCGACGCTGATGAACATCATCGGCTGCCTCGATCAGCCGACGAAGGGGCGCTATCAGCTCGACGGCATCGACGTCGGGCAACTCCGGTCCGATCAACTGGCCGACATCCGCAACCGGCAAATCGGGTTCGTCTTTCAAAGCTTCAACCTGATTCCACGGACCAGCGCGCTGGAAAACGCGCAGCTGCCGTTGTTTTATCGCGGGCTGTCGCTGAAAGAACAGCGGGCACAGGCAGCCGCCGCGCTGCAGCGCGTGGGCCTGCACGGGCGCGAGCATCATTTTCCGACGCAACTCTCCGGCGGCCAGCAGCAGCGCGTCGCGATCGCCCGCGCGCTGGTGACCGGGCCGTCCTTGCTGCTGGCGGATGAGCCGACCGGGAATCTCGACACCCAATCGAGCCAGGAGATTATGGGCATCCTGGAAGGGCTCAACCGGGACGGAATGACGGTGATTCTCGTGACGCACGAAGCGGACGTGGCGGCCTCTGCGCATCGCGAGATCGTCATCAAGGACGGTCAGGTGCTGAGCGACCGCGCGACCAAAACGCACATGGCGGGGGTCTGAATGCCGGCGTTCGTGTGGCTCACGGTCCTGACGGCCTTGCGCATTCTGGGGCGGAACCGGTTGCGCGCGGGGCTCACCATGCTGGGCATCGTGATCGGCGTGGGAGCCGTGATCGCCATGGTCAGTATCGGCGAAGGCGCCAAGCGCGCGGTGCAGGCGCAGATCGCCACGATGGGCACGAACGTCATCATCGTCTGGCCCGGCGCCACGACGGTCAGCGGCGTGCGGGGCGGCCAGGGCGGCGCGGTGACGCTCACGGTTTCCGACGCGCTGGATCTCAAGAAAAAAATTCCGGTCCTGGCCGATACGGGCTGGGCCAAACGCGACGTGATGCAGATCGTCAACGGCAATCTCAATTGGAACGGCTCGATCAACGGCATCTCGCCGAGCTACCTGACGATCCGCGACTGGTCCTTCACCAGCGGCGGGCCGTTTACCCAGGCGGATCTGGACAGCGCGGCCCGCGTGGCGCTCATCGGCCAGACGATTGTCGAGAATCTCTTCGAGCCGGGTGAAGAACCGGTCGGTGCCGTGATCCGCATCAAGAACGTGCCGTTTCGCGTGATCGGCGTGCTGGCGCCCAAAGGGCAGTCGGCGCAGGGGTCCGATCAGGACGACGTGATTTTCATTCCCTTCTCCACGGCGGAGCGCAAAGTCTTCGGGACGCCGTTTCTCGGATCCGTCGGGGCGATCTTCGCGTCGACTGATCGTGCAGAGGACTTGCCGGAGGCGGTCGATCAGATCCGCGAGGTCTTGCGGGCCCGCCACCGACTGCTGACGGAACAAAACGACGACTTTACGGTACGGACGCAGGTCGACATCGGTAAGGTGCAGGAAGGCACCAGCCAGACCCTGACGCTGATGCTGTTTTCCATCGCGTCCGTGTCGCTGCTGGTCGGCGGAATCGGCATCATGAACATTCTGCTGGTGTCGGTCACGGAACGGACGCGCGAGATCGGCGTTCGCATGGCGGTTGGCGCCAAGCGCCGGCACATCGTGATGCAGTTTCTGATCGAGGCGATGACGTTGAGCCTGCTGGGCGGCGTGCTGGGGATTGCCGTGGGCGTGCTCGGCGCCAAATTGACGACGGTGGTGGCCGGCTGGCCGACCATCATCTCCAGCGACGTGATCGTGGTGGCCTTCTTCTTCTCGCTCGCCGTCGGGTTGTTCTTCGGTCTCTATCCCGCCAACAAAGCTGCCCGGCTCAATCCCATCGAAGCGCTCCGCTACGAATAGGTACTCCTCATTGAATTTTCCGTTGGTGCGGGCTGGTGCCTTGAGGAATAGGCTGGCGAAGCTCCCTCGGCCTATGTTGTGTAGGAAAACGGATCTTGCAGATGGCTGGCTGTATTGTCGCACACTGCGACAATAGAGCGTGCTGGGGAGTGCGTTTCCTGATGAGCCAAATCGACCGAAAACGGACGCTGAAGGCGGTTTCCCTCCATCCCATGCGTAATGGTGACCACCGGTTGATGCTGTTTGTCTGGGTTGAGGTTGGTGACCACGGCGAGCTCACCCGTATTCAACCAGACCGTGGTATGAAGTGGGTAAATGCCGAAAAGTTTGATGAACCATGAGACGATCTCATAATCAAGTTGTCCATTCTGCGCTTCCTTGAATAGGCTTTGAAGGGTTTCGTGAGGAGTCTGAGGTGTATTGCCTCCGAATCCGGTGAGGAGTTCATCATAACGGTCTGCAATCATGACGATTCTGGTCTGCATCGATGTGAATGGACCAGAAATGGTTTTGGGATACCCGCTCCCATCCAAGAGCGTGTGATGGGCTCCAATGATTTCCGCGACCCGCTCGTCGAACAGTCTTTGCCGTTCCAGCATGAGAATGCTCAAGCGGGGATGGGATTCCATGAGAGTCCGATCTCTTTCCGAGAGTTGGGTTTCGCCTGAGTAAAAGCCGTGCACAATTTCTGAGGGAACCTGCGACAAGCCAATGTCGTGCAGCATGGCGGCTTGCGCGATAATTCGCACCTCATCAGGGCCGAAACCAAGCGTATGCCCCAGGATCAAAGAGAGGGTGCATGTAGCGAGGGCATGCTGAGTGAGCAATCGGTCTCCGCCTCTGTCCTGGCTGAGGGCCATCAGAATAGTAGAACTGGGAAGACTTTTCGCCACGACGGTAATCTGGCTCACTGCCTCAGTCGTACATTGATAATCGATGACTCCCTGTTCGGCCAGTTTTGAGAAAATAGACGACACCGCCTGCTCGAGTTGCTTTCTGGCCTGTAGAGCCTGGGCATATTGCTCGGTGCGTTGTGCCAAAGAGGTCGAAGCGGCGGAGGATGTGTCAGGGGCAGTGGAGATTGAGTGCTCCTGATTGGCCGCGTCGTTTTTGCGGGAACGGTCTCGAACATCGAGTCCACGGCTGGGATCGATCTCGGCTGTCCGAACTCCCGCTCGATGAAGCTTGTCGATCTGTTCCGGGGTCTCGATCAAAAACGCATGGCGAAGGAACGGAGAACGGAACCAGGAGACGTCCAGCTTCGCCACGTACATGCCGACGCGGAGCTGATTGATGGAGACAGTTCGAGTAGACATGCATCCTTCCGATGGTGACCTGATACCGGCCAGCTGCCGTAAGCCCGTATCGGGAAAAAACGGCAAAAACTGTAATCTGACGGATAGAAAAGGGCTATCAGATGCTGCCGGGGCCGGATGCGGGGGAGAGGGACAGTTCGATGCGCGGGTTGGTTTTGTCGAGGTCTTTGAACAGATGGGTTTCGACGATACGGTTGTCGTTCAACCCCAATCCTTCACACAGGGCGTCCTGGGCGATCTTGAGACCGCCGTCGACGTCCCGGCGCAGGCGGGAGGTGAAGAAAAACCGGATCGACAGCGCCAGGGGGGCTGACTGGAGCCTGGCCATCAGTATCTGCCGTGTCGGCGACTGAGCCAGCGCCGCCCACAGCTGCTGTCCGACCTGGGCCTTATAGGTGCGCCCGGACGAGGAAAGCAGCCGGCGGCCGTTTACGGTGGCGTACTGATGGTTGATGCTGGGCGGGACCGGCAGCGTAATGTGCAGGCTGTCTGCGGTGACAGTCGGCTGCGAGGCCGGAACGTGCCCGGTTATCTGTTGGCGTGAGGATGTGATGCGCGCGAGGATTGCGGCCCGATCCATCGGGGCCTGGTTTGCGGGCAGTGACGGAAACGACCGGTACGACGTAGTGCGCAGCGGCAGTTTGGAGGGGCGGGTTCTGGTGCGGGATCGGCCGGACGCCATGGCACCGGCTCAGAGCAGGTTCAGAATCTTGGCCATGTTCTGTTCGTAGCGGTCTTCGGTCTTCGCGATATAGCGGCGCCACTCGCTCGGATTCCAGATCTCCATGCGATGGTAAAGACCGACCAGGATGATTTCCTGGTCCTCGTCGACCGGCACCAGCTTCCGCAGCCGTCCCGGAATCAGGATGCGTCCGGTCTTGTCGATGTCCGAGGTGCCGGCTTCCGACACGACGAAGTGCATGAACAGGCGGCTCTGGTCTTCGTCCAGCGTCGTTTTGGTCCGCTCCAGCACCTGTTCCCATTCGCGATGGGAATAGATCAGGATGGATTGCTCCGGACCTTTGAGAAACACGACGGACCGGCCGTCGGCTTCGATCTGTTCCCGGATCGGCGAGGGGACGATGAACCGCCCCTTCTCGTCGACTTTGCACAGGTATTCGCCGGCAAACATCATCCAGTCCTTAGTTCAGGAGGAAACGGCGGCTCGGGTGCGGTCGCGGATCCACTGCTCCAGATCCGAACGTACGAAGCGCCATTCTTTTCCAAGCTTGAAGGCGGGAATCTGCCGGCTCCGTAGATAACGATAGAGCGTGCGCGACGTAATCTTGAGGTACCGGCAGGTCTCCGTTGCCGTCATTAATTCGCTGTTCGGGGCTGTCCCCATCGTGCCACCTGATGCCTTGGGCGTGTCGGCTCATAGGACTCCAGGATTTGGCGGTATTTTAGGGGTTTGGGTAGGAATGTCAAGTGAAAATATATGACAGTGGCTGTCAGAGACTGTCAGTAGCAGGCACTCAGATGAACTGCTGCGCCCGTTGGGCCAGAATGCGGTCCGGGACTGTGCCGGGATCCATCGTGCGGGCCAGCGTCAGTACGAAGACGTCGCCGGAGCCGGATTTGCGCAGAGTCTTCGCGCATTCGTTTACGGTGGCACCGGTGGTGAACACGTCGTCGACCAACACAATGCGTTTACCCGCAACCTCAGCAGGAGTGCGTACGGCGAAGGCGCCGCGAAGATTGCGGAGCCGTTCTTTCCGTGACAGCGACGTTTGCGCGGCTGCAGGGAGAACACGGACGAGATTCGTGTAGACGACCGGCGCGTGCAACGCCGCTCTCAGGCGGTCGGCCAGCAGCAGTGCTTGGTTGAACTCCCGCTCGCGCAACCGCCGGGGATGCAGCGGGACCGGCATGATCAGGTCGATGGACAGCGACGGCGGAAGCGCGGCCAGCATCAGGCGCGCGAGCGGTTCGGCCAGAGACGGTCGCGCGTTGTATTTCAGGAGCCGAATCGCATCCTGCAACGGCGGAAGGTAGGGGTAGAGCGTCCAGGCTTTGGTGTAGGAGGGAGGGCGCTCGAGACAGGTCTGACAGTGATGGTCGGGACTGAACTCCGTTGCAACAGGAGAAACGAACGGACGGTCGCACCGGGCGCAACGCGGCTGCGTCAGCGGGGCGATCGTCGCCCAGCAGCGCGCGCAAAAGAGCGGAACCGGATCGTCGCCCAGCGCGAGGCCGCACGCCGCACAATCGACCGGAATCAGAAACCGGAGCGCCTGTCGTGCCAGGCCTGTGAAGGACGGTGTTGCGAACGGTGCCATAGCTCCTCGGCGATTATCGCGTCGTCGATGTCATAGGGCGAGCCTTCCGGTCCTGTCAAGGTTGTCGCTGTCCGAAGGGTTGTGCTATACGAACGATCGGGGCCGGTGCAGGCGGTGTCGGGTAGCCTGCAATCGGGCCTCGCCCTCATGGTTAAACTCGTTCATGTGTCGAAGACCTATCTGCGTGGCAATGCCACCGTGGTGGCGCTGCGCGACGTCGATCTTGAGGTGCAGCGCGGGGAGTTCTGCGCCTTCGTCGGTCCCAGCGGGTGCGGCAAGAGCACGTTGCTGAACCTCATCGCCGGGCTGGATGTTCCGACGACCGGCGACATTGTCCT
>OMJK01000166.1 GCA_900299325.1 Nitrospiraceae bacterium | reverse complement strand
CGGCACTACGTCCAGCCCTATGCCTTGGGTCATGAAATCGTTCATTCGTGGATCGGCAACTCGGTGCTCAATCGCACGGACAACGGGAACTGGGTCGAGGGGCTGACGACCTATCTGGCGAATTACTATTGGCACGAATTGGCCGGCGATCAGCGGCAGGCGCGCGAGCAGCGCCGGTTGATGACGCAAGGTTACAGCCTGCACGTCGAGCCGGAGCAGGACTATCCCGTCGGCCGCTTCAACCGGAAATCCGACGAGCGGGACAACGCCATCGGGTACCAAAAGGCCGCGATGGTGTTCCACATGCTGCGGCAGGAAATCGGCGAGGAGCCGTTTTGGCGGGGTGTGAAGCAACTGGCAAGTGAGTACCGGGGGAGGTTTGCCGAGTGGGCCGATCTGGAGCGGATATTTACAGCGCAATACGGAAAGGATCTCCGCTGGTTTTTTGCCCAGTGGGTCGAGCGCGCTGGTGCGCCGGTGCTCTCCATTGCCGAGGCGGATGCAGTGCCACTGGACGAGCCGGGACGAGCCGGGTCGTTTCGTCTCCATGTCCGGCTTCAGCAGGACGGGCCGGCGTTTCGTCTGATGGCGCCGCTGGACGTGACGCTGGCGCAGGAGACGAAGACTGTGGCCGTTCCGCTCAGCCGCGAACGGGACGATCTTGATGTTGTTCTGCCTGCGCGACCGCTCACCGTCACGCTGGATCCGGCATTCTCGCTGCTGCGGCGGTTCGGCCGGGATCGGATGGCGCCGGTGCTCAATCTATATGTGACCGACCGGCGTCGGGCGGTCCTGCCGGCGTTCGGCGATGCGGCGCCGTTGCGCGAACTGGTCGCGCGTCTCGTCGCGCAGAATGATAGTCTGCCGCCTGAACGACGGACGACAATTCTCTCAGCCGATGCGCCACTGCCGCCGTCCGGATCGGTCTTGGTCCTGGCGACGCCGAATCACCATCGCCACGTTCAGGATCTGGTGGGGCCATCGTGCGGGGATCACGTGACGTTGCGCGAAACGGGCGTCGACATCGACGGTAAGAATTTCGAGGGGCCGGCCCTCGCCGTGCTGTTCTCCTGTCACCGGGCCGGCGTGCCGGGCAGCGTCCTCACCGTGCTGTATGCCGTCACCCCCGACGCCGCGAAAGTGGCCCGGCTGTTGTTTTTTTACGGGTGGCAGAGTTACATCGTGTTTCAGGAAGGGGCGGTGGCGGTCCGGGAACTCTGGCAGGTCCCGCAGGAAACGAAGGAGGTCCGGTTCGATGGACATCGGTAGACGGTTCACATGGCTGGTGGGAATGATGGTCGGGCTGGTCGCGCTGTCCCAGGCGCAGGCAGCCGGTGAGCAGGTGGCCAAACCGGGGAGCGCAGTCGCCGCGCCGGCGGAACGGCATCTGGCGAACATTCGTCAGTTGACCTTCGGCCGCCAGAACGCGGAGGCGTATTTCTCCTTCAGCGGCAACAAGCTGATTTTCCAGTCGACGAACAACTGGATGAAGGATTCGTTTGCCGCCACGCATAAGCCGGCCGAAGCGGGGCTGGGCTGCTATCAAATGTATGTGATGGATCTGGAGGGTCAGACCATCCGGCTGGTCAGCACCGGCATGGGCGCCACGACCTGCGGGTATTTTTTCCCCGGCGACCGCCGCGTACTCTATTCGTCCACCCATGCCGCCGGGCCGAATTGTCCGCCCAAGCCCAAGCGGGACGGGGCCTATCGCTGGGCGCTGGACGATTACGATCTCTATGCCGTGCGGGTCGACGGACAGGAAATGCAACGGCTGACCGCTACGCCGGGGTACGACGCCGAAGCGACTGTCTCGCCGGATGGCAAAACGATCGTGTGGACCTCGGTGAAGGACGGCGATCTCGACATCTACGCTATGAATCTCGACGGCACCAAAGTTCGGCGGCTGACCGATGAACTGGGCTACGATGGCGGCGCCTTCTTTTCCCCGGACAGCAAGCGCATCGTGTACCGCGCCGCGCATCCGACCGACCCCGCGGAAGTGGCGAAGTACAAGGATCTGCTGGCGCAGCGGCTGGTCGAGCCGGGACAGCTCGAAATTTTTGTGATGAATGCCGACGGTTCCAACCGGCATCCGGTCACCGCAACCGGCGCCTCCAACTTCTCGCCTTTTTTCCATCCCGATGGCAAGCGGATCATTTTTTCGTCTAACGTCGAGACAAGAGGCGAGGGCGGCCGCCCCAGCTTCCATCTCTATCTGGTCGGGGACGACGGCGTCGGGCTGGAGCGCCTGACCTTCACCGGCCACTTCAACAGCTTTCCGATGTTCTCGCCGGATGGCAAACGCCTGGTCTGGGTGTCGGACCGCAACGCGAAAGAGCCGGGCGAGTTCAACGTCTTTCTTGCTGATTGGGTGCCGTAGGGACGTGACGAGTGATCCGTGATGAGTGATGTGCAATGAGCGAAGAAACCGATCGCGACCAGTTCTCTGGTGCAACAACTCATCACCCATCACCCATCACCCATCACTGGACGGGACTCGTCCCGATTGCCTGTTCCTGCGCCGCACTTGCCGTGGCCTTTCTGGGCCTCCTGCAGTTAGACCAGCCGATGACCCGCTATGTGCGATCCGTCACCGTCCATGTGCCCGGCGATCAATTGATCG
>OMJK01000165.1 GCA_900299325.1 Nitrospiraceae bacterium | reverse complement strand
GAAGAGGACGGGCCGGATCCGCGGGAAGAATTAGTTCGCCGCCTGCTGGAGTACAAGCAGTACAAGGATGCGGCACAGCGTCTCGACGGGCAGGAGAAGATGTGGCGGGAGATTTTCAGCCGTGACGTGGTTGTGCCGCCCGAAGCGGAGCCGGAGCCGGACGAGACGCTGCTGGAGAACGTGTCGTTGTTCGATCTGGTCGATGCGCTGCAGGGGATTCTCAACCGCAATCCCAGCAAGAAGCTTCTGGAGATCATTCCCGACAATCTGACTGTTCGTGAACGGATGAACGTGATTCTTGAACTGCTGGAGGGGAAGGAATCGGTGTCGTTCGCGGGGTTGTTCGAGGAGTCCTGCCACCGCCTGGTGGTGATCGTGACGTTTCTGGCGTTGCTGGAGCTCATCCGGCTGCGGGTGGCGCGGGTCTTTCAAGGGGAGACGTTCGGGCCGATCCTGGTGTCGCGGTCCTTCTCGCTGGTGCCCGATCCTGCCGAATTGGATGATGCCGACATAGAATGGAGGGGAGCATGACGCCGACGACCGCAGAGATGACCGCCGATGCTGTGGCTGCCGAGCCGGTCGGATTCGGGTGCGAACCGAGCATCGAACAGCCGATTCCAGGCGACGAGAGTTCTGCGGTCGCTGCGGGCACGCAGGCGGTGGCGGAACGGGAATTGAAGGCCATTCTGGAGTCGTTACTGTTTGTCTCCTCCGAGCCGGTTCCGGTGGCGCGTCTGGTGTCCGTAATCGGTGACGTAACCAAAGCGGAAGTCGAGGCCTGCCTCCGGCTCCTGGGGCACGAGCTCGATCAGGAAGGGCGTGGGGTTCGCCTGGTTCAGGTCGCGGGCGGGTATCGCCTCGTCACCAAACAGGAATATGCGCCCTGGATCAAGCGGCTGGATAAGGCCAAAGCGGCCGCCAAACTGTCCCGCTCGGCCCTTGAGACGCTGGCAATCATCGCTTACAAGCAGCCGTTGGTGCGGTCGGAGATCGAAGAGATCCGTGGCGTGGAAACGTCCGGCGTGATCCGCACGTTGCTGGAGCGCAAACTGGTGCGCATCGTCGGGCGCAAAGAAGTCCCAGGCCGGCCGATCATGTACGGCACGACGAAGTTTTTCCTCGAACATTTCGGCCTCAACGATCTGTCCCAGCTGCCGCCGCTTCGGGAGTTCAAAGAACTGGGTGAATCCGAGCAGGCGATGCTGCCGATCGAAGACGGGGGCGCCGCCGATCCGTCGGAGGCGGCGAGTTCTCCTGAACTTCCGGGACTCGTCGAACTGCAGGCTCCGGACCTGCTGCAACCGGTTGCCCAAGCATAGCGGGTGCGCGGTTCTCGCCATCAGGTGCCCGATTAGCCAAGCGTGTTGCGGCGATTCATGTGCTCCGTCCGCTTCTTGACTCTCTTCTCGGCGCTTTGTTAGACTCCCCAATCCAATTCTAAGTCGTTGAAAGATCCTGCGTTCTTAGGAATTACCAGTCACCGCAACACGAGGCACCACCGATGATCAAAGCATGGCTTCTTGACGAAATGTTCCGGTTCGATCGGACGCAGTTATATGCCGAGGGTCTGCAGAGCGAATGGGGCGCGGGCGATTCCGTTGCCGAGGAAGAAGAACTGCCTCCGGCGCCGCAGAACGTCCAGATCAAACCGGGCAACGGGCGGGTGACGATTACCTGGGACCCCGTGCCGGACGCCATGTACTACAATCTCTATTTTCAGACCACCAAGGGCGTGCAGATCAAGTCTTCCGAACTGACGCGCCCGATCGCCAGTGCCGAAGATTTCAAGACTGTCATCGGGGTGAAGAAAGAGAAGGCGACCTGCCTGGAAGGGGCGACCTCGCCGTATATCCACGACGATCTCGCCAACGGCACCTGCTATCACTATGTCGTGACCGTCGTCACGCCCAAGGGCGAGAGTCCGGAGTCGCAGGAAGTCATGGCGATTCCCTCGCCGTATCTGCTGGCGATGACCATCGGGCAGGAAGGCGTGGGCGACAGCGAATTCAGTTCGCCGACGGGCATTGCGCTCGACAAGGACGGCAACATCTACGTCGCCGACACCGACAATCACTCGATCCAGAAATTCGACAAGACCGGCAAGTTTCTCACCCGCTGGGGCGGCGAGCCGAGTTCCCAGGAGGGGCTCTTCTACTACCCGCGCGGGCTGGCCGTAGGACCGGATGATGTCGTGTACGTGGCGGACAGCGGCAACAACCGCGTCCAGAAGTTCGATCTGGAAGGGAACGTGCAAAAATCCTGGGGCAAGTTCGGCTTCGCGTGGCGCGGCGCCGACATGGGCAAGTTCGACGTGCCCTGGGGGCTGACGACGGACCAGGACGGCAACGTTTACGTGTCCGACACCAGCAATGCGCGCATTCAGAAATTCCAACCGGACGGCCAGCCGCTGCTGAAGTGGGGGCGTGACGGCAGCTTCGACGGCGCCTTCTTCTTCCCGCGCGGGGTCGCCGTGGATTTCGTCGGCAACATCTACGTCGCCGACGAGAGCAACAACCGTGTCCAGAAGTTCGACGCGCGCGGCAGCTTCCTCACGAAGTGGGGCCGCGAAGGCAACGGGCCGGGCCAGTTCAAGTCGCCCTGGGGCATCGCCTGCGACGCGCTCGGCAACGTCTACGTGGTCGACAGCGGCAACCACCGCATTCAGAAGTTCGACGGGAACGGCACGTTCCTCTGTTCGTTCGGCAATCGGGGTAAGTCCGAGAGCCAGCTGAACTTCCCCTACGGTCTGGCGGTCGACAAAGAAGGCTGCGTGTACGTGGTCGACAGCGGCAACAACCGCGTGCTCAAGTTCGCGCCCACCGATGAAGAGTTGAATCGCGGCAAGCAGGAGCCGGCTCCGGCGCAGGCCGCCGGCACGGTGCAGCCGCCGCGCAGCGTGGCGGTGAAGGCCGGGGATACGGAAGTATTCCTGAGCTGGATGGAGGTGCCGGGCGCGGTGTCGTACAACCTGTATTTCAGCACGGCGCCGCATGTGACCCTGCAGGGCGCGACCAAGATCGAAGGCGTCACGAACCCCTATACGCACACCGGTCTGACGAACGACACGGCGTATTTCTATGCGATCACGGCGTCGTTCGAGGACGGCAGCGAGAGCGGGCTGTCCGAAGAAGTTACAGCGACGCCGGTGCTGATCGACATCACGGCGCCGCAGAATCCCTACGCCGTTATCAACCACGGCGCGTTCATGACGAACTCGCCGGAAGTCGTGGTGACCATTTCGGCGAACGACCTGGACACCGGCGTCGGCGCCTACTTCATCTCGGAGAGTCCGCTCACGCCGATGGCCGGCACGCCGGGGTGGGTCGAGGTGACGCCGGCCATCAAGTTCGGCTCGACGATTCCGTTCATCCTGTCGCCGGGCGACGGTCCCAAGACCATTTATGTCTGGTTCAAGGACGTCGGCAACAACGTGTCGACGCCGGCCAGCACGACGGTGCTGGTCAACACCTCGGGCTATCTCTGCGTGTCGCAATGGGGCAAGCCGGGCCGGGGTGCGTCGCTGTTGCACGGCGGCGAATTCATGGCGCCGATGTACGGTCTCTGCGTCGATCAGCAGGGCTCGCTGTTCGTCGTCGACAACGGCAACAACCGCATTCAGAAATTCGACAATGCCGGCAATTTCATCATCTTGTGGGGAAATTTCGGCTCGGCGAATGCCAATTTCCACAACCCGACGGGCATCGCGTGCGACGGCAAGGGGGACGTGTGGGTCGTGGATACGAACAACCACCGCGTCCAGAAGTTCGACGGCAAACTCGGCGGCTATCTGATGAAGTTCGGCTCGCGCGGCAACGGCGAGGGCCAGTTCAACGCGCCGTGGGGCATTGCGGTCGACCGGGTGCGCGGGTTCGTGTATGTCGTCGACAGCGCGAATTTCCGGGTTCAGAAGTTCGACATGAGCGGCGAGTTCATCATGGCCTGGGGCAGCTTCGGCAACGGCGACGGGCAGTTTTACTTCCCGCGCGGCATTGCCGTGGACCAGAACGACGGCTCGGTGTACGTCGTGGACATGGGTAATCACCGCATTCAGAAGTTCGATACCAGCACGAACGTGCTGCCGCAGCTGCTGACGAAATGGGGCGGCAGCGCGGAAGCCGGGCATGCGAGCAGCCCGTTGGCGCAGGAGGCCGGCCAGTTGCGGTCGCCGTGGGGCATTGCGGTCGACGGCGCCGGCGACGTGTACGTGACCGATACGGGCAATCACCGCATCGAGAAATTCGATCGCGAAGGGAATTTCATCACGCAGTGGGGCGGGTTCGGCAACAGCAACGGGCAGTTCAATTTTCCGTACGGGATCGCGGTCGATGCGAAAGGCAGCGTGTACGTCATCGACAGCGGCAACACGCGTGTGCAGCAGTTCATGCCGGCGGAAGAGGGCAGCGAGCGGTTGCAGGAAGAAGCCGAATCCCTGGCGGAACTGGATAAAGCGAAGCAGGGGCAGCAGGTCTGAGCGGCAGCGGGACGGCCGACGGGAGCGCGATGCTCGATAAAGAACCGAGACTGGGGCTGACCTACGACGACGTGGTGCTGGTGCCGTCGAGGTCGCAGGTGCTGCCGAACGAGGTCGAGACCGGCACGTTCATCTCGCGGAACATCCGAATCAATATTCCGCTCGTCAGCGCGGCGATGGATACGGTGACCGAATCGCGTCTGGCCATCGCGATGGCCCGCGAAGGCGGTCTCGGCATCGTCCACCGCGTGCTGTCGCCCGCCGATCAGGCGACGGAAGTCGACAAGGTCAAAAAGTCGGAAAGCGGGATGATCCTCGATCCGGTCACGATTTCGCCGGATCAAACCATTCGCGACGCGCATCAATTGATGGCGAAGTACCGGATCTCCGGCATTCCCGTCACCAAGAACAAAAAACTGGTCGGGATTCTCACCAATCGGGACCTCCGGTTCGAGAGCCGCATGGATCTCAAAGTCTCGCAGGTGATGAAGCGGGACAAGCTGGTGACGGCGCCCGAAGGGACGAGTCTCGAAAAGGCCAGGGAAATTCTGCACGAGCATCGGATCGAGAAGTTGCCGGTCGTCAACAAGCAGTTCGAACTCAAAGGCCTGATTACCATCAAGGACATCGAGAAGCGCATCAAGTATCCGCACGCCTGCAAGGATGCGCACGGCCGGCTGCGAGTCGGCGCGGCGGTCGGTGTGGGGCCGGAGACGGACGAGCGTGTGAGTCTGCTGAAGAAGGCGGGGGTCGATCTGGTCGTGGTCGATACCGCGCACGGCCATTCGCAGGCGGTGCTCGATACGGTGAAAGCGATCAAGAAGCAGTATCCGGATCTGGATCTGGTCGCGGGCAACATTGCTACGGCCGAGGCGGCCAAGGATTTGCTGAAGATGGGGGCCGATGCGGTCAAGGTGGGCGTCGGACCGGGGTCGATCTGTACCACGCGCATCGTGTCGGGTGCGGGCATGCCGCAACTCACCGCCATTGCGGATTGCGCGAAGGCGCTGGACGGCAGCGGCGTGCCGATCATCGCAGACGGCGGCATCAAGTTCTCCGGCGACGTCACGAAAGCGCTGGCGGCGGGCGCGTCGGCGGTGATGCTCGGCGGGCTTCTGGCCGGGACGGAAGAATCGCCGGGCGAAACGGTGCTCTATCAGGCGCGGACGTACAAAGTGTATCGCGGGATGGGTTCGATCGGCGCGATGGAGCGGGGCGGCGGCGACCGCTACGGCCAGGGCGGCCGGCCGGCGCAGAAGCTCGTGCCCGAAGGGATCGAAGGGCGCGTGCCCTACAAAGGACCTCTGGCGGCGGTCGTGTATCAGCTGGTCGGAGGCGTCAAGTCGGGCATGGGATACTGCGGCTGCAAAACGATCGCGGAGCTGCAGCAGAAGGCGACTTTTATCCGCCAGACGGTGGCCGGGTTGCGCGAGAGCCACGTGCACGATGTGATCATCACGAAAGAAGCGCCGAACTACCGGATGGATTGGGAGTGATCGAAGGCGCTCAACTCTCAGCCATCAGCTTTCAGCACGACACGAATCATTCCCACCTCGGCTCAGATCTTGGCGCAAGCATGGTTGCGGCGATTTCCTCGTGGTTAGGCACTGAGAGCTGAAGGCTGAAGGCTGAAAGCTAATCTCATGGAACTCTGGCACAATAGAATCCTCGTTCTCGATTTCGGGTCGCAGTACACCCAGCTGATTGCGCGCCGCATCCGCGAAGCGCAGGTCTATTCGCAAATTCTGCCCTGCACCGTGCCGCTGTCGACCATTCTGGCCTATCGGCCGCAAGGGATCGTGCTGTCCGGCGGTCCGTCCAGCGTCTACGAGAAAAAAGCGCCCGCGGTGTCCGCGGAACTGTTCGATCAGGGCATTCCGATTCTCGGCATTTGTTACGGAATGCAGCTCGTGACGCATCTGTCCGGCGGAGAGGTCGCCAAATCGAAGCACCGCGAGTATGGCCGGGCGGATCTCTCGATCGACGACGCGAGCGATCTGTTCAAAGGAGTCGGGCAGAGCGGGTCGACCGTCGTGTGGATGTCGCACGGCGATCGCATCGAGCGCATGCCGCCCGGATTTCGGTCCATCGCGCACACGGGCAACTCGCCGATTGCGGCAATGAAACGGCACGACCACAAGCGCCGGATCTACTGTCTCCAGTTTCATCCCGAGGTCGCCCACACGCCGGAAGGCACAACGATCCTGCGCAACTTTGTCTACGACATCTGCGGCTGTAAGCCCACGTGGACGATGCAGTCCTATGTCGACACGGCGGTGCGGGAGATCCGGGAGAAGGTCGGCCGGGCGCGGGTGATCTGCGCGCTGAGCGGCGGAGTCGATTCGTCGGTGGCGGCGGCGTTGACGCACCGGGCCATCGGCGATCAGTTGACCTGCATCTTCGTCGACAACGGAGTCTTGCGGGCCGGCGAGCGGGACCAGGTGCAGAAGACCTTCGCGTCTCAACTGCACCTGAACCTGCGCATGCTCGACGGGACCAAGCCGTTTCTGGCCGGACTCAGGAATGTGACGGATCCTGAACGGAAGCGCAAAATCATCGGCCGGCAGTTCATCAAGATGTTCGAGGCCGAATCCAAGAAGCTGAAAGGCGTCGCCTATCTTGTGCAGGGGACGCTCTATCCGGACGTGATCGAAAGCGTCAGCTTCAAGGGGCCGTCGGCGACGATTAAGACGCATCACAATGTCGGCGGCCTGCCAGCCCGCATGAAGCTGAAGCTGATCGAGCCGTTGCGCGAACTGTTCAAAGATGAAGTGCGGGTGCTGGGAAAGGAACTCGGTCTGCCGGACGAGATTATCTGGCGGCAGCCGTTCCCCGGCCCGGGACTGGCGATTCGCGTGCTGGGGTCGGTGACGCCGGAGCGGCTGGCGATTTTGCGCGCGGCGGAAACCATCGTCGATCAGGAGATCCGGTCGGCGGGCTTGTATCGCGAGATCTGGCAGGCCTTTGCCGTGCTGCTTCCCATCCGGACCGTCGGCGTCATGGGCGATCAGCGGACTTACGACAATGTGATCGCCATTCGCGCAGTGACGAGTCTGGACGGCATGACGGCCGATTGGGCCAGGATCCCGAACGACGTGCTGGGGCGGATGTCGAACCGGATCATCAACGAAGTGAACGGCGTGAACCGGGTCGTCTACGATATCAGCTCAAAGCCGCCGAGTACGATTGAATGGGAATAGAGGGCTAGGAGCGGTCCCATTGGCTCTTGTGCTCGCCCGGTGCGCACGCAAGACCAATCAGATGTTCAACGGCGGGCGGTGCTCCCCGGATGCGCGCGGCAAGAGCCAATAGCACCGCTCCTGTGTGGAGAGAGAGAAGGAAGAAGGCGAGTGGAGATAAGACTGCAAAAGTTGATCGCGGGTACCGGGCTCGCCTCGCGCCGGAAGGCGGAAGCCTTGATCGCAGCCGGCCGGGTAACGGTGAACGGCAGGGTGGTCACCGAACTGGGCACGAAAGTCGATGCGCAGCGGGATCACGTCAAGGTGGATGGCAAGCACCTGAGCGCGGCGCAACCGTACGTGTATCTCATGTTGAACAAGCCGAAGCACGTCATGTCTACGCTGGATGATCCGGGCGGACGTCCGACGGGGAAGGATTTTCTGCGCGGGGTGTCGGTGCGGGTGTTCCCGGTCGGCCGGCTGGATTTCGACAGCGAGGGACTGATGCTGTTGACGAACAACGGCGATCTGGCGCAGGCGCTCTTGCATCCCCGCTATCATGTGCCGAAGACATATCTGATCAAGGTCAAAGGCATGCTGACTGACGAGGAGATCCGGCAATTGGAGCGGGGGGTCCGACTGGAGGACGGCATGACCGGACCGGCCAACGTGAAGAAAATACGAAAAGCCGAGCAAAACTCCTGGCTGGAACTTACGATTCGTGAGGGACGCAAGCATCAGGTTAAGCGCATGTTGGAGTCGGTGGGTCATCCGGTTCTGAAACTGGTGCGGGTGCGCATGGGACCGGTGTCGCTCGGCGATCTGGAACCGGGCCTGTTCCGGTTCCTGACCGATCATGAAGCGAACGCCTTGCGTGAAGCCGTGGCTCAGCGGGTGACGGCTGTCGAACGGGGAGATGCGCCGCCGACGTCAGCGAAACGCCTGGTACGTCGTGAGGGATGGGCCAGGCCTGAGCGGGCCCGCAAGTTTGCCGCGAAGAGGAAACACGTCGCATGAAAGTCAGAACGCACCGGTGTGGAGAGTTGAACAAGTCCCACGTAGGCAAGACCGTGGTATTGAACGGCTGGGTCCAGCGCCGGCGCGACCACGGGGTGGTCATGTTCATCGACCTCCGCGACCGGACCGGTATCACACAGGTCGTCTTCAACGCGGAGCGGAATGCCGCGGTTCACAAAGCTGCGCATACGTTGCGCAGCGAATGTGTCGTGTCGGTGACCGGTCAGGTGATGGCCAGACCGGATGAGTCGAAGAATCCGAATCTGCCGACGGGCGAGATAGAACTGTTTGTCGATGCCGTCGAAATTCTGAACGAAGCCAAGACGCCGCCTTTCCTCATCGAAGACGATGCCGAGGTGACGGAAGCGATCCGTCTGAAGTACCGGTTCCTGGATTTACGGCGGCCCCGCATGCAGCGGCTGCTGAGCATGCGCCACGCGATTATGCAGGCGGCCCGGAGCTATCTGAATGCCGAAGGGTTTCTGGAAATCGAAACACCGGTGCTGACGAAGAGCACGCCGGAAGGGGCGCGCGACTATCTGGTGCCGAGCCGCGTGAATCCGGGACAGTTTTTCGCGCTGCCCCAATCGCCGCAGCTGTTTAAGCAGGTGCTGATGGTGAGCGGGGTGGACCGTTACTATCAAATCGCGCGCTGCTTCCGCGATGAAGATCTGCGGAACGACCGGCAGCCGGAGTTCACGCAGATCGATCTCGAACTGTCGTTCGTCGATCGCGAGCAGGTGATGAGTCTGATGGAGCGGATGATCGTCACGATCTTCCGCGAGGCCGGCGGGGTGTCCCTGCCGGCGCCGTTTCCGCGCATGACGTATGCCGAGGCAATGGGACGGTACGGGTCGGATAAACCCGATCTCCGCTTCGAGATGCCGCTCCACGATGTCACCGCGTTCGGCGCGGCAAGCGAATTCAAAGTGTTCAAGGATGCGGCGACCAAAGGCGGGATTGTGAAGGCGCTGATCGTCACGGGCGGCGCCTCGACTCCGCGAAGCAAGATCGATGCGTTGGGCGAGACCGCCAAGAGTTTCGGCGCCAAGGGGCTGGCGTGGCTGAAAATCACCGCGGACGGACAGCTAGAATCGGTGATCGCCAAGTTCCTCGACGCGAAAGCGTTTTTTGCCGCGCTGCCGGATGCCAAGCCCGGAGACCTGGTGCTGTTCGGCGCGGACAAGCCGGCTGTGGTCCACGATGTGCTGGGCCGCATCCGCCTGCTGCTTGGAGAGGAGTTGAACCTGATCGACAAAACGGCGTGGAAGCCGATCTGGGTGACCGAGTTCCCGTTGCTCGATTATTCGCCGGAAGAAAAGCGGTACGTGTTCATGCACAACCCGTTTGCCGCGCCGATGGACGAAGACCTGGCGTTTCTGGACACGGAACCGCTGAAGGCGCGGGCCAAGGCGTACGACATGGTGCTCAACGGCAACGAAATCGGCGGCGGCAGCATCCGCAATCACCGGAGCGACGTGCAGCTGAAGATTCTCGATCTGCTCGGCATCACGAAGGATCAGGCGCAGGCCAAGTTCGGGTTTCTGCTCGAGGCGCTGGATTATGGAGCGCCGCCGCACGGCGGGATCGCGTTCGGTCTCGATCGCCTGATCATGCTGCTGGGCGGGGCCGATTCGATCCGCGACGTAATCGCGTTCCCCAAAACGCAGCGCGCGCAATGTCCGCTGACCGATGCGCCGTCGGCGGTAAGTGCCGAGCAGCTGAAAGAGTTGCGGATCAAACTGGATCTGGTGGAGTAGGGGCAATGGCCGGCAATACGTTCGGCAGAGTGTTTGCGGTGACGTCCTTCGGCGAGAGCCACGGGCCGGCGATCGGCTGCGTGGTCGATGGTTGTCCGCCGGGACTGGCGCTGTCTGCCGAGGATATTCAAAGAGACCTCGATCGGCGCAAACCCGGCACGTCCCGGCATGTCACGCAGCGGCAGGAATCCGATGCTGTCGAAATTCTTTCCGGTGTTTTCGAAGGCAAGACGACGGGAACGCCGATCGCCTTGTTGATCCGCAATGAAGACGCGCGCAGCCGCGACTACGGCAACCTGATCGATACGTTCCGTCCGGGCCACGCGGACTACACCTACTGGCAGAAATACGGCATACGCGATTACCGGGGCGGCGGCCGGGCCTCGGCGCGCGAAACGGCTGTCCGGGTCGCCGCCGCTGCGATTGCGCGAAAGTGGCTGCGCGAGACGCATGGCGTGTTGATCCGCGGCTATCTCAGCCAACTCGGTCCGATCGAGGTGCCGTTCAAAAGTTGGGAGGCGGTTGGCGGGAATCCGTTTTTCTCGGCCAACCCCGATGTTGTGGCGAAGCTCGAATCGTTCGTCGACGAGTTGCGCAAGTCCGGCGATTCGGTCGGCGCCAGAATTACCACGGTGGCGGAGCACGTACCGGTGGGCTGGGGCGGGCCGGTCTATGCCAAGCTCGATGCGGACCTGGCCGGTGCGATGATGAGCATCAACGCTGTCAAGGCCGTCGAGATCGGATCGGGATTCGCGTCCGTCGCGCAACGCGGCTCCGAGCATGGCGACGAATTGACGCCGGACGGATTTGTCACCAACCATGCGGGCGGTATTCTGGGCGGCATCTCAACGGGGCAGGATATCGTGGTGACGATCGGGATCAAGCCTACGTCGAGCATCCGCGTCCCGCGCCGGTCGATCGACAAAATGGGGAATCCCGTCATGGTCGAAACGAACGGCCGGCACGATCCCTGTGTGGGGATTCGTGCGACACCCATCGCCGAAGCCATGATGGCGCTGGTGCTGATGGATCAGGCGCTGCTTCATCGCGCACAGAACGCCGATGTGAGAACTAAAACGCCAAAAATCTCCGCATCGGCTAAGCGGACGGTATCGCAGGGAAAGAAGAAGCCTGCAGTCAAAAATAATCCGGATCCCGCCGAAGCGTAACAGACCTCAGGGGGCACAACGGCCTCCGATCATTTTTCATTGTCCGAACTGGGCGCGTCAGTTTGTGACTGCGATATCTTTATCGGGCCCCCAAGTTGTTGGTGCACGATATGATGGAAGCCAGTATCGAGCAGATTGAATTCCTTCTTCTGATCGCCGCCGTGGTGGCCATCGGCGCACGCCGGCTGCGAATACCCTATACGATCGGGTTGGTTGTAGCGGGGATTGTCTTGGCCTTCTCTTCGTTGACGCTCCATCGAGGCCTGACTAAAGAACTGATCTTCACCCTCTTTCTGCCGCCGCTGATCTATGAAGCCGCCCTTTATATCCGGTGGAAAGAACTTCGTCGGGATTTGCCTGTCGTGGTTGCATTTGCCACGGTCGGCGTGGTGCTGTCTGCCGCAGTCACCGCGGCCGGGATGCACTACGTTGCCGATTGGTCATGGCACGTGGCGATTGTCTTCGGTGTCCTGATCGCCGCCACCGATCCCGTCTCGGTGATCGCCACCTTCAAGGAGGCCGGTGTGCATGGGCGTTTGCGGCTGCTGGTCGAGGCGGAAAGCCTGTTCAATGACAGCACGGCGGCCGTTGCGTTCGGGATTGCCGTCGCGTTTGCGGCCGGCGAACACATCACGGTCGGTGGCGCCGT
>OMJK01000164.1 GCA_900299325.1 Nitrospiraceae bacterium | reverse complement strand
GCGATGCGCGGGTACCGCATCTTCAACCCCGTTCTACAAAGCCAGAAATTCGACCCGGACGGCACCTATGTCCGTGAGTATGTCCCGGAACTGAACGCCGTGGCGAACAAGTGGATTCACGAGCCTCACCTGATGTCTCCCGACGAACAGCGTCGATCTGGGTGCCGCATCGGGATCGAATATCCGCCGCCCATTGTGAATCACCGGGATGCGCGGCAGGAGTATCTCGAACTGGGAAAGCAGGAGGCGAGGAGATGACGATCGTCCCGCTCCGTCTGGGAATCAGCCGCTGTCTCCTTGGGGACGAAGTACGATTCGACGGCGGACATAAGCGCGACCATTTTCTGACGGACGTCCTCGGCCCGTACGTGCAGTGGGTGCCAGTTTGCCCGGAAGTCGAGGCCGGACTAGGTACGCCCCGTGAGGCCATGCGGCTGGTTGGCGATCCCGATCGCCCGCGGCTCATCACAATCAAAAGCGAGAGAGATCATACTGATGCGCTGCACAGGATGAGCGCGGATCGCCTCGATTCGCTCAAATCATCGGACCTCTCGGGCTACGTCTTCAAAAAAGACTCACCGAGCTGCGGGGTCGAGCGGGTCCGAATCTACAACCAGCACGGCATGCCCAGCCGGAATGGCGTGGGTCTCTTCGCACGGGCATTTATCGAACATTTTCCTCTGATTCCAGTCGAGGAGGAAGGGCGGCTCTGCGATCCGCTGCTCCGGGAAAACTTCATCGAGCGGGTCTTCTGCTACCGCCGGTACCAAGACCTCGTGAACGGCGATGTCACGAGGCAGGCTCTCGTGCGATTCCACACCGTCCACAAGTACCTCCTCCTGGCTCACAGCCAGCCTCATTACCAGGCACTAGGCCGCCTGGTTGCCCAGGCCAATCGCTATCGACCCAAGGAACTGGCCGCCAAGTACGGTGATCTCTTTATGAAAGCCGTGGCCGTGAAGGCGACGGTTCGGAAACATGTGAACATTTTGCAGCACATCCTCGGATACTTTAAGACACATCTCGCGGCACGCGAGAAAACGGAACTGCTGGGCGTGATCGAGGACTATCATCGGGGTCTCGTCCCGTTAATCGTGCCACTGACCCTCATCAAACACTACGTGCAGTTCTTCAACGTGGAGTACATCCGCGATCAAGTCTATCTGAATCCGCATCCCAAGGAATTGATGTTGCGCAACCATGTGTAGGGCTTTAATGTGGAAAGGAGCAGCGGTATGGCAGCACTTGTCAAAGGTGTGATTTTGGTGGGCCACGGAGGCATCCCGAGAGATTGCCCCCAAGAACTGGTTACGCGCCTGAAACGGCTGGAGGCACAGCGGCGCGCAGCCAAGCAGCCCCCATCTCAGGAGGAAATGGAACTCGATGCTAAAATCCGCCGATGGCCGAGGACCAGGGAGACGGATCCATATCAATGGGGACTCGTAGCGGTAGCGGCCGAACTCAAGTCGATGCTGAATGGCGTGTTGTTTTCGGTCGCATACAACGAATTTTGCGCCCCGACCCTGGAAGAGTCGGTTGAAGAATTGATTCGCCAAGGAGCAACACATATCACGGTGGTGACCACGATGTTTACGCCGGGGGGGTCGCACTCGGAGGTCGAAATTCCGGAAATCCTCGATCATCTGCGGCCACATCATCCTGGAGTCGAACTGCGTTACGCCTGGCCGTTCGATCTTCAGGATGTTGCGAACACCTTGGCGCAGCAGGTGAAGCGGTTTTCATGAAGCTGTCTAAGACAGCGTCCGAACATGCACTCTGTTTGGAAATTTGGGCCATGGAACAGCTTACTCCTCTTGCATTGAACCTGGACGGACAAGGGCAGTTACCGGACGTGGTGATCCGCGGCAAGCCAGCTTCATAGGGGGTAATCGAGTTTAGGTACGAGAGAGGCGAGATGAAGAATCAAGACTTGTCGGGTCAGCAAATAGTGCAGCAGCGGTTTGCGACGGCTGGTCATGCGGCGGCGTTTACCTCGACGCAGCTGTTAGACCATCTCAATGTCAACATGCAGGAGTTCATCACGCGGCAGGACTTGTTGTTCATCGCGACCTCCAACGCCACCGGATCGTGCGACTGCTCGTTTCGCGCCGGCCAACCGGGATTTGTCCATGTGCTAAGCGCGAAGCAGCTGGCCATTCCGGAATATCGAGGCAACGGCGTCTTCGCCAGTTTAGGAAATATTGTAGAAAACCCGAACATCGGCATCATGTTCCTTGATTTGTATCACTCGACAATAGGACTCCACGTTAACGGGCAGGCCCGTGTGCTCAATCCCGAGGAGATGCGGCTTATTCCCAATGTGCCCAGCAGTATCTTTGAATCATCAGACCCGAAAAGTATCCGCTGCTTGGAGGCCTGGATCCTCGTCGACGTGAAAGAGGCCTTCATTCATTGCTCCAAGCACGTGCCCCTTATGAAGCGTTTGGATAAACAGATTGCATGGGGGTCAGACGAGGAGTCGGTAAAGGGGGGAGATTACTTCGGAGTCCGAGCCGAAGCAAAGTTGGGAAAGGGAACGACCCGTTAGTCGTGAGATTGTATTGCCGTACGAAGCCCGCCTCGCGATGTGAATTGACCAGCCGGGAGTTTGTGTACCACCTCATTAGTTAGTCTTCAGCTTGCCAGCTGGAGCGTCTCGGGGACCGGTGGCTGCCCCCCGAGACTACTGT
>OMJK01000163.1 GCA_900299325.1 Nitrospiraceae bacterium | reverse complement strand
TGTTCCAGCGACGAGTCGCCCTCATGCGGCGAGAAGATCTGAATGTCGCGCCAGGAAAAGCAGACCAGATCCGGCTTGAACTCGGTGGCGGCATCGCGGATCGCCTGGCTCCGCTGCGAGACCGGATAGAGCGACAGGTCCAGAATGCGCTGCCGCACGTCCGGTTTGCGCCGGTGAATAAAGTCCGCCAGATAGGTAATCCCGATCGGGTAGACCTTTTTACACGGCAAAAAGATATAAAGGATGGAGTTCATTTTCTTGGCTCGTGGCTAGGGGCAAGTGGCGAGAGGGGAGGGGCGAAGAATTTCGCCCATTGCCTCTGGCCTCGTGCCATTCGCCTATTTCATCGCCACATGGATGGCCACAATCCCGCCGCTTAAATTTTTGTACGACACCTGGCGAAATCCGGCGTCGCGGAGCACGTGGCACAACCGTTCCTGATCGGGAAAGGTACGGATCGACGCCGGCAGATATTCGTAAACGCCGGTCGTGTCATGCGCGACCTTGGTGCCGATCCAGGGCAGCAGCTTGAACGAGTACCAATCGTACAGTGCGCGCAGCCAGCCGAAGACCGGACGGGAAAACTCCAGGCAGACGAACGTGCCGCCCGGCTTCATCACGCGACGGATTTCACCGGCCGCCTGTACGAGGTTCCCCACGTTGCGCATGCAAAAACCGGTCGTCACGGCATCGAACGTATTGTCTGGAAATCCCAGATGCTCCGCATTGGCCTGCAGGCAGGTGATCGTGCCGGCGAGTCCTTTGCCGGAGACCTTCTTCAATCCTTCGGCCAGCATGGCATGGTTCAAATCCGACGCGATGACGCGTCCCCGATCTCCCATGCGGGGTGCGACGAGCAGCGCCAGGTCGGCGGTGCCGGCCCCGACATCCAACGCAGTTCCTCGTTCGACTTGCGGGACAGATGAGGCCGTCAGTTTCTTCCAACGATAATGGAGGCCGAAACTCAGCAGGGTATTATTCAGGTCGTAGACGCCGGCAATGGCCGTGAACATCCGCTGCACGGCCTGTTCACGTGCTGATCCCGTCCATGTTGAAATCGCTTGTGCGGGTGCGGGCTGGCGCTGCTCCTGCACCGGTTCCTCCACTGAGAGCATGGCAGGGTGGTAGCACTCGGTTTCTCGCTTTGTCAAGGCAACGGGCCTGGGTGGTATAATCCGCGTCCCATGTCCGGCTCCATCGTCATCAAGGGCGCGCGCGAGCACAATCTCAAGAACATCGACGTCGACATTCCCCGCGACAAGTTGGTGGTGATTACCGGCTTGAGCGGGTCGGGGAAGTCGTCGCTCGCCTTCGACACCATTTACGCCGAGGGGCAGCGGCGGTACGTCGAATCGCTCTCGGCTTATGCCCGCCAGTTTCTCGAACAGATGGGCAAGCCCGATGTCGATTCCATCGAAGGGCTGTCGCCGGCCATTTCCATCGAACAAAAGAGCACCAGCCACAACCCGCGATCGACCGTCGGCACGGTGACGGAAATCTACGACTATCTGCGGTTGCTCTTCGCACGGGTTGGACGGCCTCATTGCTTCCAGTGTGGCGAAGAGATCACGGCACAAACGGTCCAGCAGATGGTCGATGCCATCGCAGCCTTGCCGGAAGGCACCAAGTTTCAACTGCTCGCTCCAATCGTCCGGGGACGCAAGGGCGAGTATCGCAAAGAATTGCTGGATATGCGGCGCGCCGGTTATGTGCGGGCCAGAGTCGACGGCGAGCTGGTCGAGCTGGCGGACGAAATCAATCTCGATAAACAGAAGAAGCACACGATCGAGATCGTGGTTGATCGGCTCGTCATGAAGGCGGGCGATGCGATGTTGCGGCGTTTGGCCGACTCCGTCGAAACGGCGACGAAGCTGACCGGCGGGCTGGTCGGCGTCCTGACCGACGACGGGAAGACGCGGCTCTACAGCGACAAGCTGGCCTGCATCAAGTGCGGCGTCAGTTATCCGGAGATCACGCCGCGGGTGTTTTCATTCAACAGTCCGCACGGCGCCTGTCCGGCCTGCGACGGCATCGGGTACGCGATGAGTCCGGGCTGTCCGGAGGAAGAGGACTTCACGCTGCTGGAGCCGTGCGAGGTCTGCCGGGGCGCACGGCTCAGGCCGGAGAGTCTGGCTATCAAGCTGGCCAAGAAGTCGATTGCCGAAGTGACGAAGCTGTCCGTCCGGGCTGCGTCCGAGTTCTTCCTGACACTGAAGTTTACCGACCGTGAGTTGGTCATCGCGCATCGCATTCTCAAAGAGATCCGCGAGCGGCTCGGCTTCCTCGTGAATGTTGGATTGGACTACCTGACATTGGATCGGGCCGCGGCGACCTTGTCAGGAGGTGAGGGTCAGCGCATTCGATTGGCCACGCAGATCGGATCTGGCCTGGTCGGTGTGCTCTACATTCTCGATGAGCCGTCAATCGGATTACATCAACGCGACAATCGCCGGTTGCTCCAGACGTTGCTGCGTTTGCGAGATTTGGGCAACACAGTCGTTGTGGTGGAACACGACGCCGAAACCATGATGGCGGCGGACCACATTCTGGATTTGGGTCCCGGCGCCGGCACGCATGGGGGGCAGATTGTGGCGCAGGGCACGCCCCAGGAGGTCATGGGCAATGCCGAGTCCCTCACCGGCCAGTACCTCCGCGGCCATCAGGCGGTGGCGTTACCGAAGCGTGTGCGGAAGGCCAAGGGCGCACTCTCGATTGTCGGAGCGGCCAAGCACAATCTCAAAGGCATGACGGCGAAGATTCCGCTGGGCCTGTTGACCTGCGTCACCGGTGTCTCGGGGTCAGGCAAGAGCACGCTGGTGCTGGAAGTCTTGTTCCATTCACTTACCCAGATGTTGGGAAGACAGCCATCAGCTGTCAGCGATCAGCGCCCCTCTCATCACGCATCACGCATCACGCATCACGAGGGAAATCAAAAGCGTGCGAATAAAAAAAGGCCGGCTCTGGATGGCTGTAAGGAACTCCTCGGCGTCGATGCGCTGGACAAGGTCATCGACATCGATCAGTCGCCGATCGGCCGCACGCCGCGGTCGAATCCCGCGACCTACACGGGCCTCTTCGGATTCATTCGCGATCTCTATTCCAATCTGCCCGAGTCGCGCGTGCGCGGGTACAAGCCCGGCCGCTACAGTTTCAACGTCAAAGGCGGTCGCTGCGAGGCCTGCCAGGGCGACGGGCTTATCAAGATCGAGATGCATTTCCTGCCGGACGTCTACGTGACCTGCGAGGTCTGCAAGGGACAGCGGTACAACCGCGAGACGCTGGAGATTCACCACAAGGGCAAAAGCATCGCCGATGTGCTGAACATGACGGTGGATGAGGCGCTGGCGTTCTTCGAGCACATTCCGTTCATCAAGCGGAAACTCCAGACGCTCCACGACGTCGGGCTGCACTATGTGAAGCTCGGCCAGTCGGCGACGACGCTGTCGGGCGGCGAGGCGCAACGAGTGAAGCTCTCGCGTGAGCTGTCGAAGCGGCCGACCGGACGGACGCTGTACATTCTCGACGAGCCGACGACGGGGTTGCATTTCGCCGATGTGCAGCGGCTGCTTGATGTGCTAGATCGGCTGGTCGAAGCCGGCAATACAGTGCTGGTGATCGAGCACAATCTCGACGTGATCAAGAACGCGGACTGGATCATCGATCTGGGACCGGAAGGCGGGGATCGCGGCGGCGAGATCGTGGCGGAGGGGCCGCCGAAGGAAGTGGCGAAGGCGAAGCGGTCGTATACGGGGCAGGTGTTGAAAGAGGCGGGAGTGGGAGGATGAATCTTTCGGGAGTCGCCATCATGCGATGGATTGAGACAGCATTCGACTCGGCGCGGTTGGCCGCGTGCTCCTGTAAGGCGCGATGAAGCATCGCATGCCGTCGCCCGCGGCATATTTCGCTGTTCCACCTTGCCATGCCCGCCATGGCGACTTCCCAAAGATTCATCCTCCCACCCCGCTGAGAAGGGGATGGGGGAAGTGATAGCTGCCGTGCGCATGGTCATCAGCCATAGGCTCTTTCCATAGGAGGCACATGCAGACGATCCTCTTGCTGACGATTTCGAATATCTTTATGACGTTCGCCTGGTATGGGCATCTGAAATACAAAGACACGCCGTTGTGGATTGCGATTCTGGCGAGTTGGGGGATCGCCTTCGTGGAGTACTGTTTCCAAGTACCGGCGAATCGGATTGGCCACTATGAGTTCACCGCGGCGCAGTTGAAAACCATCCAGGAAGTCATTACCCTCGTCGCGTAGTGCATTTCTGATTGATCCCAATAATATCAATGATTTATAATTTTCATTGTGTGACACACTTTTGTCACACTTTCAAATCGTTATGTATTTTCGTGACACACTTTCTTACACACTTCCCATTCCCTCAAAACCGCAACCGCAAGGAGACTCATGCACACGATTCTTTTACTAACCGTCTCCAACATCTTCATGACCATGGCGTGGTACGGGCATTTGAAATACAAAGATGTGCCGTTGTGGCAGGCAATTGCGGTGAGTTGGGGCATCGCGTTCGTTGAATACTGCTTTCAAGTTCCTGCCAACCGAATCGGGCATTACGAATTTTCTGCTGCTCAACTGAAAACGATCCAAGAAGTGATAACCCTTGTCGTATTTTGTGTCTTTTCAGTTGTCTACCTGAAAGAACCCCTAAAGTGGAACTATCTCGCTGGATTTGGCTTGATGGTGGGGGCAGTGTTTATGATCTTCAAGGAATGGTGAGATGCGGAAAAAGCAGCATCTAATCACCAAGATCCCAATTCTTGGTGGCAAATGCTTTATCTGTCGCAACACGCGCAGTGGAGATATGTGGCAATTTCAACAGTGGATCAAGGAAGAACGAAGATATGTTCGCATATCCCTCAAAACAAAAGATCGGCATGAAGCCGCTGAACTTGCAGAGAAGAAGTTTACGGAAACGCTTGGGCGTATTCATTCAGGGGAAAAGATTTTCTCAATTACTGCGGAAGAACTTGTCTCGCGGTATCTCAAGTACTTAGAAGAACAGGTTGTGTAAGCTCCCCGTGACTTGAGACACTCAGAGTGGAGAACTTTCTGGCACAATAGCCACCCTTAGCCAGGAGGTTCCCATGCGGCAATCGAAGTTCA
>OMJK01000162.1 GCA_900299325.1 Nitrospiraceae bacterium | reverse complement strand
GGGACGCAGACGAAACGCGCGCCGACCGGCACCGTCGTACAGAGTGCGGTGCAGGAAGCCTCTTACTCGCCCTATATGAAACTGGAGGTGCAGCCGGCGCCATGGATGCGGCTGACCGGCGGAGTGCGCGCCGACTATTTCACGTTCGACGTCCGCAATCTGTGCGATACCTGCCCGCAGCAGCCGTCCGGGAGGAAGGATTCCGGTCAGGTCAGTCCGAAGGGCAATCTGATTCTCGGCCCCTGGTTCTCAACGGAGTTCTTCGTCAACTATGGCACCGGATTCCACAGCAACGATGCCCGATCGACGGTCACCGGCGGGAGCGCTCCGTTGGCGCGGGCGCAGGGGGTGGAAGTCGGTCTGCGGTCGAAGCCCTGGGGAGCCGATCAGATGGAACTGATCGCAACCTTCTGGGGGCTGGATTTGAAATCCGAGCTGGTGTTTCAGGGAGACACTGGTACCACCGAAGCACGCGGGCCTACGCGGCGATATGGTATGGAAGTCGGCGCACGCGGACCGATCTACGGGCCGCTCTCGTTCAACGGGAGCTTCACCTGGACGCATGCCGAATTCAAAGACACCGGCCTGGCGGTTCCGCTGGCTCCGGAGTTGACCGCGTATGCCGCGCTGCTGCTCCGATGGCCGGAGGGGCTGTCCTCGCAGTTGCAGATGACGTATTTAGGGGTTCGGCCGTTGACGGAGGATCGCAGCCTCAAGGCGCCGTCCTGGATCGACTTCGACCTGACGGAACGGTACCAGGTGCCGGTCAAGCTGGATCACGGACATTTGGAGGCGTTTTTGTTCGTGCAGAATATTTTTAACACGCAGTGGGAGCAGGCCACGTTTGCCTTCACCTCTCGTCTGCCCAACGAGCCGGCCGGCGGAGTCCGGGACATTCATTTTGTGCCGGGGAATCCGCGTTTCGTCATGGGCGGTCTCGCCTGGTATTTCTAGCGGTCGAACGATTCAATGCAGCACGTCGAGCCATCTCCACAAGGAAAAGGTATCGATCGGCTTCGGCCGGCCCTGTTCATCGCAGGGCTGCCGGTCCAACGCCGCGGCGGCATCGTCTGCGATGGCCGTCGCGGCACGGTGCAGGTTGATATCCAATTGCACTTCTTTCTTTGTCCGTTCGTCGGGCGTATAGTGGGCGAGTTCGTCCCCCGGAACTTTGACGACCAGTTCCTGCTGGTTCCAGATCAGGCCTTCGCAGGGTGTTAACTGCAACACATCCACCTGCATGCGGACCGGTCGAAACGCCCACCCGAACACCTGGGCGCCGCCCCACCAGAGCGGAAGATCGGTGGTAGCGTCGACCGCCAGATAGGCGCCGATGGCCGCCGGATTCCAGGATGACGCCAGCCCCACGATGGTGGTGGCGATGCTGGCGTGCGCGAGCCAGCCGGTCACCCAGTACTGCCACCGCACGACGCCATAATCCAGGATGTGCGCGTCCACGACGAGGTCTGCCTGCGCGGCACGTCCGAGCGCGAGTAGCTCCTCGTGCGTCCATGCAACAGCCGGTGACGCGACATCCGGCTGCGCCCGGCGCGCGTCCTCGAAGGGCACGACTGTAAACCGTGCGTGCCGTGCCAGTGCGGCCGTGAGCGCCTGCTGGGCATGGGCCTGAGTCTCATCGAGGAGTGTGGCCAGCACGGTCGCTTCCGTTTCGGGCGACGGCGGGTCGTCGAACGAGTGGATTTGTGTGCTCTTGGTGATGGCCGCGTCCAGCGCCACCGGCCCGACGACGAGTTTCAGCGGAGACTTGGCGGCCTCGCCCGGTTGGCCCAGATGGGTGCACCCCTGGTTGATCAGCGTCAACCAGAGAATCATGATCCACGCGATTCGTGGCATACCTGTTCCTCTCAATCATGCGGAAGGGGATCACGTGCGGGATGCGGACGCGCGTGCATCTGCCTGCTCACGAGCGCAGGTGTTCCCGCGTGATGGACGATCTGTCAGAATGTGAGAGGAGGGTGGAACGGTATAAACGGATGCTGAAGTGCAGAAGCCGGTCGAAGTGATGCGTCGAGCGTCGCAGTCGGCACACCGACCGCTGGAGCACCCGACGGATTATGGACGAAGGCCAAATGGCATGGGCACCCGTCGTCCTCGGCTGCCGGCGATGCCTCAGACGCTGGCGCGCTCTGCTGGTAGGACACCGTCGAGGCGTGCCACGAGCCGCCGGTCCATTCATCAAGGCAGGTGAATCCCGTCAATTGAACCGCCAGGACGAGCACCAGTCCGGTTATCGGCCCTCGCGGGTTCAGCATGGGTGGTCTGTCCGTGGTCTGCTCATGGCCGTACCTTAACATGTGGTCGCAGATCCATTAAAGTATTCCCTCGAAACCGAGCGAACTCCATGCGCGCGACGATCCTGAGCCCATCCTATTTCAACCGCCGGACGCTGACCGTGGCTCGTTCGCTGGTGGGCAAGTATCTGGTTCGACAGCAGAGGGCGGGCCGGGTGACAGGGCGCATCATCGAAGTCGAGGCGTATGTCGGGCCGCATGACAAGGCCTGCCACGCCTCGAAAGGGCGCACGCCGAGAACCGATGTGCTCTACGGCCCGCCGGGCACCGCGTATGTGTATGTCATCTACGGGATGTATCACATGCTGAACGTGGTCACCGAGCGGGAAGGATATCCGGCGGCGGTATTGATTCGTGCCATCGAGGTGGACGGAGAACTGATCGACGGTCCGGGGAAACTCTGCCGGGAGTTGATGATCGATCGGTCGCTTAACCGGATTGATCTGACTGCACGCGGGCCGCTGTGGTTCGAAGACCGCGGCGTGCGCATCCCACGGGCGAAGGTCGGAATGTTTCCGCGGATCGGCGTGGAGTATGCCGGCGAGTGGGCGAAAAAGCTCTATCGGTTTCGGCTGACCGGCTAGCGGAGTCACCGGCACCCTGCCGAAAAAGAAAACGGGCGTGACCGGAATTCCGGTCACGCCCGTTGGTGTATCAACCGGTCGCTTACTTGACGCCCTGGCTGGCATCCGCCTTCGTGGCGGAGGTCACCGGCGGCGCAATCTTGATCTGCGGACCCTGCACGTTCGGGAGCCGACCGGCACCCTGTCCTTCGGTGATCCGGGCGTTGTCCGTCTTCATGAGATGTTGCTCGGAGTGCTTGATAGAGTTGGCCGACTTGAGTAACGTCGACTCGCCGCGCGCATCCGACTGGCCGGGATCGTTGGCGGTCGGTTGGCCGGTCACCGGGCTTCCGTCATTCTTCATCGGATAGCCCTCGTGCTTCGGGAGCAGCGCCGGATTGGCCATGGCCATCGACAGCATGAACAGCACACCGGACAGTGTCGCAACAGTGCCGATTACAAGCTTCATACCCCTACTCCTTTGAATAATGGTGGCGGAAGAAAATGGCGATGCCGTTTTTCACTCGTAAAAGGACGACAAGTGGCGGGATCATAGCCAGGGGGGGATAGCCCTGTCAAGCGCGAAAGCTCCTGCCTGTGACGGGGCCTGTATGCCGCACATCTCATTGAAATGAAGGGCGAGTCCGATGGGCTGACGATCGTTGACTGAGAGAGAAAACGCTGTCTGGAAGTGGCAGCTGAGTTTACCGGCGTTGCGGACGCCGCCCGCGACCGCGATGGCGGAAGGCCGGCCCCCGGCTGACGCCGGGGAGCTTGATTGTGAGGGTGGTACCTTCACCCGGCGCACTGCCGATGCTGATCGTGCCGCCATGCTCTTCGACGATCTTTTTGACCGTCGCCAATCCAAGCCCGCTGCCCGACCGCTTGGTGGTGAAGAAAGGTTCGAACACCTTGTCGACGATATCCGCCGGGATAGGAGCGCCGTCGTTCTTGATCAGGGTCTGGACCTCGATCCCGCGTCCGGCCCGGTGCTGCGTCACTTGGATGTGGAGATGGCCGCCCGGGCTCATCGCCTCGCAGGCGTTTTTGAAGATGCTCAGGAACACCTGCTGCAGCTTGGCTTCGTCGGCCCGCACCGGCGCGATGACGTTGGCGTATTCCTTCGTGACCTGGATGCGGGTGACTTCCAGATCGGTGCCGACGACCACCAGCGCGCTCTCGAGCACTTCCGGGATCCGGCAGAGGCGCCGGTTGAGGTCCAGCGGTTTGGCGAAGTCCAGAATCTCGTTCAGGATGGCTTCCACCCGGATGAGGTCGCGCATCGCGTTCTCGACGCGGGTCTGCGGATCGAAATCCAGAATGCCTTCTCCCGTCACTTCTTCGAGCTGAGCCCGGATGGAAGCGAGCGGCTCGCGGATTTCCGTCGCGAGAAACGCGCTG
>OMJK01000161.1 GCA_900299325.1 Nitrospiraceae bacterium | reverse complement strand
GGCGGAGCCAATGCCGTGAACCTGCGCGTCACCGATCCGACCGGACTCACGGCCACGCAGACCTTCACCGTGACGGTGGCGGCCAACGTGGCGCCGGTCATCACCTCGGCCCCGATTACCACGGGAACCGTCGGGGTGGCCTACAGCTATCAGGTGGTGGCGACGGACGCGAACGGCGATCCGATCACCTACTCGCTGGCGGCCGGAGCCCCGGCCGGCATGGCGATCTCGGGCACGGGCCTGATCACCTGGACGCCGGCGGCACAGGGCACCTTCCCGGTGACCGTGCGCGCGACCGATCCGGGTCTCTTGACGGGGACCCAGACGTTCAGCATCACGGTGATCGTGGCCGGAGCCAACGTGGCGCCGGTCATCACCTCGACAGCGATTACCACCGCGACCACGGGCGTACTCTACAACTATCAGGTTGTGGCGACAGACGCGAACGGCGATCCGCTCACCTATAGCCTGACGGTAGCCCCGGCAGGCATGGTGATCAGTGCGAGCGGTCTGATTTCCTGGACGCCGACGGCGGCTCAGGCAGGCGCCCGTGCGGTGACGGTGCGTGTGGCCGATCCGGGTGGATTGGCGGCGACCCAGTCGTTCACGGTTAACGTGACGACGAATACGCGGGTGGCGCCGGTCATTGTCTCGGTGCCGCCGCTGACGGGCAAGGTCGGTGTGCCGTATGTCTATACGTTGCACGCCACGGATGCCAACGTCGGCGATACGATCACGTATCTCCAGCAGGGCGGGAATCCGGGTAACTTCAGACTCAACTCGACCACGGGCGTGGTCACCTGGACGCCGGCAGCGGCGGGCACGATCAGAATCCGGTTGCGGGCGCAGGACCAGACCGGACTGTTCGCCGATCAGAACTTCAACGTGGTGGTTGCGCCGTAAGGCGAACCCGACTGCAGGTCTGAGCAAAGGAACGAGGCGGGGCTAAGGGCAACCGTAGCCCCGCCCTCATATCAAGAGGAAGGCCAGAGCAAGTTCAGCATCACGGCGAGTGAGTTTAACAACAACGGGGGATTATCATGTATCTGCCATCGAAAACATCGAAACGACGGATTCGCGAAGCGCAGAATGCGCGGAACAATCGTGCGGAGATCGTCCAAGCGCTCTCTCAGGGCCAGATCACCCGGCGCGATCTCTTCAAATGGGGCCTGTTCACCTCCGCGGGATTGCTGCTCTGCAAAAACGGCTTGAGCCCCTACGCGTCGAGCGCCTTTGCCGGCGGGCCGACCGGCGTGCCGCAGTCGCCGACGTTTGGCGCCCTGCCGTTCACGGAGCCGATGCCGCGACTCGACTATGTGCCGCCGATGCCGATGACGAAGCTCGTGCAGCCGAACGGCGAATGGGAAGCCCTGTTTCCGACCGGCGTCCTGCCAAACGCTGTGCCGAGCGCCAAGCGGCTCTCCTGGCACACGGACTTCAGCGCGCATCCCGCCGGCAACACGGCGGCGAACCCGTTCATCAACCCCATGACCAAGCGGGGTCCGATGGAAGGCCGCCCGCCCGGCGAATGGTTCGGCCATCAGCGCTGGAAAGAATTCTTCCCGCAGGTCGGCTACTTCCTGGGCATGGGGGAATGCGCCTCGGGCGTCCGGTATCACCAGGCCTGGCCGGAACAGCTCCCGAACAAGGTGTGGCCCATGTATCACTTCGAAGGCTGGGGCAAGCGGGGCAGCATGCCGATTCCGCTGTTGAAGGGCCGCTACGGCGAGCCCATGGTCATGCGCATGTATAACAACACGCCGGCGGACCGCACCAAAAACGGCGGGTTCGGCCGCAACGAATTTTCCACGCACTTCCACAACGCCCACAACGGCGCGGAGAGCGACGGCGCCTCCAACGCCTATCACTTTCCCGGCACGTTCTACGATTATCACTGGGGCACGACCCTGGCGCGGCACGACATGATCAACACGACCGCGACGGAGAAGCGCGCCTCCGGTCCGGACGGCCACGGCGGGCTGATGAAGGTGCCGGGCGATTTCCGCGAGCTGCAGGGCACCCTATGGTTCCACGACCACCGGTTCTTCTTCACATCGGAGAACGTGTACAAGGGCAGCGCGGCGATGATGAACTATTACAGCGGGCCGGACCGCGGCAACGAAGTCATCGACGACGGCGTGAACCACAAGCTGCCCAGCGGGTTTCTGCTGGACTGGGGCAACCTCGATTTCGACGTGAACATTTTCGTGTCCGATCTGGGCACGGACCATGACGGGCAGTGCTTCTTCGACATCTTCACGACCGACGGCTTCGTCGGCGACAAGCTGCTGGTCAACCATGCCTGGCAGCCCTACATGGAGGTGTTGCCGAGAAAATACCGCTTCCGCACCATCAACGGGGCCATGTCGCGGTTTATCCAATTGTGCCTGGCCGATCAGGCCGGCAACCTGGTGCCGTTCCAGTTCATCGCCAACGACGGCAATTTCGTCGTGCATCCGCTGACGATGACCATGCTGGATCAGCAGGGCACGGCGGAGCGGTACGACATCGTCGTGGATTTCTCGCGCTTCAAGCCCGGCGACAAGATCAACCTGGTCAACGTGCTGCAGCAGACCGTCGGCACCAAGCCGGATGCGGCGCTGACGCTGGCGAAGGCGCTGGCGAAGGATTCGCCGGACCCCGCCGTGGGCCCGATCATGGAATTCCGGGTCGTGACCGAAGTCGCGAGCGTGGACGTGCCGGGCCACATCCATCGCGCGAGCGATGCGGACCGGAGCCGGGTGCCGAATCAGCTGACCGAGCAGATTCCCATCGTGGCGCCGGTGCGCGAGCGGCACGTCGAATTCGGCCGCGGCAACGGCGATTCGCGGAATCAGCTCACGGGCAAGTGCATTCCAGAGTGCCAGGAGCCGGAAGTGGCGACGTCGTTCCCCTGGATCGTCAAGGTCAACGGGAAGGCGGCGCACAGCGCGAACGGAAACCGCATCTCGCTCTTGATCCCGAGACCGGGCGAGGTCGAGCACTGGACCTACCAGAACGGCGGCGGCGGCTGGGACCACCCCATCCACCTCCACTTCGAAGAAGGTGTCACGATGAGCCGGAACACGGCGATCGGACCCACGGAGAGTATGGTGCGTAAGGATGTGTGGCGGCTGCGGCCCAGCGGCTCGGTGAAATTCCAGGTGCGCTTCGGCGAGTACGGCGGCGCCTACGTGAACCACTGCCACAACACAGTGCACGAGGACTTCGCCATGCTGCTGCGCTACCAGATCCTGACGGACCCGAAGAATCCGAAGTCGTCGAGCACGCACGTGGACATCATTCCGACGCCGATTCCCTCGCCGGACGGCTGCACCTACATGACGCCGGACGTGCAGGCGGAAGGCAATCCGATGGGGAATGCGGTGACGGTCTCGGCGGCGCCGAAGATCACCTCGACGCCGGTGCTGACGGCCAAGGTGAACAAAGTCTACAGCTGCACGGTCGTGGCGACGGACGCCAACGGCGACACGCTGACCTACAGCCTGGCGACGGCGCCGGCCGGCATGTCGATCAACGCGAGAACGGGCGCGATCACGTGGAAGCCGGGCGCGAGCCAGGTGGGCGCGAACGCGGTGACCGTGCGCGTGGCGGATCCCAAGGCGCTGAGCGCGACCCAGTCGTTCACCATCACGGTGAGCACGTAGCGTCTTATTCATGACGTCGAGCGACGCGCGGGCGGCAGGAAGACGGATCTTCCTGCCGCTCCCCTCGCCTCTCGCCCGGCCACGATCACCACAGAACGATATGCACACACTCGGCTTCACGATGCGCCGGCGGATCGTCATCCTCGCGCTGCTCCTGAGCACCGTTCTCGGATGGCTCCCCGCCTCGTCCGCGCTCGCCACGTCGTGGGGCGAGGGGTACATTCCGAATGTGCCGCTCGTCGCCCAGGACGGCCGGACCGTCCGGCTCTACGACGATCTGATCAAAAACAAGATCGTCCTGGTGAATTTCATCTACGCCGGCTGCAAGGAAGTCTGCCCGCTGGTGACCGCCCGCATGGCGCAGCTGCACCAGAAGCTGGGCGACCGGATGGGCCGCGACATCTTTTTCTATTCCATTTCGCTCGATCCGGAACACGACACGCCGGCGGTGCTCAAGGCGCACGCCCAGGCGTTTCACGCCGGACCCGGCTGGCTGTTTTTGACCGGCACGCCGGAGGACATCGCCGTGGTGCGCTACAAACTCGGCGAGCGCGGAAAGGGACTGGCGGATCACCGCAACGACGCCATGGCGGGCAACGGGGCGACCGGCGAGTGGGAGCGCACCTCGTTGTTCATGGATCTGGGACAACTGGCGCTGGTGGTGCTGAATATGGACCCGGCCTTCCGGGACCAGCCGGGGGTGATGCCCGGCGCCGCCTACGCCGGCATGACCCCGACCCCGTACGTGAACCAGCCGGGGCAGGCGCTGTTCGTCAAAACCTGCGCGTCCTGTCATACCATCGGGCGCGGCGACCTGGTCGGTCCGGACCTGCAGGGTGTGTTGGGACGCCGGAATCGGGCCTGGCTCGAGCAGTTTATTCAGTCGCCCGGCGCGATGCGGGCCAAACAGGACCCGACCGCCACGGCCCTGGCCGCCCGGTTCCCCAATATCTCGATGCCCAATCTGGGCCTGTCGCCGACGGACGTCGAAGACCTGCTGGCCTACCTGGAATTCCGTACCGGGCAGACGGCCGCACCGGCCCCTTCCGATGCCGGATCGCACCAGCATACATCCGGCCACGAACCTGCCGCTCTCTCCAAGCCCTAACGGGACGTCGGACACCTTCTGCCGCTCCTCCAGATTACGTAGAAGCCCCTCGGTAATTCGGGGGCCTTTTTAGGCTCGGCGCCAGCCCGCCGGAAGCCTCAGATCCCGGTTCCCGGTACCCCCTTCGAAAGCCCTGATTTTCCGCCACATCCCGAGGCCTTTGCCAGGGCGCCGGAGGCCGATTTTGGCCCCTCCAAGGGAGGGTCTCGGCCCCATCGGGGAGGTTATTGTCCACGGTGCCATCTGCCCATACTATTCATCCATACACAGTTGTCATCGAACCAAACAGGGGTTTGGAGCCCCCATGACTCGTCGAACGGAAGAACCAGGACTGTCTAACGTAAAGGAGCCCATTATGCGCACCACATTATCTGCCCCGATGCGTCCGGTTTCACGCGGACCGGAAGCGGGATTCACGCTGCTGGAATTGTTGGTTGTCATGGTGATCATCGGCCTGCTCGCCGGATTCGTCGCGCCCCGGTATTTTTCGCAGGTCGGTAAATCGGAGGCCAAAACCGCGCATGCGCAGTTGAGAGCGGTGGAACAGGCGCTCGATCAGTACCGGTTGGACATCGGCAACTATCCCTCGACGGAACAAGGCCTGGCCGCGTTGACGGTCAAGCCGGCGAACGAAGCGAAGTGGGGCGGGCCGTACATGAAGAAAGCCGTGCCGATGGATCCGTGGGGCCGGCCGTACGCCTACAAGTTCCCGGGCGAGCATAACGAGTTCGATCTGTGGTCGTTCGGCAAGGACGGCCAGCCCGGCGGCACGGCCGAGAACGAAGACATCACGAACTGGTAAGGGGTGCCATGCAGTATCACGTGAAGGCCTTACAAGCGCTGGACAGTGTCGTCGGGTTGAACATCGACGCCGTCGATGCCGACGACGCCCGGCGTCAAGTCGAGCGGCTGGGCTACGAAGTGCTGGCGCTCAAGTCGGAGCGGGCGGGGTTAGCTGCCCGCCTGAAGCGCCGGACGCCGTTCCCGCTGACGCTGTTCAGCCAGGAGCTGATCGCCCTGCTGGGGGCGGGCCTGTCGCTGGTCGAAGCGTTGGAGACGCTCCGTGAAAAGGAGCGGCATGCGGACGTGAAGCAGATTTTCGAACTCATTCTCGGCAAGCTGCGGGACGGCCGCACCTTTTCGTCGTCGCTGGAGCACCTCCCCTCCAGCTTTCCGGCGCTGTACGTGGCCACCATCCGCGCGAGCGAAAAGACGGGCGATCTCCGCGAGGCCTTGTCCCGGTACATCGCCTATCAGGTGCAGCTGGAGCAGGTCCGCAAGAAGCTCGTGAGCGCGTCGATCTATCCGGTCGTCCTGCTCGTCGTCGGCGGACTCGTGATGCTGTTCCTGATGATGTACGTGGTGCCGAAGTTCAGCCGCATCTACGCGGAAGCGGGCAAAGAGCTGCCGTTGATGTCGAAACTGTTGCTGCAATGGGGACAACTGATGGAAGCGCACGGGCTCGTGGTCGTCGGCGCGCTGGGGCTGTCCGCCGCCGCGCTCGCCTACGGTTTCGCGCGGCCCGCGCCGCGCGCGTGGGCGATCACCCGGCTGCGGGCGATTCCCGCGATCGGCAGCCGGCTGCAGGTGTTCGATCTGGCGCGGTTCTACCGCACGCTGGGCATGCTGGTGCGGGGCGGCATTCCGATCGTGTCCGCCATCGAGATGGTGGCCGGCATTCTGCCCGCATCTTTGCGCGCGCGGCTGCAACTGGCGCTCCGGGATCTGCGTGAAGGCAAACCGATTTCGCACGCGATGGAATCGCACGGGCTCACGACGCCGGTGGCGCACCGCATGCTGCGGGTCGGCGAGCGGACAGGCCAGATGGGCGAGATGATGGAGCGCATCGCCGTGTTCTACGACGAAGATATCGCGCGCGTCCTGGATTGGCTGACGAAATTGATCGAGCCGGCCTTGATGGCCGCCATCGGCCTGGTAATCGGCACGGTCGTGTTGCTGATGTATTTCCCGATGTTCGAACTGGCGGGGAGCATTCAATGAACTACGCGGATTCTGCGGTCCCCAAGCACGATGGGTTCCTGCCGGGCGACGTGGCGCTGGCCAAGGCCGAGTCCGCCCGCTCGAAGCAGCGGCTGATCGAGGTGCTGGACGACCGGGCTCAGCTGGGCGCCGACGAGTTTGCGGCGAAGCTGGCCGCGACGCTGCGGTACCGCTGTCTGACGCACGACGCGCTCACGGCCTGCGAAGCGGACTTCGAGTCGATCTCCTATCCGGAAGCGGTGGCGCACGAGTGCCTGCCGTTCCACGATGCGGCCGGCGCGTTCTGCGTGGCGTTCTGCGATCCGTTCGATCCGGCCAAACAGGCCTGGGTCCACGAGCAACTCCAGGCGCCGGCGCAGTGGGTGCTGGTCCACCGGACGGCGCTGCTCGCCATGTTCGCGAAGTACGAGGCCGACGCCCGCGCGATGGACGACGTCCTCGCCCTCGATTCGGAAGGCCGCCGGGCCTCCGAGGCCATCGAAGATCTGTCGATCAAGTCGATCAGCGAAGGCACCAGTCCCGTCGTCAAGCTGGTGCACTCGACGATCTACGACGCCTTCAAGCTGGGCGCCAGCGACATTCACCTGGAGGCGGGCACGACCGACCTGACAATCAAGTATCGCGTCGACGGGGTGTTGCTGAAGGTCAAAGTGGTGGACGGCAAGGACATCGCCGAGCAGGCGATCTCCCGCATCAAGGTCATGTCGGAACTGGACATTGCGGAGCGCCGGGTGCCGCAGGACGGCCGATTCAAGCTGGCCGTGCTCGGCCGCGCGGTGGACTTCCGTGTGTCGGTCATGCCCAGCATCCACGGCGAAGATTCGGTGATTCGTATTCTGGACAAACAATCGCTGTCGCAACAGAGCCAGGGACTCCGGCTCGACACGATCGGGTTCGACGAGCAGACGGTGACGCAGATCCGCGGCCTGGCCGCCGAGCCGTACGGTCTGATGCTGGTCACCGGCCCGACGGGCAGCGGCAAAACCACCTCGCTCTACGCCGTGCTGAACGAACTGAATCACGGCAAGGACAAGATCATCACGATCGAGGATCCCGTGGAATATCAGCTGACTGGGATTCTGCAGATTCCGGTGAACGAGAAAAAAGGCCTGACGTTTTCGCGCGGACTGCGCTCGATCCTGCGGCACGACCCCGACAAGATCATGGTCGGCGAAATCCGGGACTCGGAAACCGCGCAGATCGCCGTGCAGTCGGCGCTGACCGGCCACCTGGTGCTGGCGACGGTTCACGCCAACAACGTGCTGGACGTCATCGGCCGGTTCATCCACATGGGCGTCGAACCGTACAATTTCGTGTCGGCCTTGAACGGCGTCATCGCGCAACGGCTCGTGCGCATCCTCTGCCCTCATTGCATCGTGCCCGACCGGCCGGATGCCAAGCTGCTCGCTGCGTCGCGGTTGAACGGGGTGGATCTCGCCGAGTTCGACTTCCGCATCGGCCGCGGCTGCAAGGAATGTCATGGCACCGGATACAAAGGCCGCCGGGCCATCGCGGAAGCGCTGCTGCTCGACGATGAGATTCGCGAACAGATCATCGCGCAGGAACCGATCCGCCGGATCAAAGAGACGGCGCGGGCCAAGGGAACGCGCTTTCTCCGGGAATCGGCGCTGGATTTAGTCCGTCGCGGCATTACGACGTTGGAGGAAATCAACCGTGTCACATTTGTGGGCTGAACAACTCAGCGTGCTGCTGTGCCCCGACCGGGTGCTCGTGGCGCACCGGGCCCGCGGCTTTCGTCCCGGCCCGATGACGACGACCGTGGTGCCGGTCGCCGCGCCGTCCGAAGGCATGGCGGGCTGGGAACCGGCGGCCGCCGCGCTGAGCGCGTACCTGACCGCCTCACCCCAGTGGCGCGGCGCGGAGCTCCGGATCGTCGTCTCGAACCACTTTGTGCGCTATGCGTTGATTCCCTGGAGCGACGACTTGAGCAACGAAAAGGAACATCTGCTGCTGGCCCGGCGCCATTTTGCGCAGACCCATGGGCCGGTGGCCAAGAATTGGGCGATCCGCATGAGCCTGGACCGGCCGGGCGACTGTCATGTCGCCAGCGCGATGGACGAGGCGCTCGTCAACCAACTCACCCTGATCGCCGTAGCGTGCCAGATGAAGCTCGTGCGCGTGGAGCCGCTGCTGATGGCGGCGTTCAACCGGTGGCAGCAGGACTTTCGCGAAGAGGCCCAGTGGTTCGTCATGGTGGAGGACGGCATGCTGTGCGGGGCGCTCGTGGGCCGCGACCGCTGGATGGCGCTGCGGCGCTGGCGGACGCAGGACGATTGGGTGACGGAGTTGCCGCTCTGGCTGTCGCGCGAGCAATTGATGAACGACGAGGCGGCGTCGGCGGGCGCGGTCTATCTGCTGGCGCCTCCCCGCGAAGCCCACGCGGCGATCGACCTGGGCGCTTCCGTGACACTGCTGCGCGAACAGGCACAAGATGGTGGTTCCCGGAATGGCGCACCGGCGCAGGCGGCTGAGGAGGCCGACTATTTCTCATGCATACTTTAAGGCTCGACTATACCAATACGCCGGTTTGGTGGACCCGTCAGGGACTGGTCTGGCTGGCGGTCGGCGTGGTGCTGGTGATCGCGCTCGGCACGTACTACGGGCATCTGGTGGCCGAAACCGGCCGCGCGGCGGAAGCGCTGGACGCCGCCCGCGAACTGACGAACCAGGAGCGGATGGGCAACGAAAAGCTGACGGGCGAACTGAAGACGTTGCGCGCGGAGATCAAGGAATCGCAAACCGTGCTGGCGCGGCTCACGATTCCCTGGGATCCGCTCTTCATCGCGGTGGAACAGGTGCAGGCCCGGCATCACGACCGGATCTCGTTGACGGCCATTCATCCGGATGTGGCCGAACAGCGGGTGATCCTCGACGGCCGCGCGCCCAATCTCGATGAGCTGTTGGATTTCGTCCGCGAATTGCCGGAATACGAAATTATCAGCCGGGCCTATCTGAGCCATCATCAGCGGGAAGACAAAGATGCGGCGAAGCCGGTGAGATTTTCAATTGTTGCGGAGTGGAATACGAAATCATGAACGTGGACGGATTGTTGAAATCGGTTCTCTCGGCAGCGGCCGGTCTCCGCTCGGCAGTAGAAGCCCGGTGGGCGCGGCTGCTCCCGCAACTGCGGGCGGTCTGCACGACCGGTTATGCCGCTGTTGTGGCCGCCGGACAGCAGACGATGCGAGCCGCCATGGCGGCGTGGCATCGCGGCATGACGAACGTTCCGCGTCTTCGTGAGCAGGCGGCCGCGATCAGCCGGGATGGACTGCAGGCCGCCGTGCGCGTGAGTCGTATGACGGGCCCGGCCGTTCGCTCGGCGATTGCCGCGAGCGGTCCGGCGATGAAGGCGATGGGCCGGCAGAGTGTCTGCCTCGGTGTCGAAGCGTGGCGCCGGAGCAGCCAGTGGTTGCGGCAGCAGCTGGACAGCGTCCGTTCGGATGTTGCGGAGGTTCTGCAGCCGATCAGCCAGCAACAGGGCGCGCTGCTCGAAGCTGTGCAACAGTTCGTTCGCCGTCCGGCCGATTCCGGTTCCGAGTCGCTCGGCACGATGCTCCGCCGCCGGGCCGCAGAGCTGGTCCAGCAGCTGAACGGCTTGATCGAGCGGCTGAAACGGCTTGAAGACACGAAACGCACGCTGCCCTCGGCCAAGCATCTCTCCTGGACGCTCCGGTTCTGGGTGCAGCGGATGGGCGTGTCGGGCGTCGTGGGCCTGGGGCTGTGCGCCTTCGCGGCGATGTTTTATCTGTCCGCTGTGCTGGCGATGGAAGCGGAGCAGGCACAGGTAATGGAAGATCTTGAGACGGCACAAGCGGACGCGCAGGGACTGGGTGGGGACGCCGAAGCGCCCCGCACGCCCCGCGAGCAGCTGGCGGATTTCTACGCGGTGTTTCCCCCGGCGTGGGAGATGCCGGAGACCGTACGCAAGCTCAATCAACTGGCCGAACGGCACCACCTGGTGCTGCGGGCCGGCGACTACCACGTGACCGACGATCATACGGGCCGGTTGGTGCGCTACGACGTGTCGTTTCCGATCGCAGGCTCCTACCCGCAGGTCCGCGAGTTTCTCCGGACCGTGCTGGCGGAGGTACCCAGTGTGGCCCTCGATAAGGTGGACGTCGAGAAAAACATGACGGACGGCGCGCACGCCAAGACCACGGTCAGCTTCTCACTGTATTCGAGGAGAAACGGGTAATGATCGACCGCACGTCCATACGCCCGATGCTCCTTGCCCTCGCCGCGATGCTGTTCGAGGCGGTGGTGGCCTTCGCCGGCGCTCCGGAGAGCGGCAGTTCGTCCGGTGCGACGGACAAGCCCGGCTCCAAGCGCGGCACGCCGTCGGCCAAAGCCCAATCGAATCTCGGGCTCGATCTCGGCAAGTTGCGGGGAAGAATCAAAGGCGCCAATGTTCCCGACATGTTCCCGGGCGCCCAGAATCCGAATCAGGCCAGGGCGCCGGCGTCCGCTGACAGCGGGGCACGGGCCAAAGGCAAGGCTCCGGTACGGCCGCCGGTTCCGCGGAAGCCGGCGCCGATGCCGTTTTCGACCGAAGTGGTCGTGGCGGACTCGGTTGCTCCGCCGGGCGGCATGGTCCAGCCGGTGGTGCCGCCGCCTCCGCCGCCCGTTCAGCTGCCGGCGGTCCCTGCGCCGTTCAAGTATGCCGGGACGCAGCGGCTGTCATCCGGACGGACCGTGTATTTTCTGACCAAGGAGAACCGGATCTATGCCGTTGAGGCCGGCCAGGCCATCGATTCGTCGTATACCTTTGAGGGCCAGGAGGGCGATCAACTGATCGTAACCTACCTGCCGTTGCACCAGAAGCAAACCATTACCACTAACACGGGGTCACCATCATGACACTGTCCGCTTACAGAACACTCTGGGTCCGCGTCGTCGGTTGCGCGTGCCTCGCCGGTTGGCTGGCCGGCTGCAGCGCCAACCAGCTCTTCAACGAAGGGATGTCGGACATCAACGCCGGCCGGTTCGACGTCGGGCTGGCGAAGATCGAAGACGCCTCGCGGAAAGATCCCGACAATGCCTTCCTCCGGACCGAGGCGCGCATGAAGCGGGAATATGTGATCCACAGCCTGTTGCGGGACGCCGATACGGCCCGCGCCGCGCTGCAGTTTGCGGAAGCGCGCCGGCTGTATCAGCGCGCGCTGGATATGGACCGCGACAATCAGCAGGCCCGCGAAGGCCTCGAGGCGACGCGGGGCGGAGAAATGAAGCAGATGGAGATCCGGATGGCCAAGGACTTGATCGATCAGCACGATCTGAAGGGCGCCCAGGCGCAACTGTCGCGCCTCCTGAGCCTGGACCCCGGGAATCTGGACGTAAAGCAGATGCTGGCCAGCGTCACGGCGCAGATCCCGTCGCCGGCGCCGGTCCGGCCGAAGCTGCGCCTGAAGGAGGATCACGTCGACCTGCTGGAGTTCCGCGACACCTCGCTGACCATGATCTTCGAGGCGCTCTCGCGCACCAGCGGCATCAATTTCGTGCTCGACAAGGATGTGAAGGGCGACATGAAATCGAACCTGTTCGTCAGGGACGTGTCGGTCGAAGCGGCCATCGACATGGTCCTGACGCAGCACGGGTTGGAGAAGAAGTTCCTCGGCGAAAATCTGCTCATGATCTACCCCGACACGCTCGACAAGCGGCGGCGCTACGAAGAGCAGGTGGTGAAGTCGTTCCATCTCACAAACGCCGATCCCAAACAGGCGATGAGCCTGCTGAAGGTGATGCTGGATACCAAGGTGCTCTTCGTCGACGATCATTCGAAGCTGGTCGTCATGCGGGATACGCCCGAAGTGGTCCACATGGCCGAGAAGCTGCTCATGTCGCTCGACCTCGAGGACTCGGAAGTCATGATGGAAGTGGAAGTCGTGGAAATTCAGCGCTCGAAACTGCAGGAATTGGGGGTCAAGTATCCGACCCAGATCACGCTGAACACGATTACCCCGCCTGTTCCGGGCAGTGCCGCGGCCGGCGCCATAGCCGCCTCCGCATCCCCCAATCTGCTCAGCAACGCCTTTAAATTCAGCGCGTCGACGACGTCGATCTCGAACCTCAACGCGGCCATCGATTTGAAAAAAGAAGATGCCGAGGCCAATCTCTTGGCCAGTCCGCGCATCCGGGCGCGGAACTACGAAAAGGCCAAGGTTCTGATCGGCGACCGGGTACCGGTGATCACGAACGCGGTGACACCGACGAATCTCGGATCGAGCGTCGTCACCGGCAACGTGCAGTACATCGACGTCGGATTGAAATTCGAGGTGGAGCCGACCATCCATCGCGACGACGATGTGTCCATGAAAGTCAATCTGGAAGTCAGCAACATCGTGAAAGAAGTGCTGAACGATAAATCCGGCACCCTGGCCTATCAGATCGGCACGCGGACCGCCGCGACCGTGCTGCGGCTGCGGGACGGCGAAACGCAGGTGCTGGCCGGACTCATCAGCGACGAAGACCGGGAGTCGTCCTCTCGGGTGCCGGGCCTGGGCGATCTTCCGATTCTTGGTCGGCTCTTTTCGTCGCAGAAGAGCGACATCAACAAGAAGGAGATCGTGCTGTCGATTACGCCGCACGTCATCCATCACGGCGGCCGCAACGCGGCGAGCTCCGAAATCTGGTTCGGCACGGAAAACACGCGGGGTCTTCCGCTGATCAAGCAAAACGAGAGCGACCGCGAGTCGATGCAACAATCGAACGGCGCTGCTCCGGCCTCCGGCGTCACGCCGACGGCCGGCCGTGACGCGATCAGCGCACCGGCGTCGCCGGCTCCTGCGGCGACGGGCGTCGGCCCGAAGGCCGCCGTGGAGCAACCCGGTATTCCGTCTCGCAACGACCTGCTGTCGGCCGCGGATGTGAACGGCGTGAGGATCGCTCCATGATCGGACGGACCTCTGCCGAGCGGGGCTTCACACTGGTCGAGATGGTCATTACGGTGGCCATCGTCGGCGTGCTGGCGTCGGCGGCGATTCCCCTGGCGAGCGTGGTGTCGCAGCGCAGCAAGGAGCAGGAACTCCGGCAGTCGCTGATGCAGATCCGCGAAGCGATCGACGCCTATCGGAAGGCGTACGATGCCGGACGGATTGCCAAAGGCGTCACCGATTCGGGATTTCCCAAATCGCTGCGGGATCTGACCGAGGGCGTCATGGATCAGACGACGACGGACAAGAAACGGCTGATCTTTCTGCGCCGGATGCCGCGCGATCCCCTGAACCCCGATCTGTCGCTGCGCCCGGAACAGACCTGGGGGCTCCGCAGTTACGACAGTCTGCCCGACGATCCCAGCCCGGGCAGCGACGTGTTCGACGTGTATTCGCTCAGCAAGGGCATGGGATTGAACGGCATTCCGTACTCGAAATGGTAACAGGTGGCCTGATGCGAATGGGTATGCGACAGGACATGCGCGGGTTTACGCTCATCGAGTTGCTGGTGGTGCTGGCCATCATCGCGACGCTGCTGACGCTGGCCGTGCCCCGTTATTTTTCCAGCCTGCAGAAGTCCAAAGAAGTGGTGATGAAGGAGAATTTGTGGCTCATTCGCGACGCGCTGGACAAATATTATTCGGATAACGGCAAGTACCCCGATCGTCTGGAAGACCTGGCCGTGAGGAAATATCTGCGCGCGATCCCGATCGATCCGCTCACAAACTCGTCGACCACCTGGCGCACCGTGGCGCCGGCTGATTCCGACAAGGGCGGGGTCTACGACGTGAAAAGCGGCGCGCCAGGGGTGAGTACGGAGGGGAGTTCGTACAGTGCGTGGTAACGAGTCGCGACAGCCCGCCTCGCAGGCCGGCTTTACCTACATCGGGGTCTTGCTCGCGGTCGCGCTTTTGGGGATCCAGCTGGGCGTCGCCGGGCTGGTGTGGAGTTTCGCCCAGGAGCGCCAGAAGGAGCGGGAACTGCTCTTCGTCGGCGATCAGTTCCGGACGGCCATCGCCCGGTATTATCTGAATCCCATGGGTCCTCAGAAAGAATATCCGAAACGGCTCGAAGACCTGGTGCGCGATCCGCGCTATTCGGGGACGGTCCGTCACTTGCGGAAAATTTACGCCGATCCGATCACGGGAAAAATCCGGTGGGGCTTGATCAAGACGCCGGATGGCAGCATCCTCGGCGTCTACAGCCTCTCGGATAAGAAGCCGATCAAAATCGGCAATTTTCTGCCGGGCGACCAGGCGTTCGAAAAGAAAGATCGCTACTCAGACTGGAAGTTCGTCTATTCAATCGGCGTGCTGGGCGCGATGCCCGCCGGCCGGGCCGGCGCCGCTCCTCCCGACCCGTCGTCCCTCCCCAACGCCTCGTCTGTTTCAAACAGCAGCGGCGTGTCCTCGGACCTTCAGTTTTATAAGCTGGACGGACGAGACGGCATCGGCGCCGGCTCCAGCATCTACGACGGCGAAAAAGACCGCCGCTGATCGTCTTTCTCCCTGTCTCCTCGCCACGCCTCCTTACACGCGCACAGTCTTTAATCGTTCGGAGACCGGCGTCCAAGCGTTGATTGCTGGCGCATTCCTCTAGTACCCTACGGTCCCCTCACCTAGCCTCTCCCCAGCGGGGAAAGGGATGGGAGAAGGGGGAACGGCTTCAGCCTTCGATAACGTGCCTCGGCTGAGCGCTGATGGCTGACAGCTGATGCTATCCACGAAAGGAGTTCGATCGAACATGGCTGGTTTCCCGATTCAAGTGGCCACCCGTATCAAAACGCTGCCCCCGTATCTGTTCGCCGCGATCGACAAGATGAAGCAAGAGGCGATCGCGCGCGGAGTCGATATCATCAATCTCGGCATCGGCGACCCGGACCTCCCCACACCGGCGCCGATCATCGAGAGTTTGAGCAAGGCCGCGAAGGATCCCAAGCATCATCAATATCCCTCGTATGAAGGCATGCTCGCGTTCCGGAAGGCCGTGGCCGACTGGTACAAGCGCCGGTTCAGCGTGACGCTCGATCCGGCCAACGAAGTGCTGACCCTGATCGGCTCGAAAGAAGGCATCGGCCACATTCACCTGGCGTTCGTCGATCCGGGCGATGTGGTGCTGGTGCCCAGCCCCGGCTACCCGGTCTATCCGGTCGGTACGAGCTTCTGCGGCGGCGTCGCGCACATCATGCCGCTCACGAAGGCGAACGGCTTTCTGCCGGATCTCAACGCGATCCCGAAGGACGTGGCCAAGAAGGCCAAGCTCATGTGGCTGAACTCGCCCAACAATCCGACCTCCGTCATCATGACGAAGGACTATTTCAAGCGGGCCATCGCGTTCGCGCAGGAGCATCAGATCATCATCTGCCACGATGCGGCCTACTCGGAGATTTACTACGACGGGAAGCGGCCCGCGAGCTTTATGGAGGTCGAAGGCGCAAAGGACGTCGGCGTGGAGTTCCACTCGCTCTCGAAAACCTACAACATGACCGGCTGGCGGCTCGGCTTTGTCGTCGGCAACAAGGACGTCGTCGCCGCGCTGGGCAAGGTGAAAAGCCAGCTGGACTCGGGCGTCTTCGAAGCGGTGCAGGCCGCCGGTATCACGGCGTTGGGATTGGACGAGTCCGTGACCGACGGCATCCGGAAGATTTACCAGGAGCGCCGCGACACGCTCATTCCAGGACTCAAGAAGTTGGGGCTGGAGGTGGATGCGCCGCCGGCGGCGTTCTATATCTGGGTGACGGTGCCGAAGGGCTACACGTCGGCTTCGTTCACGGCGCACCTGTTGGAGAAAGCCGGCATTGTGACGACACCGGGCAACGGCTTCGGGGCGCCGGGCGAAGGGTACATCCGGATGACCGTGTGTACGTCGAAAGAGCGGTTGGCGGAGGCAGTGGAGCGGATTCGTCAATCTGGATTCTAGTGACGCGTGATGGGTGAAGGGTGATGAGGGCAGACGAGCCTCATCCCCTCGTCACTCATCACTGATCACCCATCACATGAAAGAAACGGTCTACATCGGATTCGGGTCGAATGTCGGCGATCGGGTGGATTTTTGCGATCGCGCGATCACGCTCCTGAGCCTGCTGCCGCACTCGCAGGTCACCGGCGTCTCGCTGCTGTACGAAGCCGAGCCCGTCCTCGACGGCGCGCAGCCGGGCGACGGCTGGTTTCTGAACGGCGCGGTGCAACTGGAAACGGATCTGACGCCGCGCAGTCTCCTGACCGTCCTGCGCGAGATCGAGCGGTCGCTCGGCCGGGACGACGAAAACCGCTCCGGTCCTCGAACCATCGACCTCGACATTTTGTTCTACGGGGATCGTGTGATCCAGGAAACGGATCTGGTCGTCCCGCATCCCCGGCTGCACCAGCGGCGGTTCGTGTTGATTCCGATGAGCGAACTCGATCCGCTGTTCGTGCACCCCACTCTGCAGCGCACCATCAACCAGCTGCTGGCCGAACTCGCGCAGCCGTCCGAAGTCCGCCTGCTCTTTCCCCAGCCGTCAACCCGATACGGGTCGCGGCCGGCCTGCAGCCAGCGCGCCGATTCATGAAAATCATCCGCTCGCCCCGAGCCATGACCGCCTGGAGCGAAGGGCTTCGACGAGACGGTGTGACGATCGGATTTGTGCCGACGATGGGCGCGCTGCACGACGGGCACCGGGCGCTGATTCGCGCGGCGCGCCTGCGGTGCGACGCGCTCGTCGTGAGCCTCTTTGTGAATCCGACGCAGTTCAGCCAGACCGAAGATCTGACGACGTATCCCCGCCCCATTGCCAACGACCGGGCGCTGTGCCGGAAAGAAGGGGTCGACGTCTGCTTCGAGCCGTCCACGGCTGCGATGTATCCCGCGGGATTCCAGACGACGGTGTCGGTGCCCGCCGTCGCGCGGCGATGGGAAGGCGAGTCGCGGCCGCACCACTTTGCCGGCGTGGCGACCGTGGTCGCCAAGCTGTTCGGCATCGTCCGGCCGCACGTTGCGCTGTTCGGTCAGAAAGACTATCAGCAGTCCGCACTGGTGCGGCGGCTGGCGGAGGATCTGAATCTCGGCGTGGAGATCGTCGTCCGGCCCACCGTCCGCGAGCCGGACGGGCTGGCGTTGAGTTCACGGAACGTGTATCTGAACGCCGGCGAACGGGCCGTCGCGCCGGTTCTCTCCCGGAGCCTGCACGCCGGCGCGGAGGCGATCCGCCGCGGGGTGCGGGATGCCGGCGCCGTTCACGCCGCCATGTCGGCGCGCATGAAAGAAGAGCCGTCGGTGGCGATCGAGTATCTCGCGGTCTGCGATGCGGACACGCTGGAGCCGCTCGAGGCCATTACATCCCGTGTGGTGCTGCTCGGGGCGGTGCGGCTCGGCTCGGTTCGGCTCATCGATAACGTCGTCGTCGCGCCTCCGGCCACGCGCCGCCGATAGCGGCGGAGTGACCTGCGAGACACGATCGACGCAAGCCAAGCGAAGAGTGGAATTAGGCGTAGGGGACCGGCTGGACGCCCTGCCCGACGAGCAGGCTGAGCACGACGCGGCTGAGCCGGCGCTTCTCTTCCGGCTCAAATCCTAAAAACTGAATGCCCATGCCGTCCGGGCGGACGGAGCTGACCCGCGCGTTTTGCACGGTGATGTCGGCCTGGCTCGAGACCGGCCTGATCGTCAACGCGAGATGGGTGCCGTGCGGAAGCGTCTCCGTCGTTTGCACGGTGCATCCGCCCATCGAAATGTCCGTCACGCGCTTATTCGACAGGAGCGTATTCTCTCTGATGCAATCGGCGTGAAAGGACGCCGGCAGCCGCTGATACTGCCGCCGGTCTTTGGAATGCACGCCATCGGGCGCGCTCGACCAGAAGGCGCGAAACCGGTTGGTGCAAAGCTGACACCGGAAGGGGAAGACCTTGAGCTGGTTCAACAACCGGCCGATGCCGCTGTCTTCGGGACTGAGACGCACGTACGGTGTGCCGCAGCTGGGGCAGTGCAACGTCTTCATAGGGTCGGACGGACCTCCTCGAGATGCGCGGGCTGGGGCCGCTCCTCCGAGGGGCGCCCGGCTCGCTGGTGGTTCAAAATCGGTTCCAGGCAAGCCGGTGAATACGTCGGCGGTTTCACCCACTTACCGTCGGCGCGTTTATAGCCGCCAACTTTGCTCAGATTGGACCGGTGGACTTCCTGAAAGACCGGTTCCATGTCGAGACCGTAGGATACCGCCGTCCCGTAGACGACGTACAGCAAATCCGCAATTTCCTTCGCGACCGAAACCAGGTCTTCCTTGCCCAGCGCATCTTTGAGCTCGTCGAACTCTTCCTGGATCAGCCGCACGCGCAACGCTCTGGTCGCCTCTCCGGGAATCGTCGGGCGGTCGTTGACGAGGATCTCGAATTTGCGGTGAAACTCTTCCACCATCGATTGTTCGTTCACCATCGGGGCTCCTTTAATCGGTGTCCAGCGGCAGCGATTTGCGCGGAAACAATTCGGCCGGTTCGAGCAGCGGAATGTCCTTCTCCGACGAGACGCCCAGCTCCTTGAACCGGCGGGCGGCCGGCAGGATTCTCGTTTCCAGCGAGCCCACGGCGCGGTTGTAGGCCGACACGCTCTTGCCCAGCGCCTGGCCCACGTCGTTCAAGTGCTCGGCCAGCACGGCCATCCGCTCGAAGAGGTCCTTGCCGAGCCGGCCCGCTTCCTCCGCGTGGGCGTTCAGCTGGTCCTGCTGCCAGCCGTAGGCCACCGCGCGCAGCAGCGCGATCAGCGTCGCCGGCGTCGCCAGGACCACGCGACGGGCAAACCCTTCTTCGATCAGGCGCGGGTCCTGGTCCAGCGCCGCGCCCAGGAACTGTTCGCCGGGCAGAAAGAGCACCACGAACTCCGGGGCGCGGTCGAACTGGCTCCAGTAGGCCTTGAGCGACAAGTCATCCATCCGGCTCCGGACCTGCTCGGCATGGCGGCGCAGCGCGTCGGCCTGC
>OMJK01000160.1 GCA_900299325.1 Nitrospiraceae bacterium | reverse complement strand
CGGCAGCCAGCAGCGCATTCGCCCGGTCCTCAATCCATTTTGTGACCTGAGTATCCGCAGGACCGCCTTGCGGCGAGTTGTACTTGATGCCGCCATCCTCCGGTGGATTGTGGGAGGGGGTAATGACAATGCCGTCGGCCAAGCCGGCGGTCCGGCCTCGGTTGTACGTCAGAATGGCATGGGAAATGACCGGAGTCGGCGTATAGCCATCCTCCCGATCGATCATCACCGTGACACCGTTGGCGGCAAGCACTTCCAGTGCCGTCGCAAATGCCGGCTTCGACAAGGCATGGGTGTCCATGCCCAGGTATAGCGGCCCTGCCGTCTGCTGTGCAGCTCTGTAGTCGCAAACCGCTTGCGTGACCGCCAGGATGTGATGTTCATTAAAGCTTTTCTTGAAGGACGACCCGCGATGTCCCGACGTGCCAAAGCTCACACGCTGCTCACGAACGGCCGGATCCGGCGTACTATCCGCATACGCCCGGACAAGTTGCCGAAGATCGACGAGTACCGAGGGTGGAGCCGGTTTGCCTGCAAGCGGATGATGCGCCATCGTCAACCTCTATGGACGAGGCGAACCCTAATGAGAACCCGAGCGGATGTCAAACCGCCGTGAACCGGTTCGCTGTACTGACGAAACCCCGTGCACTGTAGTATAAGAACGGGGAGCATAGCCTAGAATGCGCATGATGAGCGCCATGCTCCTCATCTCTAATAGTTGACATAATACTTCTTATCGGACTATGCACATCGGTCATCTATGAGCCTGGAACTGCTTGGGCGCGTCCAACGCGAGCTGACCCTGACCGGCAGCGCCATCCATGAGGCCATTCTCGGCGTCGCGGAACGGGTCAACCGCAAAGCCCAGATACTCCGGTTGCACTGGCAGGCATCCGCATTACTCCAACAGATGGATCAAGCCACCGGAGACCTCGGACTGCTGATCGCCAATCACGTCTCCTCACGCACGCTGAGCAAACCATCGCCGGACGTGCTGGCCGACGTCGTGGAACCCGCACTGGCCCGCACGGAACTCCGCGTGCGTGACGCCAAGCGCACACTTGTCAGCATCGATGCCCAAATCCGGGACCTGAAGCTCGAATCGATTCACCACAACCTCCTCCAGCTTCAGCGGGATCTGAGCCTCCGGTCAGCCGCCATTGAACGCGTCGCCATTGCTCGTGGCGCCGCCGCAGTCGGACAGCGGATGGGCGACAGCCCGCACTCCCCGTCCCTGCACATCGCAACCGTGCTGCGCGGTCCGTTCCTCCTGACGCCTGCCGATGATCTGATCTTCCGGGCCGACGACATCGTGATCCTGATCGGCGCGCAAGCCGACATGGACGAATTTATTCCCTGGCTCACCACCCCCCGGCACAGCAAATCACCCGCTTCAAAATCCGCATAGATGATAGGCGCCGCCGCTCACTTCCGGTACAATAGCCCCATGCGATGCTTGACCTGGAACATGTATCGCCTCCCATGCCGGTTCCTGCTGGCCGCACTCATCATCACTGCCCCACCGTCGATCACGTCGGCACAAGACACTCAAACCACGGCGCTCAGCGATTCGCCCGGCATCCGGATGCTGGAAGAAATTCAGTCCGTCATTACCACACTCGCAGAGCAGGCCAAACCGTCCGTCGTCAATCTGATTCCACTGACGAGCCAGAACCGCACGCGCGACAACGCCATGGATCGAACGCCGAACCCGTCGGGGTCCGGATCCGGTTTAATCGTGGACAGCGACGGCCACATCGTTACAAACAATCACGTGATCGGCGACGCGCAGGAGATCGAAGTGCGCCTGTCGGATAAAACCAAACTGATCGCCCAGGTCATCGGCAAGGACCCGGATACGGACCTGGCGCTGCTCAAAGTGACTGCGGACCATCCGCTGCCCAGCGCGCGGTTCGGCGACTCCGGTACCGTAAAGGTCGGCCAATGGGTACTGGCCGTCGGCAACCCCTTCGGCCTGGACCGCACGGTGACGTTGGGCGTGGTCAGCGGCATCGGCCGCGAGAACATCAACCTGTCCCGGTACGAAAATTTTATTCAGACCGATGCCTCGATCAATCCCGGCAATTCCGGCGGTCCGCTCTTCAACCTGCGCGGTGAAGTCATCGGCATCAATACCGCCATCATCAATTTCGCCCAGGGCATCGGCTTCGCAATTCCCTCGAACATGGCCAAGCAGGTTATCCAGCAGCTGACCGCACGCGGGAAAGTCGTCCGCGGCTGGCTGGGCGTGGGCATTCAACCGCTGACGCCGGAGCTCGCCAAGAAATTCGGTGCTACCGAGGGCGAAGGCGTCCTGGTGAACGAAGTGTTCGAGAAGGATCCGGCGGCGGAAGCCGGCATTAAGCCGGGCGACATTATCGTGAAAATCGACGGCGCGGTCGTCGACTCTCCCAACAAACTGTCCCGACTGATCGGCGCCCTGCCGCCCGGCGCCACCGCCTCCATCGAAGTTGTGCGGGACCTCAAGCGCGTGCTTATTCCCGTTCCGCTCAGCGAACGGAAAGATGCCGCCGTGCTGACATCGCTGCCGCAAGCCCGGACCGAAGCAAAACTGGGGTTGGATGTGCAGGACCTGACGGCCGGACTGGCGGACAAGTTCAAGCTGCGGGAATCCCGCGGTGTACTGATCACCAAAGTGGACGCCGGCAGCCTGGCCCACGCGGAAGGGCTCCGCGAGGGCGACCTCATCAAGGAAGTAAATCGCGGCGATGTCGGATCCGTCGGTGAATTCACCGCGGCCATTGCGAAGGTCCGCCGCGGCGACACGGTGCTGCTTCGGGTCCTGCGGGAAAACCGCGCGTTCTACGTCGTCCTGAAACCCGCTGAGTAACGGCCGTCAGTGCGCCGCCACGGCCTGCTTCTCGATCTTGTGCGCCTCCACGATCTTGCCGGCTAACTCGCGCGGCACTTCGTCGTAGCGGGCAAACTCCATCACATAGCTTCCACGCCCGCCGGTAATCGAATTGAGCACCGGCGCGTACTTGAGCATCTCGGCCAGCGGCACGAGCGCTTTGATCTGCTCCGTGTGATCGTCGGCGTTCACGGACAGAATCCGTCCCCGCCGCGCATTTAAATCCCCCATCACCGCCCCGACCGCATCGGCCGGCGTGTCGATTTCGGCCGCCATCATCGGCTCCAGCAACACCGGATGCGCGGCTTCCATGGCTTTCTTAAACGCCATCGAACCCGCGATCTTGAACGACATTTCCGACGAGTCCACGACGTGGTACGACCCGTCATAGACCGTCACCTGCACGTCCACGACCGGAAATCCGCTTAAGACCCCTTCATGCATGGCCTCGACGACGCCTTTTTCCACCGCGGGAATAAAATTCCTCGGAATCGCCCCGCCGACGATGCGATTCTCGAACTTGAACCCCTCCCCGCGCGGCAACGGCACCACCGCCAGCCAGCAGTCACCATATTAGCCATGTCCGCCCGTCTGCTTTTTGTATTTGCCCTGCGCTTCAGCTTTGGTCTTAACCGTTTCGCGATACGGCACCTTGGCGTGTGGAGAATCACGTCGGCGCCGAACTTGCGATGCAGCTTTTCCAACGCCAGATCGATGTGCAACTGACCCATGCCGCTCAGCACCGTTTCTTTGGTCTCCGCATTGCGCACGAATTCCAGTGTGGGATCCTCCTCAATCAATTTGTGCAACCCCAGGCTGACCTTGTCGATGTCGGCCTTGGACTTGGCGTCGATCGCAAAGGACATGACCGGACGCGGCAGGCCGAGTCCCGGATAGCAGACCGGATCCTGCTCCTGGCACAACGTGTCGCCCTCCTGCGTGTCTTTCAGCTTGCCGATAGCCACGATGTCGCCCGCCTTCGCTGAGGGAACGGCGGTGTGCTTCTTCCCCAGAACCAGGTAGAGATGGCCGAGCTTCTCGCGCACATGGCGCGTGGCATTGAGCGCCGCGCTGTCGGCCTGAATGGAGCCCGATAACACCCGGCAGTACGAGAGCCGCCCGACAAACGGATCGATCAACGTTTTAAACACATAGGCGGAAAACGGCTCCGCCGCCGTTCCCCGGCGGATCACGTCCTGTCCCGTCTCGGGATGCATACCATGCACCGGTTTGACAGCCAACCGATCGCTCGGTGCAGGCAACAGCGCGACGATAGCATGGAGCAACGACCAGACCCCGACCGTCCGTGTGGCCGATCCTCCATACACCGGCAGAATCTGTTGCGCCAGGATACCGGCCCGCAGACCGGCCAGCAGTTCGTCGCCGGTGAGTTCGCCGCTGGCGAGATAGCGATCCAGCAGTTGTTCGTCGAGTTCGGCCACTGCCTCCATGACTTGCTTACGTGCGTCGGCAACCGATGTAGCCAGATCATCCGGAATCGCTCCCTGCTCAACTTTAGGCGAGGACGGGCCGGAGCGGATCACCTTCTGCTGCAACAAATCGACGACCGACTCAACACTCCCCTGCTCGTCCGCCACCGGTACCACCATTGGAATGGGCGTGCTCCCCAACTGCGAGTGGCAGGCCTCCAGCGCGCCCATCATAGACGCACCCTCTTTGTCCAATCCGTTCACAAACACCAGGCAAGGCAACCCCAGTTCTTTGATGCGCGCCCAGGCGCGCGCCAGCTCCGTGCGCACCCCACCCTGCGCCGGCAGCACCAGAATCGCGGCGTCAACTCCTCGCAAGGCGGCCAGCGGTTCGCCGATCAGGCTCAATGCGCCCGGCGGATCGACCAGGTTGATCGTCGTATGATTCCAGTGAAAATGCAGCAGGCTGGTACTGGCGGAACTGCGGTGATGATGCTCTTCGGGTTCGAAGTCGGAAACGGTGGTGCCGTTGGCAATGGATCCGAGACTGGGGATGGCGGCGGCCAGGTAGAGCACCGCTTCGCTCAGGGACGTTTTCCCGGCGCCGACATTGGATACGATCGCGACATTTCTGCTGGGCTCCACGCGAGTTTCTTCCATAGCCTGCCCTCCCGGCTCAATGAAAAAAGGTTTAGTGCATGCCTGCTCCTTGTGTCGTACCCATCAGGACTCGTTCGCCCATCAACACGCGCCCGCGTCAGTGAGCCATCCTTCGTCGGCAAAACTGACATAGCGGTGTTCGCCGAGAATGATGTGATCCAACACCCGAATTCCGAGTACATGGCCGGCAGCCACCAGCCGCTCGGTCAACTGACGGTCTTCCGGACTCGGCGTAGGATCGCCGCTGGGATGATTGTGTAGAAAAATCACGGCGGCGGCCGATTCGCGCACCGCGGCGGCAAAAACCTCCCGCGGATGCACGATGCTCAGCGTCAAGCTGCCCTCCGAGACCGTCAACTCCTTGAGCACGGTGTTCTTCGCATCCAGCAAGACGACCTTGAACAGTTCGTGCTTCACGTCGCGCAGCAGCGGATGAAAATGGGTGAAGAGATCACGGCTGGAGGATAGCCGCATACCGGTCGACAGCGGGGTTGCAACGGCCCGCCGCCCCAGCGCCAGCGCGGCCTTGAGTTGCGCCGCTTTCGCCGGTCCGACGCCGGGCACCGCACATAATTCGTCGACGCCGCACGCCGCCAATCCGGAAAGACCGCCCAACCGGTGAAGCACCTCCATCGCCACCTGCACCGCCGACGAATCCCGCCGTCCTGTGCGCAGCAGAATCGCCAGCAGTTGCGCGTCCGACAGGGCCTCCGGTCCCTTCGCGAGCAATCGCTCGCGGGGCCGCTCCGTTTCCGGCCAGCACGTAATCCCATTGCCTTGCACGTGTCTCACCCTAAGGTCTCCTTCGTGAACAAAAAGTGCCAGTACGAACGTTTTTGTACTACTTAGATAGCTTTCTCACCCTATTGAGGCAACTACGTAACACCTAACCCGTTGAAATTTTGATAGGGCCCTCTATGGTTCAGCTTTTGCTTTCGAGCCCGCAGCTGTGAACGCACACACCGTGGAGGGATCGATGGAATGTCCGAAGTGCAAAGGCCTGATGATGTTGGAGCGCTTCTCCGACTTCTTCCTCATTTTCTACGCCTGGAAATGCATTAACTGCGGCGCGATCATCGACCGCACCATTTCCAACAATCGCAGAAAGAGCCTGGCCGCGCGCGACACGCAACCGGTCGCCGCTCAATAACCGCGTCGGATCGTCGATTCCCGATCCGCGACAGCCCGCCACT
>OMJK01000159.1 GCA_900299325.1 Nitrospiraceae bacterium | reverse complement strand
GCAACCATTCGTCGAGCGCCACCACCCGGCCGGTGCTCGTTTCAAGGATCTGCCCGGCTGCCCAACCGGAACCGGTAGGCTGCGAAGCAGTCTGTTGCCGGTCCTGTGCGCAGGCCGCGCTCAGCACGCTGGCGCCGAGAAGGATGATGCAGGCAATCCACTGCAAGAATCGGTTCTGTGACCACATCGATTCCCTGGTAACACACCCGGCACCGACGGGCAAGTGTCTCGCTTGACGATGAGACGATGCGGCCACTATGCTCCATTGCCCGGTTTGCTCCGCGTGGTCGCCGAAGACACAACCCGCAATCGCCGATGAGCGCGCACCCCGACCCCCTGGCCGAGTTTCGCAGACTTGTCACGCACCGTGCGCGGCAGTCGTCCGTCCGGTGGGACGACTCACGGCGGCTGATCGAACCGTCCGCGTTTTCCAACACCATGACACATCTGCTCCGTCTTGCGCACGAGATGGAGGCGACATCTCCGGTCCGGGCGCAATTGTGCCTCGCGCTGCGGCCGGGCACTGCACGGGCGCAGGATCTCGATAGTGCTCCGCTCAAAACGTTGACGGGCATGCCGCCGGCCAAAGCACTGCGCGCCTTGTGCGTCTACTTCGATCTGGTTCCCCACCCCGGCGCCCGGTGGCCTGTTCCGCAGATGACCGGCGCAACGGTCGAGCGGGTCATCCGTCAGATGGCCAACCCTTTCGATCTGCTGTACGAAGCGGAGGTGGCCTCTGTGTTGGAGCTGGGTGCGGGCGACCTGTCCTTTGCCGGCGAACTGGCCGATCACTACGGGCCGTCCCTGAAACAGCGGCACCGCGAGTTGATCCTGCATTGTCTGGACCGGCTCCATCCCGACTCGAAACTCGGCGGGCCGCTGCATCCTGGGCCTGCCCGCCTGCAACAACTCCGCACCGCCTTGGGACCGTCGTTTCAATTCTACGGCAACCAGGACATGAGCGATCTTCGGGCGCTGGACGATCGGGGGCGGCTGGCTGCGCGGTATACGATCGTCACGTGCTGGGCGCCGGCTACGCCCACGTTTGCGTATGAACCGGCTCGGCTGTCCGCCACAGTGATTGCCGACGATCTGCGGCGTACGAAAGGGTCGTCCCGGTCGATACGCTACGGCGGCGAACCGGCGCTCGAAGTCCGGCAGGGCGACCGTGCGCTGCTCTTTCCTCCATGGAAATTCGACATCCGGGGGCCGCTGGTGCTGCTCCGGCTGATAGCCCGGCGCGGCGCGCTCGGCGTGCTGGGCGCCGTCGATACCCAGGTGTTTTGGGAAATTCTGTCGCAGCTTGTCGACGATCCCCGCTATCGTCCCGCCGACGTGCCGTTCACAGCGCAGAATCGTCCGGAGATTTTCGGCGACCTGTACCGGCGATTGGACCGGCTGGCGATCGGCGAGTCGCTGGAGCTGGCGGAACTGACACCGCTGCGCACCGGATTGTCCGACTCAGAACCGGCGTCGCCCGATGGCGCTCCGCCTCTTTCATTCCGATCCGTCCGGATCCGGCGCGGCGCCACCTTTGCGGGCATGCCCGCGAGCAGTACCGCCCGATCCTTCACCTCGATGGTCGAAGAAGCTCCTCCCTGGTTTCTGATGCTCGTTCCTGCCTGATACGATCGCGGCCGTTTGTCGGAAATCCGCGATAAATTGACCGGTTTTCGACCCTTTGTTAGACTTCGTGTGTGTATTTCCAACCACCAGTGCCGATACGCCAAACCTCCTGATTTCACCCATGACATCCACTCAGACTATTCAGGCCGTCCAAGAGAATATTGCGCGCGTCATCAAGGGAAAAGCGCGCGTGATCGAGCTCACCGTGGTGGCGCTACTGGCGCGCGGCCATCTGTTGCTGGAGGATGTGCCCGGTGTCGGCAAGACGACGCTGGCGCATAGCCTGGCCCGGTCGCTGGACTGCACGTTCAAGCGCATCCAGTTCACGAGCGATCTGCTCCCGTCCGACATCGTGGGCGTCTCGATTTTCAATCGCCAGAAGCAGGCGTTCGAGTTCATGCCCGGTCCGATCTTCGCGAACGTGGTGCTGGCCGACGAGATCAACCGCACGACGCCGAAAACCCAGAGCAGCCTGCTCGAGGCGATGAGCGAAGCGCAGATCTCGGTAGACAATCAAACGTATCCGCTCGCGCAGCCCTTTATGGTCATTGCCACCCAAAATCCCGCCGAATACCACGGCACCTTCCCGCTGCCCGAGTCGCAGTTGGACCGGTTCATGATGCGGGTGCGGATCGGCTATCCGGATCCGGGCGAAGAGAAAAAAGTGCTGGATCGTCCGCCGTCGCTCCACCCGGCCGAGGATCTGCAGCCGGTGGTCTCCGCGCAGGATGTGCTCGATCTGCAGGCACAGGTCGATAAGGTGCGCATGGACGAAAGCCTGATCGATTATCTCTTGGCCATCGTCAGCACCACGAGACAGTCGGAGCTCCTGTCGCTGGGCATCAGTACGCGCGGTGCGCTGGCGTTGAATCGGGCGGCTCGGGCCCTGGCCCTGGTGCGGGGCCGCACCTATTGCGTACCGGACGACATCAAAGAATTGGCTCCGGCCGTGCTTTCGCATCGCATCATGGTGAACCGCACGCAAGGTCTTCGCCAGCGGGGGTTCGAACAGACCGAACAGCTCGTTCGGGACCTCGTCGAGTCCGTGCCCGTCCCCGTCTGATAGTTTCACGGCATGGTGGCCCATGAGGTTCCGCGCCCGCAGCGCCGTTCGATCGCTCATCCGCCACCGGTCCACGCGCGTCACCCCTGACGGCATCCGCTTCCTCCTGTTTACGCTGGCGATCGGCGTCGCGGCGATCAATACCGGCAACAACCTGTTTTATCTGCTCCTGGCTATGATGCTGAGCCTGATTTTGATGTCCGGCATCATGGCCGATCTGTGTTTGCGGAAGCTGGACTTTCACCGGCACGTGCCCGACTTGCTGTATGTCGGCGAACCGGCGACGGTGACGGTCGCGGTCATCAACCGGAAACGGCATCTCTCCAGTTTTTCTCTGCGGCTGCTGGACGCGTCCGGCGGGCGGGAGTTCGATCGCGGGCTGGCCGTACATCATCTGCCGCCGGGGGCGCGCCAGTTTCTCACTTATCCGTTGCTCGCGACCCGGCGGGGCCGGTTGTCGCTGGGCGATGTCCGTGTCTCGACACGATTCCCGTTCGGGCTGTTCGTCAAGCAGACCTCCTATCCCGCCGACGAGTCGGTCATTGTGTGTCCGGAGATTGCAACCATCGAAGGAGCGCTGTTACAGGAGGTGCTGGCGGTCGGATTCGAGCGGAGTCTGCATCGGCGGGGGCAGGGGCATGATTTGTACAATCTGCGCCCCTACCAACCCGGCGATGATTCCCGCAGCATCCACTGGATTACCACAGCCAGAACGTCGAAGCTCGTCGTGCGTGAAACGGAAGCGGAGGATCAGCGCCGCGCGACCCTGGTGCTGTCGACGGTTGCGCCGGACAGTCATGACGCGGTGTTTGAGGAAGCGGTCACGTGCACGGCGTCTCTGGCGCACCTGCTGTCCTCGCAGGGCTATCAGATCCGGTTGCGGGTGGGCGAATTCCGTTCCGCCTTCGGGCAAGGCGACACCCATCTGGTCGACCTGCTTCAGAATCTAGCGGTCTGCGAGCGTCGCGCTCCGGCT
>OMJK01000158.1 GCA_900299325.1 Nitrospiraceae bacterium | reverse complement strand
TGGTGTCCCCAACGGGATTCGAACCCGTGTTGCCGGCTTGAAAGGCCGGCGTCCTAGGCCAGGCTAGACGATGGGGACATGGAACGGAAAAAGTTCGCGGCTCGCGAACCTGTGTATCACACTCGGAGCGGCCCTGTCACTACACAGGAGAACGCGTTACGCAGGCGGTGAATGGAGGAAGATTTTCCACGCTTCCTGGGCTTGCGCTTCGGATGCCGCGACATAGTCCGGACAGTCGATGCGCAACAGCCGATTGCCGAACGGCGCATCGACAAAGTTGCAATGATGCGGATCTTCTGATCCCGGATGAGCATTCGGACTGAAGTACTGGCAGGACACACACATCCGCGCCACCTGCACTTCTCCTTTGAGCTGGAGCGCGCGGATCAATTTCACCAGAATCTGCAGCAGGCTGACCTGCTCCTGCCGCGACAAATGCTTGGTGGCGGCTTCCATCATTACCGGCCAATCCGACGCCGCGCGGCCTTCGCGACGGCCTTTCGGTGTCAGATGAACGGTCACGACCCGGTTGTCCGATTCGGACCGGACCCGGCGGACCAGATGCTTGCGTTCCAATGTCTTAATCACTTCCGATGCGGTCGGCAATTTGACGGAGAGTTCCTGCGCGACGGCCGACACCGTGGCCGTGCCTTTCGGCATCGAGTGAAGAAACCGCAGGACCTGGACTTGAAGCGGCCCGATTCCCGCCATGCCGGTGCGCCGCCACGGCCTGGACTTCATGGCCAGCCCAACCTTGTGAAGTCCCGCAACCAGCCGGGCAGCCAGATCGTCGCTTTGCGAGGAAGCTTTCGGAGCCATCGTCAGCCTCATGCGCCCAGTCTGCGCGAAGACAGGCTCAAATACCAGCAAAAACCGAGCGGAGTGTACTGCCTGGCGAATCCTTCGTCAACTCTCACCACACAGGAGACCTATTTCAGAACCATGGTGAGAGACACTGAGAGACTTCAGACATAACTCGTATGGTGAGCCGGCTGGGACTCGAACCCAGGGCCCTCGCCTTAAAAGGGCGATGCTCTACCGACTGAGCTACCGGCTCACACGGGCGGGATGCTGTCATTCAGTGAGAGGGTTGTCAACCCCCTTGGATTCGCTCACGCCACTCTGTCCGAGGTAGTCCTGACAATTTACCGCGACGGGCGGCGGCGGGAACAGGACAGCGGGTTGCGAAGCGTGATGGTCTCGTCGCGTTTGGACCCGGTGGAAATCATGTCAATCCGGCATTCCACAAGTTCTTCGATCCGGGCCAGGTACCGTTTGGCTTCGGCGGGCAATTGCTTATAGGTGGTTGCCCCGGTCGTTGAAGTACTCCAGCCTTTCATGCGTTGGTAGACCGGCTCACACCCGCTCAAGGCTTCCAAATCGGACGGCATATCCTTGGACACCACGCCTTTGTACCGATAGCCAGTGCATAGGTTCAGCTCCCTGCAGCCATCGAGCACATCCAGCTTCGTCACGGCCAGCGATGTCAGTCCGTTGACCTGCGCGGCATAGCGGACCAGCACGGCATCGAACCAGCCGCACCGGCGCGCCCGGCCGGTCGTCGCTCCGAATTCCCGTCCGCGCTCCTGCAGTCCCTGTCCGATTTCATCCGTCAACTCCGTTGGAAACGGACCGCTGCCCACACGGGTCGTATAGGCCTTGGCAATTCCCAACACCGCATCGATCATCGTCGGTCCCACTCCGGTTCCCGTACAGGCGCCGCCAGCCGATGAACTGGACGACGTTACATAGGGATAGGTGCCGAAGTCGACGTCCAAATGCGTGCCCTGCGCACCTTCGAACAAGACCGTTTTGCCCTTCACAATGGCCTTATTCAGCATCGTCGTCGTATCGACAATGTGACTCTTCAGCCGCTCGGCATAGCTCATATACTGAGCGAAGACTTTGTCGACCTCGAACGTTTCAACTTTGTGAAGCTTTTCCAAAAACCAGTTCATCTCCACCAGATTTTCTTCCAGCTTCTTGCGGAATAGCGAAGGATTCAGCAGATCCCCCATGCGGATGCCGATACGCGCCATTTTGTCCGCATAGGACGGGCCGATGCCGCGGCCGGTCGTGCCGATCTTACGCGATCCCTTCGATTGCTCCGAGGCCCGATCGATCGCCTTGTGGTACGGCAGAATCATGTGGGCCCGCTGGCTCACCGCGAAATTCTTCCCGATCGTCACGCCTTTGGACTGCAGCTGGTCCATCTCGTCAATCAAGGTCCCCGGATCGACGACAACACCATTGCCGATCACACAAGCCGTGCCCCGATACAGAATACCGGACGGAATAAGATGGAAGATGAATGTCCCGCGGTCGTTGATGACGGTGTGACCGGCATTGGAACCGCCCTGATAGCGCACGACCACGTCGGCATCCTTGGCCAGAATATCGACGATCTTGCCCTTGCCTTCATCGCCCCACTGCGCGCCGATAATGACGAGATTGCCCATGAAACCCTGCGTCTGGTTGCGATTCAATCCGAAAAAAACGGCTCTGACCCGATGAAGGAGATCAGAGCCGCGGGGCCTCATGGTAGGTACCGCCCTGCGGTTTGTCAAGCCGCACGGACCGCCATGTGCACCATTGCGCAGGTCATTCTGCAAACCATTTGGCTCGATCGATATCGCTGCGGATATCGATACTGCTCGGGAACACCGTTTCTTGACTGCATCGGACCGCCAATGTTAGCATCTCAAAAATCTCGCGGGGTTAGCACGTCTGTGGGTTGATGTGGGGCTGTAGCGCAGCTGGGAGCGCGCGTGAATGGCATTCACGAGGTCGCGGGTTCAATCCCCGCCAGCTCCACCAAACCAAGCTTGCTCGTACCGATCGCTAATTTGAGCAGTATCGTAATTGGCGCGATCGGATAGAGCCTTCAACTCATGTTGGTTTCTTGAGATACATGGCGACGCGTACCGGCTGCTCCTTTGAGGTTTATCGTAATCGCAGCGTCCGGATAAGCACCGCTCGTGATCGGACGGCTCTGAATTTCTCGACCCGATTAAAGACAATGCCCTTCTTCCCCGTCACACGCCTTCCGCCGACCCTGCGCTGAGCGTTCGCGTTCACGTCTTCTTCACCATTGATCGGTTACTGATGTACCCGCATGCTGCAAATTGAGTCTGTCCATAAGCAGTACTCGACGAAAGTCCTGCTCACCGACACGTCAGCGCACCTCCGTCCGAATTCACGGGTGGGACTCGTCGGGCCCAACGGCGCGGGCAAGACCACGCTCTTCAAAATGATTCTGGGCGAGGAATCGCCTGACAAGGGCACGATCCGCAAACGGCCGCGGCTCCGCATCGGCTATCTCCCGCAGGAATTGGAAACGATCGTCGGGAAAACAGCCTTGGACGCGGCGCACCGCGACGAATATCCGGAGCACGAAGCCAAACGCATCCTGATGGGGTTGGGATTTTCAGAAGCGGACTTCCACCGGCCGGTCGACAAACTCTCCGGCGGCTACCGCATGCGCGTGGCCCTGGCCCATCTCCTGCTCGCAAACCCGGACGTCCTGATGCTGGACGAGCCGACCAACCATTTGGACAAACCGACGCAGCGCTGGTTCGAGCAATTTCTGCTGGATTCCAGAATGACGCTGCTGATCATCAGCCACGACACCGCCTTTCTCGACCGCGTCGTTACGCACATCTGGGAACTGCGGCACCATAAGATTGAGGAGTACCGGGGCAACTACTCGGCCTTCCGCGACCTGCGCGCCGAACGGGACGCGCAACTGAAAGCGTCGGCGGCACGGCAAGCCAAAGAAGTCGCGCGCGTCCAGAAATTCGTCGACCGCTTCCGTTACCAGGCAAACAAAGCCAGCCAGGTCCAGTCGCGGATCAAGCAATTGGAGAAGGTAAAGCGGATCGAAGTTCAACGGGATCCCAAACGGGTCAAGTTCCGGTTTCCCCTCCCCGATGCCAGCGGGCGGCACGTGCTGGATTTATCCGGCGTCGGTAAACGTTACGGCGAGAAAGTCGTGTACGAAACCCTCGACTTTTCGATCGAGCGCGGCCAGCGCATCGCCCTGGTCGGAGAAAACGGGGCCGGCAAGAGCACGCTGCTGAAAATGCTCGCCGGAGTCCTGCCGCCCGACAAGGGCACCCGCACGGTCGGCCACGGCGTCACCCTCCACTACTTCGCGCAACATCAGGCAGAGACACTCGACCCTGAGCACACCGTCCTCGAATCGCTCGAAGAAGTGACGAAGCACGCGGAGATGAACTTCCTGCGCGGGATCGCCGGCGCCTTCCTCTTCACCGGCGACGAGCAGAAGAAGCCGATCAAGGCCCTCAGCGGCGGCGAGCGGAACCGGGTGGCCCTGGCGCGCATGCTGGTGGAGCCGGCCAACACCCTGCTGCTCGACGAGCCGACCAACCATCTGGATCCCGCGTCGGTCGACGTCCTGACCGACGCGCTCGTCGAGTTCCCCGGCACGATTGTGTTTATCTCTCACGACCCGACGTTCCTGATGCGCATCTCGACGCGAGTGGTCGAAATCGAAGACGGAAAAGCGCGCAATTTCATCGGCGACTACGAATACTACCTGTGGAAGAAGGCACAGGAATTCGACTCGATCAAAGAAACCAGCGAAGACCTCTCGAGCAAGCAACAGACTAAATCCTCCGCCCCGACCCGGGCGATGGATCACCAGACGCAGCCGAAATCCTCGGGGGGCGACCGGCGGGATCTGGGCAAAACGCAGGCCCGCCTCGAGAAACAGATCGGCCGGGTCGAGTCGGAAATCGCCGCGATGGAAGCGAAGATCAAATCCCGCGATCAGGAACTGGCCGATCCCGCGCTCTACCAGGAATTCACCAAGTGGAACGGTCTGCACCTGGAACAGGAAAGCTGGAAAAAAGAATTGGAGCGGATGACCGCCCGCTGGGAGTCGCTCACAGCCGAATTGGAAGGGGTAAAAGAGAAACTGGCGGCGTCAGACTAGACGGACGACTTCAGCGTTTCTTCCAGATAATAGTAGAGCCAGCGGTTCTTTTCTTTCGTCACCAACTCGTCCCACACCACCCCGATCAGAAATCCCTTTTCCCAGGGCTTGACCCAGGTGACCGTCCCGTCGAGTTTTTCCTGCTGCTCGACCCGATCGGAATCGAGAAAGGCCAGCGAGACCGTGACCTTTTCGTTGGGCGGGAACTTTTCCTTCATGTGCAGGCCGGCGCCCAGCTTATTGACATTGTCCAGCACCGCGGTACTGGCCCGCCCGCCGCTCTTCGGGGACACCAGCGCCGATCCGACAAGCGTCGCCCGCACAAACTTGCGTCGTTCGCTCGCCGCCGCCTCGCTCGAATGCTTTGATTCCCCCCGTTTCATCCGCCTAAGTATAACCGATTAGCAACGTTTGTAAACAGCCTAAATCGGCCCTATGGGCCTGGTTTGGGCCGATAATACCGGCGTCCGTTCAGCGGATCCGGCAGATGAGTTTGTTCCTGTTGGGCCTGCGGATCGTCATGGACATAGCGATACCCTGTGCCGTATCCCAACCCTTTCATCAGTGAAGTCACCGCATTCCGCAGATGAAGCGGCACGCCGAGATTCCCGTGCGCCCGCGCGTCCTCCAACGCTTCCAGCAAACCGACATAACTGGCGTTGTCCTTGGGCCGTGAGGCCAGATAGGTCGTGCCGTGGGCGAGATTGATCTGGGCTTCCGGCAGTCCGACGAATTGCACCGCCTGCGCCACCGCCGTCGCAACGACCAGTGCCATTGGATCCGCATTGCCGATGTCTTCCGACGCAAAGATCACCATGCGGCGGGCGATGAACTTCGGATCCTCTCCCGCTTCGAGCATCCGTGCGAGCCAGTACAAGGCTCCATTGGGATCGGAGTCGCGAAGGCTCTTGATGTAGGCGGAAATGACGTTGTAGTGCTCCTCCCCGGTCTTGTCGTACCGCAGAGATTTTTTGAGCAGCGCGGCATCGACCAGTTGCTCGTCGATGCGCCGGGTTCCATCCGAACCGGCCTTCGCCTGCCCGGCAATAAACTCCAGAGCCGTAAGCAGCGCCCGCGCATCGCCGTTTCCATACCCCACCAGCCGCTCGATCGCACGGTCTGTCATCGACACCTGCCACCGGCCTAGCCCGCGACCCGGATCAGACAGGGCGCGGCCCAGAATCGTACGCAACGCGTCGTCCGGCAGGGGCCGCAGGACGACGACCAGCGAGCGGGACAGTAACGGGCTGACCACTTCAAAGGACGGGTTCTCTGTCGTCGCGCCGATCAGGACGATGGTGCCGCGCTCGACGTGCGGAAGAAACGCATCCTGCTGTGCCTTGTTGAAACGATGGATTTCGTCGACGAAGAGCACCGTCTTCTGCCGGCTCATCGCCAGCCGGTGCTCCGCCGCCTTGATAATCTCGCGCAACTCGCCTACGCCGCTGGTCACGGCCGAAAACGAGACAAAATGCGCCTTCGTGTGGTGGGCAATCAGCCGCGCGAGCGTCGTTTTTCCCGACCCCGGCGGCCCCCAGAAAATGACCGACGAGAGGCGGTCCGATTCGATCGCGTGTCGCAAGGGACGATCGGTACCGGCGACGTCGTCCTGGCCGACAAACTCGTCGAAGGTCTGCGGGCGCATTCGTTCGGCCAGTGGCGCATCGACAGACCCCTCATGCGCGGCGGCACCAAAGAGATCGGGGGCGGGCTCTCGATGGGTAGGCATCGGCTCCTCGATAATCGACGGGGATTCTATACGGCGGGTCTTCTCCGGCGCAAACAGGAACCGTACGCCCCTTGACCCTTCCGGAGACCGATGATACGAACTCCGGCGGAGCGATTGTCCATGAACACGCACATAAACGGCATCACGCTGGCCTACGAAGACCGTGGCGTCGGGCTGCCGGTCGTCTTTCTGCATGCATTTCCTCTGAATCGAACCATGTGGGCCGGACAACAGGCCGCCCTTTCATCCCGGTACCGGACGATTGCGATTGATCTTCGGGGGCATGGCGAATCCGACGCCCCACTCTGGTATTACAGCCTCGATCAGGCGGCCGACGATGTACGGGCCCTGCTGGATCATCTGGCGATCAGCCGCGCGGTCTTCGTCGGACTGTCGATGGGCGGCTATATCCTGTTTGCGTTCTACCGGAAATACGCGGAACGGGTAACGGGACTGGTCCTTGCCGACACACGGGCGCAAGCGGACACAGCTGAAGGGAGGACGGGGCGCTTTCAGATGGCGCAGACGGCTTATCGGAACGGACCGAGCGCCGTGGCTGACCTCATGATTCCCAAACTGCTCAGCCCGGCCACCGTACAGACCAGACCGGAACTCGTGCGGACCGTTCGCGCCATGATTGAAGGCAATCAGATCAGCGGCATCGCCGGCGACTTAATGGCTATGGCCGAACGGCCCGACTCGACACCGCTCTTGGGCCAGATCGCATGCCCGACCCAGATCATCGTCGGAGAACAGGACATCGCCACCCCGCCGGCCGACACCAAACTGATGGCCGATCAGATTCCCGGCGCCCGTTCAGCGATCATCCCGCACGCCGCGCACCTGGCCAACCTCGAACAGCCGGAAGCGTTCAACCGAATCTTGAGTTCGTTTCTGGAAGGAATTGAGAAAGTCTAACGCTGCACGCTACCGGATGCTCAAAACGGCTTCCGGCAAGGCCGCAAGAAGCGAACGACCGAGGCGTACTTTTCCACGTACGTTGAGGAAGTGAGCGACTGAGAACGCTGCCGGCAGCCGTTTTCAGCATCCGGCGTCAGTCTGAATCGCCGACCGTGCCGCGCCGGATTAACTTGAGAAACTCGAGACGGGTCTGCTGCTGACTGCGGAATGCGCCCAGCATCGAACTGGTCACCGCCACGGTGTTCTGCTTCTCCACGCCGCGCATCATCATGCAGAGATGCCGCGCTTCGACAACCACGCCGACGCCGCGCGCATCGAGCTTGGACTGCAACGTCTCGGCGATCTGAGTCGTCAGCCGTTCCTGTACCTGGAGCCGCCGCGCAAATGCATCCACGATGCGCGGGATCTTGCTCAAGCCGACGACTTTTTTGTTCGGCAAATAACCGATATGGACTTTACCGAAGAAGGGCAGGAGATGATGTTCGCACATGCTGAAAAAATCGATGTCTTTCACGATAACCATCTCGTCGTATTCGATGGGAAACAGCGCGCCGTTGAGCAGATGGTCGATATCCCGTTGATACCCCTGCGTCATGAACGCCAGCGCCTTGGCCACCCGCTCCGGCGTCTTGAGCAAACCGTTGCGGCCCGGCTTTTCGCCGATCGCCAGCAGGATTTCGGTCACCAGCGACCGCAGGACGTCCAAATCGGCCGGCCGGCCGCTTCCACTGACATCTTCCGCTTCCCGCCGCCGTCCTCTCGCCGCACGTTTAGCCATGATGTCTCCCTGTCGACAGCGTCGCACCCGGCGCCGACCCGGCGTATTCGAAATAGTTGTCTCGCGTCTCGATGACGCCGACTTTTCGCAGCTGCCCCGCCGGCAAGTGGGGCGCCAGCAAATCCCAGATCAGCATCACGAGGTTTTCGCCGGTGGTGGTACTCGCCTGAAATGCCGGGTCCTGATTCAAATCGTGGTGGTCGAATCGTTGAACGATGCGCTCGGCCACGACGCGGTCAAGCCGGCCCAGGTCCACCGCACTCCCCGCCACCGTCACCAACACGACATAATTATGCCCGTGTCCGTTCGGATTGTTGCACTTGCCGAATGCCGCCCAGTTGGCTTCCGGCGATAAATGCTCGGTGTGCAGCCGATGCGCCGCACAGAAGCGGTAGCGTCTGGTAACCGTGGTCTGTCCCATACGTGCGATGACCGGCTCACAAACACGAAGCCAGGGTCACCCGCACACGGGCAACCCTGGCTTCATACTATCGCGCAACTGGCTGCAGAGGCCCTCGTCTCGAACCGTTCGGACTCAGGCGCTGAAGGAACTGCCACAGCCGCAGGTCGTCTTCGCCTGAGGATTCTTGATCGAGAAGCCGGACCCCTGAAGGCTGTCGACGTAATCGACTTCCGCGCCCTGGAGCAGCGGCGCGCTCTGCGAATCCATGATGACTTTCACGTCGCCCTTTTCGATCACCGTATCGTCTTCGGCCATCTTGGATTCGAACGCCATCCCATATTGGTAGCCGTGGCATCCGCCGCCCCGGACATAAATCCGCAGGCCGACCACGTCCTTTTCCTCCACCATCAGTTCCTTAATCTTCTGCTCCGCGACTGCCGTAATAGTAACCATTGCACCCTCCTCTATATGCCCGGGCCCCGTATTCCGACCCAGGTTGGCTTAGTGTAACACCTCTCTACCGAATATCAACACCCTGCGTTTCCGATTGCGTTTTTGCCGGTTCCGCGAACTTGGAGATGGGTACCCGGACAACGACGTCTCCCAGCACCTTCGCCTGACATCCCAGACGATGCCAGGACTCCCGCAGGGCTTCCCGGTCCAAGAGATCCTGCTCGTCGAACTCGATCTCGGACAAATGCTCGGCCCCGGACTGCACTTCAACCCGGCAGGTCGTGCAGGACGCATTGCCCCCGCAATCGTGATTCAGCCGAAACCCCAACTCCTTGGCTGCATCCAGCAGGGTGAGATTGCGCGTCACCACGCCGCTTTTGCCTTCCGGATGCACAAACGTCACGCGCGGCATCGACGCTCCTCAATGCACCGCCGCTCCGGTCGCAGCCGTCTGATAGGGACAGCGCTGCAAGCGGATGTGCTCTTCATATTCGTGGCGAAACAATTTGACGCTGCTCTGCACCAGCACCGAGGCGCCGGTCACCAGCGTGCAATACCCCGTGCCCTTCACAAACCCGCAGAGCTGGAGCAGGCTGTCCATATCCTTCTGCGTGCCCTCGCCCTGCTCGATCTTCTGCATGAGCGTCGCCAGATTGATCGTCCCCATCCGGCAGGGAGGACACTGGCCGCAGCTCTCGCCTTTAAAGAAATTGGAGAAATGCAACGTCTTGGCGACCATACACGTCGCATCGTCCACCACGATGACGCCGGCGGACCCCAACCCGGTTCCCGCCTTCTTGAGCGAATCAAAATCCATCGGCAGGTCGAGTTGATCGGCCGTTACCATCGGAAACGCCGGGCCGCCGGGGAAAACCGCCTTGATCGTGCGACCACCCGGCACCCCGCCGCCGCATCTCTCGATGAGTTCCCGGATCGTTACCCCCATCGGCATTTCGTACACGCCGGGACGATTGACGGAGCCGCTCAACGAAAACATCATTGTCCCCGGACATTTCTCCGTCCCCACTTGCGTAAACCAGGACGATCCTTTGTAGAGAATCCGGGGGATATTGCAGAGCGTTTCCACGTTATTGACCAGCGTCGGCTTGCCGTAGAGCCCGAAATCCGTCGGATAAAACGGCGGCTTCTGGCGCGGCATGGCGGGCCGGCCCTGCATCGACTCCAGCATCGCCGTTTCCTCCCCGGCGACGTAGCTCCCGTGTCCTTCGAACACCTGGAGGTCGAGGTCGATCCCGCGGCCGAGGATGTTCTTGCCGATCAGCCCCCGTTCCTTCGCCTGCGCCAGCGCCTTTTTCAGATTTTCCCGCTCTTCATGATACTCATGGTTCACATAGATGAACGCCGCCTTGGCCTGCACGGTATGCGCCGCGATCAAACAGCCCTCGATCAACTGATGCGGCAGCGTCTTCAGCAGATGGCGATCCTTGAACGTCCCCGGCTCATGTTCGCCGGCGTTACATACAAAGTAATGTTCCTTGATACGGTGGTGCAGCACCTTGTCCCACTTCACACCGGTCGGAAATCCGGCGCCGCCACGGCCGCGCAGACCGGACTTCTTCAACTCCTCGACCACCTGGCCGGGATTCCGGTCTGAGACACATTTCTTCCACGCCTCATACCCGCCGACCTTGAGATACCCCTCAATCTCCCAGGGGGCCCCGTCGAGCTTCTGGATCAGGCGCGGCTCTGTCACCGTGGACATCGTTCCATCCTCAAAAACCCAGCTTGAAGAGGTGTACTATACGGCTCTCCTCCTGGCGCCGTCAAGAAAACGCACAGAGAATAGGCCAGAATCTCAAGCAGTTAGGGCAAGGGCCCTATGGGAGCCTGGGCATTGTGGTGACCTGAAAACGACCGGCGGGAGGAAACGATCTGCCGGCGGGGTCTACCCCGCCGGCAGGAGTACCGATGCGCTTACTTGATGTGGCTGCCGGCACCCATGAAAAACAGCATGGGAATCGACAGCATGAAATTGACGCGGGACGCAAGCAATGCGGTCCGGCCCCACTGGGCCATCTCCGGAGGAGCCGGTGTCCCTTGAGCCGCCGCCGACACCGCCGCAATAATCTTTTTCTGGTTCGGCCAGATGATGCCGTGCACGTTACCCATCATGATCAGGCCGAGCAACCCGCCGATCCCCAGGGCATAGGCCCCGGTTCCGCCGTGGCTATACAGCTTGAAATAGAGAATCAGGCCGGCCAGCACCGTCACCGTCGCGCCGTGGCGAAACCAGTTCAGCGCCGAGGGCATGAGTTTCGGGATGACCACGTTCTTCGTCGGTCCGTCCAAACTCTTCAAGAACGCCGCGTTGATCAAATTGAAGAAGTACAGCAGCCCAATCCAGGTGATCCCCGCCAGAAAATGCACCCAGCGGACGATGATCCCGAACCAGTCAGCGTCCCCCGCGCTGATGCCGGCCATACCGAGATATGCGACTATCAACACCACAGCGAGGGCGAACCCTGCGCCCATCGTCTGCATCGGATCTTCGAGAAATTTCATAGCTCCCTCTCGTTCAACGGTTTACTGCTGGGCCCCTGTCTCTACGGCACTCGTTCGACCTTGTCAAGCAAGGTCGTCCCGTTACGCCATTAACCGGTCGACCGTCGCGCACAGTTCCCGCACAGCCTCCGCCGATTTGTGCAAGGCCGCCCGCTCGTCGGCCGTCAGTTCGTACTCCACCACCTGCTCCGCGCCGCCCCGGCCGAGTTTCACGGGGACGCCGACCACGACATCTTTCAGCCCGTACTCGCCTTCACAGAGCACCGCACAGGGCAACACCCGCTTCTGATCCCGATGGATGGCTTCGACCATATCGACGGCCGACGCCGAAGGCGCATAGAACGCGCTGCCGGTCTTTAACAGCCCGACGATTTCGGCTCCGCCGTCCTGTGTCCGCTTCACAATCGCGTCGAGCCGTTCTTTCGACATGAGTTCGGAGACCGGCTTGCCCTTCACGGTGGTGTAGCGCGGCAGGGGCACCATCGTATCGCCGTGGCCGCCCAACACCATCGCCTGGACATCGGATCCCGGGACATTCAATTCCCCGGCAATGAACGTGCGCATGCGCGCCGAATCGAGCACGCCCGCCATGCCGATGATCTTCGACTTCGGCAACCCGCTGACGCGGCGCGCCACATGCACCATCGCATCAAGCGGATTCGTCACCAGAATGAGCATGATGCCGGGCGAGCGGGACACCAGTTCGCTCACGACCGATTTCACAATCTTGGCGTTCGTGGCCAGCAATTCATCGCGACTCATGCCGGGCTTGCGCGGGATGCCGGACGTAATCACCGCGATGGACGACCCGGCCGTGTCGGCATAGCCGTTGGTGCCGATGACCCGCGAGCTGTACCCGCAGACCGGTCCGGCCTGCGAGATGTCGAGCGCCTTGCCTTGCGGCACACCGTCGACGATATCGACCAGCACGACATCGTACGCGTCTTTTTCGGCCAGCCGCTGCGCGGTGGTCCCGCCGACATTGCCTGCTCCCACGACTGTAATCTTCGGTCGCCCCATCATCACCACCTCAGCTTCTGATTTTCCCTTTTCTTTTATCACCCATGAAGGCCGCGGGGTATCATTCACTGCGCGCATGCACCGAGCACAGCCATCGTGGTCGCCTTACAATCACTCCGAGTGCGCGGGGCGCGAGCACGACGACGCCCCGCGGCCTTCAATGTCCCCCTTCGTGTTCCGTCCAGCCGGCAACCTTGAAATTGATCGTGCACACGAAATTTTCGCCGTCGTAAAAGTTCACCTTGATTTTCTTCTTGCCGTAGGTCCGCGCGAGAAACTCTTCGGGATTGTCGACGAGTTCCTGAAACCCGCCGGGCGGATAGTCGCCCAGATCGTGAAACACCACGATCATACCGGCCTTCACTTCCTGCAGGACTTTGGCGGAACACCGGGGATAGACCTCCCAGAACTTCGCCTCGATCGCGTCCTTCGTCGGCTCGGGCCGGTCCTCCCCCGGCTTCACCGGCTGCGCGAATTTCGCCAGACGGCGGACGTAGGGATACTGATGCCCGGTGAACAATTTATACAACCAGGGCGGCACGGTCGGTTTGTCGGCAGAAGTCGTCATGGACAATCAGGTTGTCAATCGTTGGTAAATGCGAGGGAGCGCGGCCGGCAGAGCCTCCACCCGATCGATCACGGCGCACTGCACATCGCTATACATACGACGGAGATACTCGTCCGCGTGGCGATCGACGGTGACGCAAAAAGGATGGACCCCGTTGCGGCCCGCCTCCCGCAACGCCGCCTTTGTGTCTTCCAGCGAATAATCGTCTTTATAGTCGCCGTCCAGAGGACGGCCGTCGCTGAGCAACAAGAGCAGGCGCGTCTTCGCCTCCCGTGCCAGCAGCTTGGCCGCCGCGTGCCGGATCGCCGCGCCGTCACGGTTCTGCTGGCGGGGAGTCAGGCCGCCCAGCCGGTTGGCCGCCGACCCGCCAAGCCGCTCATCGAAATCTTTCACGACGAGGAAGTCGACCTGTGCCCGGCCCTGGCCCGAATAGGCATACAGCGCATAGTGATCGCCCACCGCTTCCAGCGCCTCGCACAGCAGCACGAGGCTTTCCTTCTCGATGTCGATGACCCGCCGGCCGGCATCGACCTGCCGGCTCGTGGACCCGCTGATGTCGACGAGCACGGCCACAGCCACGTCACGCTCTTTTTTATCCCGCCGCACGTACACATGCTCGCCGCCTTCCGTGCCGGCCCGCTGCTCGGCAGCGCGCCGCACCAGCGCATCGAGATCCAGATCGTCTCCGTCGGACTGGCCGGGCACACGGCGGAGCGCCGGAGGCCGCAGGCCTTCGAAGAACCGGCGCAGCGATCGAATGGCGCTCTGCCGGCTCATGAGCGTCGCCGCCACGAATTCATCCGATCCCGACTCGGCGGGCTGCTCCCGCACCCGGCACCAGCGCGGCCGATAGTCTCGGATCACGGCATCCCATTCCGGATACTGGACGGTCCGGACACCGTCGCGCATCATTTCCGAGAGCGGCTGCTGATCGACTTCCAGCGCCAGCACTTCCTCGACTGTTTCGGGAAGCGACCGGCCGCCGGCCAGCACATCGCCGGTCGCCGTCTCCCGTTCTCCCCGTCCGTCCTGCCCACGGCCCGACTGTTCCGACGACCCGCCGCCCTGGCTGGCCGTCCGGTCCAGATCCGGTTGCGATTCGCGGGTGCGATCGGCCTCTGCATTGTCCCGCTTGATGAACTCCGGATTCATCGCACCGCGATACACCCAATTCGTCATGGGGCGATACTCGCCGCCGGTTTCTTCCGATGCTGTCGGCCCGACGCCCAACTCCTGCGATTCGTCGTCCGGACGCTCGGACTGGATCATCGCCGCCTTCGGCGCCAGCAGTTCTTCCAGACGGACATAGACGGCATGCGCTAACCGGACAATGTCTTCGGCTATCGCCGTGGGCATCAGACACGGCGCACACATATTCCAGAGCACCGCCACTTCGTCCTGCATCGCACGAGGCACGGCCGCCTCCGCCGACTCGCCGGTCGACAGCCGCAAGAGACAATCGACGATCAACTCTTTAGCCGTCAGACCATGCGCCGGATCGCGCGGCGTCACCGCATCGGACGCAATCTGTCGCAAATCCCGCCGGAGCCCCGGATAGTGCCATTGCAACAGCATCTCGATACGCGCGTCCTCCAGCACCGTCCATAGATCGCCCGCCAGCCGCGGATGCGGATAGAGCCGGAACAACGCGGCCAGCGTCTCGGGCGTGGTGTGCGCGGACCGTTTGTATCGCTGCCGGACGGTCTCGACCAGATCCGCCAGCGGCTCCAGCGTGAGGCGATAGGTGCCGAATTCCAGATGGCCTGCCTCATGCGCCGCCATGACAAGGTAGAGCCGCTCATTCTCCTCAGCCGTTGGATACCGGCGGAGCAGCGCCGGCAGCTGAATAGTCCGACCATCCGCGCTGACGGTGGCGCGAACGGGTGCCCCGACAACGGACTCGGGCAGCGGGCGGATCGTCACATCCGTCCCACACAGTCCTTCCACGAAAAGCTTAATCCGCCGGGCGACCTGGCGCAGCTGCACTCCGCTCAACGCTTCTTCGACCGACGCCAGCGCCTTCTGCGACGCCAGCCCGAAATAGGCACGCGCGCCCTCCGGACTGTAGGCCAGCGTTTCCATGCCGGCCTTGAACCAATTGTCGAACCGCGCCGCCGACCCCGTCTCGCCGATCAAGCCCACCAGTTCCGGGCAACGCCGGAAATACGCCAGCGCCGACTCGGCGTCCCGTTCAGCCAGCAACGCACCGTACTGCAGCACTTTCACCTGCCAGTCAGGAGACGGCAGCGCCCGCAGCACGCGGGGCGACTCCGCCAGGCAGGTAATGCCCGCCTCCGGCGCATGGCAGGCCAGCAACGTCCCCAACGCCACCACCTTCGCCCGGGCAGACGGATGGTCGATGTCGCCGAGAATGGCGGCACTCGTTCGCAGAAATTCCATCGTCGCCAGATAATCCGGCTTGCCCAAACTATTCGGCGCGATCAGTTTCATACCGAACGCAACCCAGTTCCGCACCTCGGCCAATGGCAGGACCGGCGCGATGGCCGGAATCTGACGGATATATTCAAGCCCCACCACCACGTCGGTCTGCATCAGCTCCAGTCCGACATCGAGCCAGGCCCGCACCTGATCGGCAGACACCGCCGTTAAAATGTGCGGAGCGGTCCGCAGATATTCCAGCGTCACATTGGCATCCTGTTCCGCCAGTTCTAACGCCACAGTGAGCACGGCGGCATGGGCATCCGGCGAATCGATCACACCGAGCACGCGAGGGCTGTCTTTAAAATATTTGAGCGCGGTCGCACCGGACAATTCGGCGCAGGCAATCCCGACGTCGAGCCAGGCGACAACCTGCGCCAAGCCGGCACGGTGATGGAGTTCCGGCAACGCGGTGGCCGCGGCATGCGCAACTTTCTCCGAGACATCGGCCAGTTCCGCCAGCAGAGCCGACACCGCCGCCGCCAGATCCGTTCGACCGGATGCCTCGGCCAGTTGGGCAACCAACCGAACAGCATCAGCCTGTCCCAAGTCCTCTGCCAACCGGCTGATTAGTTCCGTATGAACGCGTGACTCGGCCATTGTTCCTCAACCGGGAAATCGTGCGAAGTTGTGGATTGTAAAGGAGCAAATTCTCCTTGTAAACTAGCGATGCCAACCCATTATGCGCTGAATCAAGAGGAACCCATGGCCGAACCGAAGCCGGAGAGTCTCGACAAGATGTGGAAGTACGTGAAGGGGTTCGCCGAGAAGAGCGGCACGACCATGCACCCGAACCCCGCCGTGACCGAAGCCGTGGTCAAAGGCCTGGCCATGCACGTCGACGAACTCGGCAAACCACTCTGTCCCTGCAATTTTTACAAGGACAAACAAGCCGAAGCCAAACTACGCCGTTGGATCTGCGCCTGCGACGAAATGCAGATCTACAAGTACTGCCACTGCCTCTTGTTCGTCCGCGAAGACGGGATGCCGATCACGGAATATCTGCCGGAAGGCCACGAAGGACGGGACGTCTACGGGATCGTCACCGATCCGACACCGGACAAGGGCCGGGCTTTACGCCATAAGGCGCAGCCAACAGCCGACGTTGCATCTGCTCCATCTAACAAGCCAACATCCTAGTTTCTTCGCTCGGTTCTTTCCTTTTCTTTCTCTCATCTGGACTGGTCGTCGTGGTCATTTCCATTGCGTGCAATGTTCCTCTTTCTTTATCCCCCCTCGCAGGATGAACAGGTAGATATCTAACTGCGCGCATTGCCCGAGCACATTCTGATGTGCGCGGACAGCGAGCAAGGATACCTGCCTGTTCGTCCTGCACACCCTTCACTGCCATCCCGTCACCTCATACCCCTTGTCCTGCAAACAGCGGTTCACGAAATTCGTGTAGGCCTCGCTCGGCGGAGACGAGCCCATATTGAACAGGCCCATCAGCAAGCCCCACACTGCGCCGCTGGCTGCCCCGACCAATGAACCTTGCCCGGCTGCACCGGAAATCGCACCGCCCACCGCGCCGCTGGCGGCGCCGACTCCCGCCCCGACGGCCGTATTCGTCGCGACGCGCCCGCTTTTGCCACTGCTTTCCTCGGCGCCGGCCGACTCCGCCAACTGCCGGCAGGCCGCGATGTCCTGGTCCGCCGTGTCTTTCCCGACCGACTGCAGATGCGCATTGGGATACAGGATCGGCTGCGTACTCGAACAAGCCGACAGGACGCACCCCAGGACGATAACCGCTCCCTTCGTGAACCGCGTCATGACGTCACCGTTCCCTTCTGCGACGGAAGAGGCAGCCGCGCGCGGACCTGCGCTGCGGTACGCCCTTGGATGCACACCTGTTTGCGCCGCCCGCTCGCGCCGGATTGCACGCGCACCATCGCGCGCGGCACCGCCAGCGCATCGGCGAGAAATGTCGTGAGCGCCTCGTTGGCCGCACCATCCACCGGAGGCGCGGCCACACGAATCTTGAGTGCGTCGCCGTAGAGTCCGGCCCATTCCGTCCGGGACGCATTGGGGTGAACGTGAATCGAGAGGACGACGCCGTCCTTCGTCTCCCGTACGATCGGCACAGTCATGAAAGAGCGAGGTGCCCGGGCGCGGGTTAGAAAACGGCCTTGGCCAATTCGAGAATACTGCGTTGCATATCCGGATCGTCGGTAATCGGACGGGCGATGGCGACATCGCAGGCCCGGTCGGCCGGGACACCCTGCTTGATCAACGTGCCGGCATAAATCAGCAATCGCGTGCTGACGCCCTCTTCTAGCCCGTGATGCTTCAGGTTCCGCACTTTTCCGCCGAGTTTGACCAGCCGGCCGGCGATCTCCGCCGTCACGCCCGCTTCCTTCGCCACCACCGTGGCTTCGATGTCCGGCGCGGGATAGTCGAATTCGATCGCCATGAACCGCTGCTTGGTGCTCTGCTTCAAATCTTTCAAGACGCTCTGATAGCCGGGGTTGTACGAGATGACGAGCATGAACTCGTCCGCCGCTTCGATCAGCTGGCCTTTTTTCTCGATCGGGAGCACGCGCCGGTCGTCGCTGAGCGGATGGATGATGACGGTCGTATCCTTCCGGGCTTCCACCACTTCGTCGAGATACACGATGGCCCCATGCTTCACGCCGAGCGTGAGCGGGCCATCCATCCATACCGTGTCCTGCCCCTTGAGCAGATAGCGGCCGACAAGATCGGACGCCGTGAGATCTTCGTGGCAGGCGACGGTGATGAGCGGCCGTCCCAGTTTGTAGGCCATGTGCTGGACGAACCGCGTCTTGCCGCAACCGGTCGGCCCTTTCAGCATCACCGGCATTTTGCTTTTTGCCGCAATGGTAAAGAGCCCGATTTCCCCGCGGACTTCGGCGTAGAACGGCTCCCGCTCGATGCGGCAGGACTGCAAATCAAGCTCGCGGCCCGGTTGCGTCATAGATCAATCCCATAATAAAGACCTACCAGCATGGCCTTTTTCAACAGCCTACGCCGGAACGATAAACGGAATAAGGGGCCAAGATCAAGCAACGAGGGCGACAGAAAAGAATCGAACGGGGTTACGCCGCCTGCTTCATATCGAGCACTTCGCGGACCTTTTGAATCAGCGCTTTCGACTCGAACGGCTTTTGGAGGAACGGCGTGTCGCGCGTGATCCCGCCCTTGGCGAAAGCCGGGTGATCCGGATAGCCGGACATGTACAGCACCTTGATGCTGGGACGCAGGATTTTGACTTTCTCCGCGACTTCCGGCCCGGTCATCTGCGGCATCACTACGTCGGTCAGCAGCAGTTGAATCGATGATGCATGTTTGTTGGCAAGCAGCAGCGCTTCAATGCCGTGGCGTGCCACCAGCACCGTGTATCCGTACGTCTGCAACATCTCCTGCACCAGCCCGCGAACGGCCGGTTCGTCTTCGACCAGCAGAATGGTTTCCTGGCCGTGCATCTGTTCGGCCGGCGCGTCGGCCACATGCAGTGCCGAGGCGGCTTCTTTGACCCGGGGAAAGAAGATCTTGAACGTCGTCCCCTTGTCCAGTTCGGTCTCCACTGCGATGGCGCCGCCCGCCTGTTTGACGATCCCATAGACGGTCGAGAGTCCGAGCCCAGTCCCCTTCCCTTTTTCTTTCGTCGTGAAAAACGGCTCGAACAAATGCGATTGCGTCTCTTCGCTCATGCCGGTGCCGGTATCCTTGATCGTCAGGCGGACATAGTCGCCTTTTTCGAGGCCCAGCGAATCCCGCCGGCTCCGTTCCCTGATCGTGACGTTTTTGGTTTCGATCGTCAGCCGGCCGCCGCTGGGCATCGCATCCCTGGCATTGACCGCCAGATTCATGACGATCTGCTCGATCTGGCCCGGATCCGCCTTAATGGACCCGATGTCCTCCTCCAGCGTCGTACAGAGCATGATGCTGTCTTCGCCCATGAGCCGGCGCAGCATGCCGTCCATGTTCGTGACCAGCGCGTTCAGGTCCACCACTTTCGCCGCAACCATCTTGCGCCGGCTGAAGGCCAGCAGCTGACCGGTCAGTCCCGCCGAACGGTCCGCCGCTTTTTTAATCTCTTCCATTTCGCGGCGCGTCGGATCGTCCGACGCCAGCCGGCTCAGGATGAGCTCGCTGTATCCGCGAATCACCGTCAGCAGATTGTTGAAATCGTGCGCGACCCCGCCGGCGAGGCGGCCGACCGCTTCCATCTTCTGCGAGTGCCGCAACTGCGCTTCCGTCTGCTTGAGCGCCGACTCGGCCCGCGTCCGGTCGCCGAACTGGCCGATCTTGAGGCCGATGTCGGCCACCATTCTCAGCAATTCTTCGTCCGGCTCACGCACCTGGCGGCTCAAGAGTTCGATCACGCCTTCGATCTCACCGCCCACGCGAATCGGGAACCCAAACGCCCCATGCAGGCCGACCGCCACCGCCGACGCCGTGCGGGGGAAATTCGCATCTTCCGTGACGTCCCGGATCCAGGCCGGCTCGCCGCTTTCCAAAATCCGTCCGGGCAGCCCGACACCCGGCCCGAAGTTCTGCTTGCGCGACTCCGCAATAAATTCCTCCACCTGCACCGTCGGCATCTGCCACTCCGCCAGACACCGCAACGTGCGGGTCGGCCGGTCCATCCGCCAGAACACCCCGACTTCCCATTCGAGGCTCTCGCCCATCGCCCGGATGATCTTCGGCGCCGCATCCTCCAGACCGCCCGACTCGGTCAATACCCGCGTCACCGCGTACTGCGATGCAAGACGGCGCTCGGCGCGCCGGCGGTCCGTAATATCCCGCACAAACGCGCTGAAAAAGTATTCCTCGCCGATCCGCGCCGGCGACACCGACAGCTCGACGGGGAATTCATGCCCGTCCAGATGCCGGGCCATCGCTTCGATGCGCCGGTTGAGAATCGGCCCCTCACCGGTCTGCAGAAATTTCTGAATGCCCCGATTGTGGGCGTCCCGATCGCGCAGCGGAATGATCGTGTCGGACAGCAGGCGCCCCAGAACCTCGCCGCGCGTCCACCCGAAAAGCGCTTCGGCTTTCACGTTCCACTCGGTGATCACACCGCCCGCATCGATCGTGATCAACCCGTCCAGCGCCGTATCGACAATCGCCCGGGTCCGTTCCTGGCTCTGAATCAGGGCCGCTTCCGCCGCACGCGCCCACGCGCTTTCCTGCTGGGCCTGGCGATGCTCCGTACGAAGCCGCATGGTGGCCCACAAGACCAGCATCAGCAGCGGACACCAAACGACGGCGCCGCCCATCATCACTTTCCACAGCATGGACCGGATCGGCGCAAGGATCGCGGCGCGATCGATGCGCATGAGCACGGTCCAGCTGAAACCGGACGCATCCCCGATGCGTTTCGTCGACGCGTAGCCGGTCACGACCGGTACATGCCGGCGGAGATGCTGCTCCTGGACAAACCCCAACCCACCGGACTGGCCGGCGATCGCCGACGGCAAACCCATGGCCAACAGGTTCACCATCCCTTTGTGCAACAGATCGGAGTCGATGAAGACCTTCCCATCCCTGGTCAACATCTGATAATCCACCGGACCGCCGAATCCCGTCTCATACTCCAACGACCGGATCGTTTGCGTGGTCACTTCCTCCACGCTGGGAATTCCCACACGGGTCGTAACCACGCCGAGGAATGTGCCGCGGTCGTCGATGATGGGCGCCGTGAAGGCGATCGTTTCCACCCCGTCGTCCGCTTCGTGAATCTCCACATCGCCGGCCACAACGGCCCGCCGGTCGCGCGCGGCTTGAAACCACCGGCTCGCGCTGTAGTTCTCGCCCACCAATGCTTCTTTGGTGGCGGCGACGATGACCCCGTGCCGGTCCGTTACGCCCAGCCAGACATACAGCGGCGCATAGGTCGTTTTCATCCATTCGAGATAGCGGGCCTGATGCGCGCGATCCGCAGACTGCACGGCAAAGGCGCGGGCGATCATCTGTGCGTCGCCGAGCCGCTCGAACAGCAGCCGGTCGACCTTGTCGGAAACTTCCGCCGCCGCCAGCATCAACGTTTCCCCCGACGCTTCGATCAGATGCCGCTCGACATAGCCGAGCAGCAACGACCCGATGCCCAGCGCCAGGACTGTCATCAAGACGATCAGCAACGGCAGCCACCGGTAACCGTTGGAGGGATCCTGGATTGATCGGACCATCCGCGTCAGCATCTCACCCTTCCGTCACCACCCAGTTGTTGACCAGTGCGACCGGCCGATACGCCTGCTTCGCCTCCCGCAGGCCCGGCAGTCCGGCGTCGTCCATCGCATTGATGCGGGTGCCTCCACGCTCCACGACCCGCCGGCACGTTGCGCGAAACAGCAACTGCGCCAGGCCCGGCATCGACCGGTCCGCAACCTCGATCACCACACAAAACACCTGCGGCGTCAGCCAGTAGCCGAACGTGTACGCGTGCACCTCGCCGTCAACGCGAGCCACCGTGCCTTCCAGCCCCAGTAATGCGCCTTCAAAACAGGCAAGTCGATGTGCGGCCTCGGCGTCCTCCAGCAACAACAGGCCCATGCGATCCAGCCCGCTCCGCCGTTTCTGCACCGCCCAGCGCTCATACAGCACGGCGCAGGCCTCCCGGTCGGAGGCACGGTAGGAATCGATCGTCACCGCATGTTCCCGGACCACCCGGTTGCAGAGCGCCCGCTGCGACTTGTACCCGTCGCCCTTGAGTTCGGCCAGCGCCGCCGCGTCGTACACGTAATCGGGCGGTTTGGCGCCGCACCGGAACCCGGCACGAACCAGCTCGTCCTTCTGCGTCTCGCTCACGTTTTCAATCCGGCTCACTGCGGATGACCTGTTCCATCCACGCATCAGCGCGAACGCCTCACGGACGCGCTGGACCAGCGGGCCCGCCCCGATGGGAGGGCACGCCAGAAAGAACCCGTCGGGTGACTGCGCAAACAAGTAGAGCGTCCGGTCCTGCTCCATCCACCAGTACGGCAGCAGAGTCGTCCACAGATAGTGATAGGCGAATGCGTGCGCGGCCAACGGCTCCCCTGCCAGCCATCCCGAGTCGACCAGTGCGCGGGCATACCGTGGCGCATCCGCCACCGTGAGGGGCTGCAGTCTAGCGTCCACCGGCCGGCGGACCAGACGGGCCGTCAACTCAGGCAGTTCCCTAATGATCACCACGTCGTCCTGAAAGGGACCGATCAGCCGTGGATGGCGCGCGATGGTTGCACTGGTGACGTGCGTCATGACCACCGCCTCGACCCGTTCCGCATGGGCCTGCACGTCGGCCGGAACCGCATCCCGCATAAACGGGCACTTGGCGTCCCAGCCCAACAGCACCCGATCCTTCGAGGCATTCCACATCAATGCGAACGGATACAATTGGCAATCCAGCGGACGAGCGTCATAAATTTGACAGTGTGCGGTAACCGGATCGAACGCCGGGCAGAGGTAGCCGTCTCCCTGAGGATGCGCGACAACCCGAACCTGCGAACCGGCAGCGTCCGGAAACCGTTCCGGCGCAACGCCCCGCGCCAAGGCAGCGGCAATTTCCCGCTCGGTAAAGTAGGGGCGCAGGAAGCTGTCCGCCTCCGGAAACCGGCAGCAGACATCGCAACGGAAACACTCGGAACTCGGCACGATTTGAGGGAGTTGCGTCGACACGCTCACCTGCGACTCGGATACGGAACCGGCCTGGGCTATCAAGTGTTTTATCTTACGATGCGGGTCCTCCGGGAGCAAGAAACGTTCGATTTTCTCTCGACTTGTCCGACAGCCGACGAACACGCAGCCCGGTCGCGCCCCTTGTGAGGGCCGGACCAGCGTGTTAGCATCGTTTCGTTCGCCTCAATCTCCTGCATGACCGGTCAACCCAGGCACACCGACGAGAAGGACTCCGCCATTGGCTTCGAATGAACCTCTGTGCCAGGCTGTTGATGACGAGACGGCCAAACGCCGCTGTGTGACCATCCGGCAGCAACTGAGCCGGGCCGGCCTGTTCGCCGATCCATCGGTGCAACCGGTGGAAGGCCACCAGGCCGGCACCGTCTGGCGGATCAGCCCCGTTCCTTTCGTCATCTCCACCGAGCAACTGCGCTTTTTCCAAACACTGGGGCCGCACCTGCTCGCGTTTTACCGCGCGCTGAACCGATTGTATGCGGAAAGCGTCAAAGGAACACAGCCTGCATGGGTCGCCAGCTATTTGGACCAAGGAAAGCCCGAATCGCTGATCACGTTCAGCCGTACGAAGCGATTTCGTGACGACCTGCCGGCTGTCATCCGACCCGACGTGATTCCGACGCAGGACGGCATGGTTATCACCGAGCTCGACTCGGTTCCGGGCGGAATCGGCCTGACGGCGGCGATGAGTCACGCGTACGCAGACCTGCCCTTTCAGCGCTCAGCACACAGCACTCCGCGTTTCGACCTGATCGGAGGACGCGACGGCATGGTCCGGGGGTTTGCCGCCATGCTGAAAGCAGCGCAGGGATCACATGCCGGCTGTGTCGCGATCGTCGTCTCGGACGAAGCCAAAGACTATCGCCCGGAGATGATCTGGGTGGCGGCGCAGCTTCGCGAGTTGGGACTCCCGGCTGTTTGCGTCGAACCGCGCGATGTTCGTTTCACCGAAGACGGCTTGCGGTGCCGAACGGAGGCCGGCGAGACGCGAGTCGGGATCGTGTACCGGTTCTTCGAGCTATTCGACCTGCCGAACATTCCGAAGGCCGAGTTGATGCAGTATGCCGTGAAGGGCGGCCTGACGGCCATTACGCCGCCCTACAAACCTGCCCTGGAGGAAAAATCGGCGTTTGCACTTCTCCATCACCCGATCCTGCGCCCGTTCTGGGAACGGGAACTGGGCAGTGACGGCATACTCCATCTCGCCACCATCATGCCCAAAACGTGGCTGCTCGATCCGGCGCCGGTGCCGCCGGCCGCCACCATTCCGGATTTGCATCTCGGCGGACGCGCCGTCGCACACTGGCGGGAACTGGAACGTGCAACGCAGAAAGAACGGCACTTCGTCATTAAGCCGTCCGGGTTTTCCGAACTGGCCTGGGGCAGCCGCGGCGTATCCGTCGGCCACGACCTGCCGCAAACGGAATGGGCGGCCGCACTGCAACAGGCCTTAACCGCTTTTCCGAACACCCCACACGTGCTGCAGGAGTTTCACAAAGGACGGCTCTTCGAGATGGACTATCACGACCCCGGCACCGGAACGATGGCCCGTATGTCCGGGCGGGCCCGGCTCTCCCCCTATTATTTTGTGACGGACGGCACCGCTGAACTCGCCGGTATTCTGGCGACCGTATGTCCCGCCGACAAAAAAGTGATCCACGGCATGAAAGACGCCGTCATGGCCCCCTGTGCCGTCTCATCGGACTGACGGATTCATTCACCCGGCACTGAAAATGGGCGTTTCACTTTGCCACCCGTTCCTGGTAGCCTAAGCCTATCGTGGGGCTGACGCTATACCATGTCGACTGGTGCCCCGAGTGCATCGCCGTCAAACGCAAGCTTGACGAATTGAAGATTGCCTACACCGACGTGATCGTGCCGGACATCCGCATGTTCCGCAAACAGGTCCACGCCGTCTCCGGACAATATTTCGTGCCGGTCATCCAGGACGGCGATCTCGTCCTGACGGAAACGGCCGACATCCTGGCTTACTTGGATGAGCGGTACGGTGCGGGATCTGCCTCATCAACCAGATTTCAATCACAGGCTCGTATGACACCGGACACACCAAGTGACGATGACGCCCACCCCTCCTGCCGGATCAACTAAGAGCGCACGTATGGAAGACTGGAAACAGGTCCTCGCCAAGAGCATCGTGAAGCCGAAGGACCTGGCCGAGCGGTTCGGCCTGGACGAACGGGAGATCGAAGCCATCGTGGGCCCCTACCCGATGCGCATCACGCCGACTGTCCTCTCCACGATCAAGGAAAAAGGCGACGCGATCTGGAAACAGGTCGTTCCCGACCGGGTCGAGATGGAGGATTTCGACGCGCCGGATGATCCGCTTGAAGAAGACCTGATGAGCCCGGTGCCGCACCTCGTTCACCGCTATCCGGATCGGGTCCTGCTGATGGTGACAAACCAGTGCCCGATCTACTGCCGCTTCTGTACCCGCAAGCGGCTGGTCGGCAAGCCGGGATTCATCAAGAAGGGCGACCTCGACAAGGCCGTTGCCTATCTGCGCGTCCACACGGAAGTGCGCGACGTCATTCTGTCCGGCGGCGATCCGCTGCTCCTCCCCGACCATCTGCTCGAAAAAGTTCTAAAGGCGCTGCGGTCGATTCCCCATCTGGAACTCGTCCGCATCGGCTCGCGGGTGCCGGGAACCCTGCCGGAGCGCATCACGCCCAAGCTGTGCGAGATCGTGAAAAAATATCACCCGATTTATATGAATCTGCATTTCAATCATCCGGACGAACTCACGCCTGCCGTGAAGGCTGCCTGTGGAATGCTCGCCGATGCCGGGATACCGCTAGGCGCGCAGACGGTACTGCTGAAAGGTGTGAACGACGATCCGGAGGTCATGAAGCGGCTGGTGCATCAACTCCTGCTCGCCCGCGTCAAACCCTACTACTTGTATCAAGCGGACCTTACCAAGGGCACCAATCATTTCCGGACCACGGTGGAAACGGGGCTGAACATCATCAAAGCGCTCCAGGGCCATACCAGCGGGATGGCCGTACCTCATTTCGTCATCGATGCGCCCGGCGGCGGCGGCAAGATCCCGCTCCTGCCGGACGATTATCTGGTGCATCGTGACGAAGACGGGGTTGTGTTGCGGAACTACGAAGATAAAACTTTTCATTACCCGCAACCGCCCCTCTCCCCTGAAGAGGGCGCGAACGGTGCGGGGA
>OMJK01000157.1 GCA_900299325.1 Nitrospiraceae bacterium | reverse complement strand
GTTCCTTCCACCGCCTCGACCGCCACCACAACCCGATCCTTGATGACGACGCACTGGCCGATATCGAGCCGGCCGATGGTCTGCGCCACCTCCCAGCCGTACCGGATGTCCTCCCACTCTTTTTTGGTCGGCTGACGGGGCGTGAGCGTGCCGGCTTCGGCGAGAATCCCTTCAAGCCCGAACGTGGATTCGCAGATCACGATCCCTTCCCGCTCCAATTCGGATGCGAATTCCCGGAGAATGTCGTCGTCTTTCCACAGCGCCAGCCGCGTCGCGAGCGCCAGCGTGCGGAAGTCGGGCCGGACGGTGGTAAAAACGTGGGTCTTCTTGATGCCGCCCAGCATGACGGCCTGACGAACGCCGTCATCTTTGAAGGCGCTGATGAGCTTGTTGAGCTGGCCGATTTTGATCCAGTGGATGCGGTCGACGTGACGCTCGAGTTCCGGTTCGGTCTCTCCCTCGTGCGCCACCGCACAGACGTGATAGCCCAGTTTGCGCGCGTTGTCCGCAAAGATGATCGGGAACCGGCCGTTCCCGGCGATCAGACCGATGCGCTCCCCCTGAGTCGGCATTGACGCCACGCCGGTTAGTCCTCGTCCTCCTGATCTTTGCTGACCGATCGGGAAATGCCGCGTTTGGTGCCTTCCATGAATTTCAGCACCTGCTCGACGTCCCCCTGCCCCTTGAACTCGTCCCTGGCCAACCGGATGGCCTCGGCCGTCTTATGGCCGGAGCGAAACAGGAGATCGTAGGCTTTTTTCAAGACGGCGATGCGGTCCGCGGAAAACCCGTGCCGCCGGAGTCCGACCGAATTCAATCCGTAGAGATGCGCCCGGTAGCCGCCGGCGGCCCGCATAAACGGCGGCACGTCCTGTCCGATCGCGCAACACCCGCCGACCATGGCGTAGGCGCCCACGCGGACGAATTGATGGATGCCCGTCAACCCGCCGATGATCGCGTGGTCGCCGATGGTGATGTGTCCGGCCAGGCTCGCCGCATTGGCCATGATGAGATGGCTCCCCAGCCGGCAATCGTGCGCGACATGGACGTAGGCCATCAGAAAATTGTTCGAGCCCAACGAGGTGACACCGCCGCCCTGCATCGTTGCGCGGTTCACCGTGACATATTCACGCAGGATGTTCGCATCCCCGATGACGACCTTAGTCGGCTCCCCCTTATAATGGAGATGCTGGGGAGGCCCCCCGATCGACACGAAAGGATGGATCTCGTTCCGCTCTCCGATGTCCGTCCACCCGTCGACCGCCACGTGAGACAACAGCCGCGAGCCTTTGCCGATCGTGACATGTTCGCCGACCGTGCAGAAGGGTCCTACGACCACGTCGTCGGCCAGGCTCGCCTTGGGATGCACAATCGCCGTTGGATGAATCTGCACTCGCAACCTCCACGTGATGAGTGATCAGTGACGGATGATGGGCTCCGATGGATTCCTGCGCGACTCGTCACTCATCACACATCACTCTTCACTGCTTTTTCTTCCGTCACCATCGCCGTCACTTCCGCCTCGCACACCAGTTCGCTGTCGACGAACGCTTTGGCCTGCATTTTCCAGAACGGCGGGCGTTTCTTCACAACGTCGATTTCGAACCGCAGTTGATCGCCGGGTACGACGGGCTTGCGGAATTTCGCCCCGTCGACGCCTGTGAGATAGACCACCGGCCGGGCCGATTCGCCCATCGACTTGAACGCCAGCACCCCGCCCACCTGCGCCATCGCCTCGATGATCAACACGCCGGGCATCACCGGACGGCCGGGGAAATGCCCCTGAAAGAACGGCTCGTTGATCGTCACGTTCTTGATCCCGACGATGCGGCGGTCGGGATCCAGTTCCTTAATGCGATCCACCAACAAAAACGGATACCGGTGCGGGAGTAACGCCTGAATCTCTGCCTGCTCCATCACGGACATCGGGAACCCTCCTCGGTCCTGCCTCCAGACCTACTTATTCAGCTTGTCGAATTCCTTGATGACCTGTTCCGTCACATCCAGCGTCGGCTGATGATACAGGACCACGCGGATCATGGCATCGTTGCCCTTGTCGATAATGGCCAAATACCCCTCCCGCTGCGCCACCGCCTGGGCCGCCTCCGCGATTTTCCTGGTGTACTCCGAGATCATGTCGCGCTGCTTCTGCTGAATCTCGCGGTTGAATTCGGCCAGCCGGCGCTGATAGCCCTCGATCTTGGCGCGAAACTGTTCCTGCTTCTGTTGTTTCACCTCGTCGCTGAGCTTGCCGTTCGGATCCTGGATCGTCTGCTCCAGCTCTTTCAACTCCTGATCGTCGGCATTGATGATGCGCTGCCTGGTGATCTGGTAACTCTTGATGTCTTCGAGCGCGCGCTTCCCCGCATGCGACCGCTCCATCACGGCCTGCTGATCCATCACCCCGACCTTGACCGCATCGGCCGCCCACGCCGACGATCCGACAGCCGTCAGCCCCGCCAACCCGATACTCCACATCACCCTACTCCGTTTCATGGTACGCCTCCATACTCCTAGGGATAGTCGCGGTTGAATTCCTCGATCACCTGGGCGGAAATATCCAGCGGCTCGTCATGGTAGATCGTCGGCCCGCCTTTGCTGGTATCGATGACGACTTGCAGCCCCAGCCGCTTGGCGACTTTTGCGACAACCAGTTCCACCTTCTCGCGGAATCCGTCCAGGATGTCTTTCTGTTTCTCCTGCACTTCCCGGTTCAGTTCGTTCACTTTCTGCTGATACTCCTGCATCCGCCGGCGGAACTGCTCTTCGCGCTCGCGCTTGGCTCCCGGGCTGAGCACACTGGCCTGTTTGACGAAATCTTCCTCCATCCGGCGCAATTCCTTCTCATCCATTTCGATCAGCGCCTGGCGGTTTTTCGAGAACGCCCCCAGGCTCTCTTTCGCCTTCTTGCCGGCATTCGTCTCGGTAAACACTTTCTGCGGATCAAGCACCCCGATCTTCCCGTCGATCTTCGCGGCGACACCGGCACAGCCGGCCAGACAGGTTCCGATCAGCACCACCACCGCCGTCAAACGGGCCCGTCCGCTCCGCTGCGCGTCCAACCGGCGCAAGAGCATTCTGTTATCCTGTTCTGTCACATCACTCATCACGTCTCACGCATCACATCAGAACAACGACCCGATCGTAAATTCGAACACGCCTTTCCG
>OMJK01000156.1 GCA_900299325.1 Nitrospiraceae bacterium | reverse complement strand
GGCTGATGGCGCTGGGAACATTGTGGGGGTTGGGAGGGCTCGAGGACCGCGCGCTGGGCTTCAAAAAGTACAGCGAATTGTTGTTCGTCCCGCTGCTGGTGGCTATGGCGATTTCATCCGAGTGGAAAGAACGGGCGCTGACGGCATTTGCGGCCAGTATGGCTGTGACGCTTGTGCTGTCGCTCGGTTTGGCGGCAGGGGTGTTGCCTGTCATGGGGGTTCTCAAGGGCGTGCCGGACAATCTGTTCTGTCCGTTCAAAAAACACACCACCCATAATGTGTTGATGGCCTTCGCCGGTCTGCTGTTTGCGTTGCGAGCCTGGGCCGTGCCGGTGGTTCGATGGAAATGGATATGGGGTGGACTCGCGGCGTTATCGGCTGTGAATGTGCTGCTGATGGTACAGGGACGCACAGGATATGTCGTGCTGGCCGCGCTCGGCATTGCGGTATTCCATTCCGCCTACCGGTGGAAGGGAACTGCGCTGGCCACGGTGCTGCTCGCCGGTATGCTGGCCGGCGCCTATATGGTGGCACCGGGATTTCATCAGCGCGCGGACCTGGTCGTCGAAGGACTCCAGAAGTGGGATGCCGGCACGGTTGCCCATGATTCCGTTGGAGAACGGATGGAATTTGTGTATCACACGCTCGATATCGTTCGTGCGCATCCTCTTGTCGGGGTCGGCACGGGAGGATTTGTCGAGGCCTATGCCGAGCAGGTCAAGGGAACGTCGTTTCCCGTGACGCGCCATCCGCACAACCAGTATCTTCTGACCATGGCCCAGGTGGGCATCATCGGCCTTGCGCTGATCGTGTGGCTGTTCGTTCAGCAGTGGCGGGCGTCGTACGTCTTACCCGACGCGTTGCACGGTCTGCTTGCGCGCGGATTGGTGGTGACGATTGCGGTCGGGTGTCTGTTCAATACGTTTCTGATCGATCATACGGAAAAGATGTTCTTCGCCTGGCTGTCGGGGGTCTTGTTCTCACCGTCGGTGCCTCATGGAGAGCGCACGGCATAGAGTGGCTCTCATCGCATGAAAAAACTGTCGGTTTACATCATTGCCTATAACGAGGCGGAGAAGATTCGCGAGACGATCGAGAGCGTGCTCTGGGCCGATGAGATCGTACTGGCCGATTCGTCCAGTACGGACGGGACGGTGCAGATTGCGGAATCGTTAGGCGCGCGGGTCGTGCAGATTCCGTTCGAAGGATTCGGCCGGTTGCGCAATCAGGCGGTCGAGGCATGTACGCACGAATGGATTTTCAGCCTCGATGCCGATGAGCGGTGCACGCCGGAGGTGCGCGATGAAATTCTGCGCCTGCTGGCCGGTCAGCCTGCGCACGATGCGTATCTGGTGCCCCGGCGCAATTACTTCATGGGACGCTGGATCAGGCATTCGGGCTGGTATCCCAACTTTCGCCAACCGCAGCTGTTTCGCAAAGGCGCGATCCGGTGTGGAGAATCGCCGGTCCACGAAGAGTACGAGCTGTTGTCGGACAAGCCTGTGGGCCGGCTGGAGCATGCGATCTGGCAGATTCCGTTTCGCAACCTCGAAGAAGTGGTGCGGAAAGCCAACCGCTACTCGACGCTCGGGGCCTTGAAACTAAACCGGCGACGGGTGTCGATGAGCGCCGCGCTGTTTCACGGGATCTGGTCGTTTCTCAAACACTACATCGCCAAACGCGGGTGCCTCGACGGCTGGGCCGGGTTCATGATCGCACTCGGCAATTTCGAAGGCACGTTCTACCGCTATGCCAAGTGCTATGAGACGCAGGAGGCCTGGCCGGTTCCGAAACAACCGCCGCTTCGCAGACCCGGGCAGTTTCCGCAGGGATGAAGACCGCGGTTGTTGTTACCACCTATAACCGTCCGGATGCGCTGAAAGCTGTGCTGGAAGGACTGGGCTGTCAACGCGATCGAGATTTCGAAGTGGTGATCGCCGACGATGGATCGTCCGGCGCTACCAGGGACCTCGTCGGCCGCTTCCAGTCGAACGCTCCGTTTGCCGTGAAGCATGTTTGGCACGAGGACCAGGGATTTCGCGCCGCCGCCATCCGCAACCGGGCTGTGGCTTCGACCGACGCCGACTACGTGATTTTTATCGATGGAGATTGTGTGCCGTCCCGATCATTCGTGCAGATCCATAAGCGGCTGGCCGAACCGGGATATTTTTTGGGAGCCAACCGGGTGCTGCTGTCTCCATCGTTAACGCATCGCGTTCTGGCGCAGCAGAGGCCGGTTCACCTCTGGAGTTGGAACTCGTGGGTGAGCGCCTGGATGCGGCGGGACGTGAACCGGTTGCTGCCGTTGCTGGCGTTGCCCGATGGCGCTTTCCGGAAATGGTCGCCCGGCCGGTGGGAGGGTATCAAGACCTGCAATCTCTCGGTGTGGCGCAACGACCTGGTTCGGGTGAACGGACTTGATGAACGGTATCAGGGATGGGGACTGGAAGATTCCGATCTGGTCATCCGTCTGTTGCATGCGGGCGTCAAGCACAAGAGTGCGCGGTTCGCGGCGCCGGTGTTTCACTTGTGGCACAAGGAGCAGGATCGTGGAGGGTTGCCGGAGAACCGGCGCCGGCTCGATGCCCTGTTGCAGTCGGATCTGGTTCGGGCGGAGGTCGGGCTCGATCGCTATGGGTTGGCCTGAGGCAGAATGCCGGATCTGTCGGTAACAGCGGATCGTCTGGTTGAACGGTGCCCCGTCGAGTGCGAGGATGAGCTGGCCGAAAGCGAGATCCGGCTCTCGGAAGGCCGTCTGCTCCGGTGCTCGGCCTGCGGGCAATTGATCAGCCAGATTCGCGCCGCGGAGTTTCAGGCATCGATGCGGGAGTTCGATACGGACACCGGCACATTACCCGGCGTGGGCGACCAGGCCCGGCACGATCAGCGGGCGGCCCGAATGTTTGCGAGAATCAACGCGCTGGTTGCGCTTCCGGCGGGTGACCGGCTTCGGTTGCTGGACGTCGGCTGTTCGACCGGCGCCTTGATGCGCAGCGCGAGGAGCGCCGGCATCGATGCGGAAGGTGTGGAGCCGGCCGTGCGCGCCGCGCGTGCCGCACAAACGGCCGGATTGACGGTCTTCGCCGGAACGTTGGCGGACGCGGCGCTTCCGTCGGCACGGTATCACGCGGTCACGCTCATGGAAGTCATCGAGCATTTGCCCAGACCAGGCGACGTGCTGCGGGAAATCCGGCGCGTGCTCGTGCCGAACGGAGTGGCGGTGATCGGGACGGGCAATGCCGCCAGTTGGACGGTCCGGCTGATGGGGGGCGGATGGGATTACTTTCAGGTCGGCCGGCACGGCGGGCACATCAGTTTTTTTACGCCGGAATCGCTGCGCCGTCTGGCGGGCCGGTGCGGGTTCCAGGTTGAGCGGATCGAGACCCGTCACGTGCGGTTCGTCGAATCCTATCAGGCCTCCAAGCCGGTGTACCGTGCGCTGAAGATGGTGGGGGAAGTGTTGAACGTGCCGGCTCGCTGGACCCACAACGGGCACGACATGCTCATGTACCTGAGGAAGGTGTGAGTGAAGCAGACGATTCGTGCCGCGCTGGTTGTCTGCACGCGCCGGCTCGGCGATGTACTCTTGGCCACGCCCGTCGTCCGGTCGTTGAAGGCGGCATGGCCCGATGTCATGATTGACATGCTGGTGTTCGACGGGACGCAATCGATCGTGTCGTCCAACCCCGATGTGAGACGGGTGCTGACGATTCCCGAGCGGCCGCGGCCGGGCGAGCATCTGGCGCTGCTCTTCAAGGTGGCGCGCCGGTACGATCTGGCGCTGTCCGTCTTGGCCGGCGACCGGCCGACGTTTTATGCCTGGGTGGCCGGCCGGACTCGCATCGGGACGTTGCTGCCCGACAGAAAATCGAGATGGAAACGCGCACTCTTGAATGACTGGGTGCCGTTCGATAATTTGCAGACCCACACGGTGGCCATGAATCTTCGTCTGCTCGGCCCGTTGGGCATTCGGGCCGTTGCGACGCCGGTGGTCGGCTGGCGGCAGGAAGACGAAGCGGACGCTCGCCGGGCGTTCTCGGGAATCGATGGGCCGCAACGATATGCGGTGCTGCACGTGTCGCCGAAATTTCCGTACAAGACCTGGACGGTTGACGGGTGGGTTTCGCTCGGGAAATGGTTGATCGGGCAGGGGGTGGGTGTGGTAGTGGCCGGCGGTATCGCACCGGCGGAACAGTCGACTGTGGAGCAGGTGATGCGCGGGCTTCCCCCCACGGCGGTCAATCTTGCCGGGAACGTCACCTTGTCGGCGCTCGGCGCTATCGTAAGCCGCGCCGCCTTGTATGTGGGAACGGACACGGCCGTCAGCCACATGGCGGCTGCGCTCGGTGTGCCGACGGTCGTGCTCTTCGGGCCGTCGAATCCCGTCAAGTGGGGGCCGTGGCCCAAGGATTTTCCCGCGACGTCCGCCAGCCCCTGGAGCACGCACGGCTCGCAACGGCAGGGCAATGTCTTTTTGGTGCAGGGCCAGGGCGACTGCGTCCCCTGCCTGGGTGAGGGATGCGGCCGGCACGAGCAGAGCTTGAGCGATTGTCTTCAGCACATGACTCCGGCCACGGTCATTGCCGCGGTTGAAGATATGATGAAAGCGGATCGACCGGCTGTGGGAACCCATGCCTGACAGTCGGGATCACATAACCAGGTTGAGGACTGCGTGAGATTGTTGGCCGCCAGATGGTTTAGTGTGTTTGCAAGCCGCTACGGAAGTCTTGTGCAGCGGTATCGCTCGGTGCTGGTGATCGCGACGCAGCTGAGCTTAATCGGCGCCGCCAATGTTACGGCGTTCGAGCTGCGTTTCGATGCCGCGATCCCGCCGCAGCATGCCCTTATCATGTGGAACTATATGCCGGCGGTGCTGGCGATCTACGGAGCCAGCCTGTGGATGTTCGGCATTCAGCGGGGACTTTGGCGCTATGTGGGGCTGCATGATTTGGGGCGCATCGTATGGGCGTCGCTGGCCAGTTCTGCGGTGTTCTATCTTGCGGTGCATCTCCTCTTGGGACGGACGGAGTATCCGCGCTCGGTCATCATTCTCATCGGACTGTTGAGCGGCCTCTATCTGGCCGGCATCCGGTTGGCGCTTCGCGCGTTCCGGGAATGGCTTCAGATCGCCGGTCCGACTGCGCGGCGGGTGCTGGTGGTCGGCGCCGGGAATGCCGGCGAGTTGTTGGTCAGAGACATGCTGTCCGACTCCAGCTACAACTACCGGCCGGTCGGGTTTATCGATGACGATCCGGTCAAACGCAAGATGCGGATCCACGGCATTCCCGTCGTGGGGACGACGGCGACGATCAAGGAGGCGGCGGATCGTTTGCGGGCCCAGGAAATTATTGTCGCGCTGCCGTCGGCGTCGACGATGGTGAAGCAAAAAATCCTGGCGGGATCGGAAGGGTGCACGGCGCCGATCAAGATTCTGCCCAGCGTTAAACGGTTGCTGGGTGACCCGGTCTCGCTGCAGCAGGTCCGGCCGATGAGCCTGGAGGATTTGCTCCAGCGGGAGCCGATTCAGACCGATCGCCAGGAATTGCATCCGCTGATCGAAGGGCGCACGGTTTTGGTGACCGGTGCGGGCGGCTCGATCGGATCGGAATTATGCCGGCAGATTGCCCAGTACAAACCCGAATCGCTCGTGCTGTTCGAGCGGTATGAGAACACGTTGCACGCCCTGTTGCTGGAACTGCGGGCGGCGTTTCCGCAACTCAGCGTGTTACCGGTGGTGGGGGATGTGACGGTGCCCGATCGGGTCGGGGAGGTATTCCGGCAGACGGGGCCCGACCTGGTTTTTCATGCGGCCGCGCACAAGCACGTGCCGCTCATGGAGCTGAATGCGAAAGAGGCGGTGCGGAACAACATCCTGGGCACCCGTGTGGTGGCGGAAGCGGCGCTGCGGACGGGTGTCGACCGGCTGGTGCTCATCTCGACGGACAAGGCGGTCAATCCCACGAGCGTCATGGGCGCAACCAAGCGGATCGCCGAGCATCTGATTCAAGGGCTCAACCATAAAGGGATGACGAAGTTCACCGTCGTGCGGTTCGGAAACGTGCTGGGCAGCAACGGAAGCGTGGTGCCGCTTTTCGCCGAGCAGATCCGCAAGGGCGGACCGGTGACGGTGACGCATCCGGAGATCAAGCGCTATTTCATGACGATTCCCGAGGCCGTTCAGTTGGTGCTGCAGGCCAGCGTGCTGGGGCAGGGCGGCGACGTGTTCGTGCTCGATATGGGGGAGCAGATCAAGATCACCGATCTGGCCAGAAATATGATCGTGCTGTCCGGTCTGGTGCCTGGGAAGGATGTGGAGATCGTCTATACCGGACTCAGGGAAGGCGAAAAGCTCTTCGAGGAACTCTTCGAGGGCAGCGAACAGGTCGAACCGACGGCGCATGCCAAAATCAACCGGGCCATCGGCGGCAGGCTTCCGTCGGACGAGCTTGAGCTATTGCTCAAGGAACTGGAATTGGGGTTTCCGTCAGGGGACGATGACGAACTGGTGCAGCGTCTCTGCCGGCTGGTTCCCAGCTTCAAGCCGACCCATTCTCCGGGGGCCACAGGGCCCAGAGTGTTGTAACGGCCTGCTTCAGGGCCGAACGGTTCTCTGCCGAGTATCGCTATATAATGGTGCAGTGTGCCTGATCGCGCTATAGTTACAACCGACGCCAACCGATAGCAATGAAGCAGAAATGAGTGTGGGGGAGGGTCGAGGATGAAGGGCGTGGTGCTGGCCGGCGGGTTGGGGACGCGGTTGTTGCCGCTGACCAAAGTGACCAACAAGCATCTCCTGCCGGTGTACGACCGGCCGATGATCTATTATCCGATTCAAACCCTGGTCAACGCCGGGATCACGGAGATCATGCTGGTGACCGGCGGCAATAACGCCGGAGACTTCCTCAAGCTGCTCGGAAACGGTAAGGCGTTCGGGCTTAAGCATCTCAACTACACGTATCAGGAAGGGGAAGGCGGTATTGCGGATGCGCTCAAGCTGGCCGAGCATTTTTCAGACGGAGCGCCGATCTGTGTCATTTTGGGCGACAATATCATTCAAGGCCATGTGGTGCATGCCGCGGAGGCGTTTCGCCGGCAGGGCGCCGGGGCCAAGATTCTCTTGAAGGAAGTGAAAGATCCGCAGCGGTTCGGCGTGCCGGTTCTGGACAAGCAGCGGGTGGTTAAGATCGAAGAGAAGCCGGCTCAGCCGAAATCGCCGTATGCCGTGACGGGCATCTATTTCTACGACGCGCGGGTCTTCGACATCATCAAGACGCTCAAGCCGTCCGGCCGCGGCGAACTGGAAATCACCGATGTCAATAACGCGTACATTGAGGCCGGGACGCTGACTTGGGACCTGCTGGACGGGTGGTGGACGGACGCGGGCACGATCGAATCGCTCTACCTTGCCAACCAATTAGTCAGTCAGACCGGCGCGAATCTTCTTGCCGGCGAGTCCGTCAAACGGGTCGCGTAGCACGGCTGGTTGTATCCGGGAAATGTTGCCACTCAAGTAGATCAATGCGGGTACTGGTCACCGGCGGCGCAGGATTCATCGGCTCCCATCTCGTGAGACGGCTGCTCTCGCGGCCGGACTGGGTTGTCGTCAATCTGGATGCTCTGCGTTATTCCGGCAATCTGAACAATCTGACCGACCTCCAGACGAATCCCCGGCATGTTTTCGTGCACGGTGACATCGGCGATCAACCGCTGGTCGCGGAGTTGTTGCGCGCTCACCGCATCGCCGGCGTCATCAACTGCGCGGCGGAAACCCATGTCGACCGGTCCATTCTCGATCCCGGAGCATTTGCCCGAACCGACGTTGTCGGCACCGGGGTCCTGCTCGAAGAGTCACGGAAGGCCCGTGTGCAGCGGTTTCTGCAGGTGAGCACGGACGAAGTGTACGGGAGCGTGGAGACCGGCATGTCGACGGAACAGGACCGGCTGGAGCCGCGCAGTCCCTATTCGGCCAGCAAAGCGGGCGGAGAACTGCTCGTGCTGAGCTATTGGACGACCTATCAATTTCCGGTCGTGGTCACCCGCGGCAGCAATACCTACGGGCCCAATCAGTATCCGGAGAAATTCATTCCGCTGTTTGTGACGAACGCGATCGACGATCAGCCGCTTCCGCTCTACGGCGATGGGCGTCAGCGCCGTGACTGGCTGGCCGTGCAGGACCATTGCGCCGGCATCGAGCACGCATTCCTGCATGGGGCGTCGGGCGAGATTTACAATATCGGGGGCGGCAACGAGCGGGAGAACATCGTCGTGGCCGAACAGATGGTGGCGTTGCTGGGCAAGTCCAAGAGTCTCATCCGGTTGGTGCAGGATCGTCCCGGGCACGACCGCCGCTATGCCGTGGATTGCCGAAAACTCAACCGGCTCGGCTGGAAGCCGGTGGTGCCGTTCGAACAGGGCTTGAAAGACACGGTCGCATGGTATCGGGCGAATGAAGCCTGGTGGCGGCCGATCAAGTCTGGCGAGTTCCGGCAATATTACGAAGCGCAGTACCGGCGCCGGTTGGAGGCGGGAACGGCGTGCGGGTCCTAGTGACGGGTGCGACCGGCCAGTTGGGCACGGTATTGTGCCGTCGATTGTCTCATGAAACCCTTCTTCCCAAAGACCTACCGGCATTTGATTTGTCCCGATCCGGCCTCGAAGCGGAACTGATCGCGCTTCAGCCGGATGTCATCATTCACGCCGGTGCGTATACGGATGTGGATGGAGCGGAACGCGAACCGGAGAAGGCCATGGCGGTGAATGCCACAGGGACGACGCAGGTGGCGCAGGCTGCAGCACGCGTCGGCGCCAGGCTCATCTATGTGTCCACCGACTATGTCTTCGACGGGACGCAGCGGGTGCCCTATCGCGAGTCGGATACGCCCCATCCGGTCAATCAGTACGGCATGTCGAAATGGCGCGGCGAGCAGGCCGCCCTGTCGTCAGGGGCGGATGCGCTCGTGGTGCGCACAGCCTGGTTGTTCGGACAGGCCGGGAAGAATTTCGTTAAATCGATCATGCGGGCGGCGCAGGAACAGCCGGAGTTGAAAGTGGTCGATGATCAGCGAGGGTGCCCGACGTATGCGGACGATCTGGCCGACGCACTTGTGCAGTTGATGCACCGCGATGTCACGGGGATCCTGCATGTGACGAATGAGGGCGATTGCACCTGGCGGGGATTCGCGCAGGCGATTGTGCAGGAGATGGGCGCGTCCGTTCTGGTCCGGCCGATTACGACGGCAGAGGCCGGGCGGCTGGCGAAGCGTCCGGCTTATTCCGTGCTCAGTCCGGACCGGCGTCTCTCGTTGGGTGTGCCGATGCCCCATTGGACGGCGGCGTTGAAGCGCTTTATGCGTGCGCAGCAGGAGGCACTCGCCGCTTCGAACTAGTCCGGTGTTGTCGGGCGCGCACCTGTCTGTGCCGTGCACCACCAATCACTGTCAGAAGGATGCTAAGCGATGAGTCCTGTCCGTAAAAAACAATCCCGTTCCACTGCTGCCGTGTTGCGGAACATCCGGATCTTTGCCACCGATGTAGACGGGGTGCTGACCGACGCCGGCATGTACTATTCGGAAACCGGCGATGAGTTGAAGAAATTCAACACGCGCGACGGCATGGGCATAAAACTCTTGCAACGGGAAGGGCTGATTACGGCTATTGTGACGCAAGAGCGGACGAAGCTGGTGGCACGCCGGGCCGAGAAGCTCGCCATTCCGGAGTTGCATCAGGGGGCCACAGACAAGCTGTCGGTGATCCGGGACATGGCTCAGCGGCATGGCGTGACGCTGGAGCAGGTGGCCTATATCGGCGATGATGTGAACGATCTGGACGCGTTGAAGGCGGTCGGATTTTCCTCGGCGCCGGCCGATGCGCTCCCGCAGGTGCTGCAGTCGGTTGATTATGTTTGCCGTAAAAAGGGCGGCGAAGGGGCGGTGCGGGAAATCGTCGAGATGATCCTCAACGCCCGGGTGAGCCGGTCGAAATCATGAGCGCGTTATATCCGGTCATCATGGCGGGGGGCAGCGGGACCCGGTTCTGGCCGCTCAGCCGCCATCTCTTTCCCAAGCAGTTGTTGCGGATCGGCGGCGACGAAACGCTGATTCAACAGACGATGCGGCGCGTGCTGGGGTGCGCCGATCCGTCGCGTGTTCTGATTTCGACCAATGCCGCGCAGGCGGAATTGATCAAGCTCCAGTTGGCGGCGTGGAAAGATGCGCTGCAGGACAATTATGTCCTGGAGCCGGAAGGCCGCAATACGGCGCCGGCTATTGGCCTGGCCGCATTAGGGGTGCTGGCCAGGGATCCGGACGGAGTCATGCTGGTGGTGCCGGCGGATCACGTCGTGACGGGCCAGCGGGAGTTTGAAGCCGCGGTCGAGTTGGCTGCGCGGCTGGCGGCCGACGGCGCTCTTGTCACATTCGGCATCAAGCCCACCAGGCCGGAAACCGGATTCGGCTATATCAAGCCGAACGGGAAGGCTGTGTTGGGCACACGCGGCCGTCTCAAAGGCTTTCGCGTCCAGCAGTTTGTGGAAAAGCCCAACGCCGCCAAAGCTGCGCGCTATCTGAAAGCGGGCAACTATTTTTGGAACAGCGGCATGTTCGTCTGGCGCGCGGCGACGATTCTCGAAGAAATCCGTCGGCATCAGCCTGCGTTGGGCAACGCGATAGACCGGATCGGACAGATGATCGCCTCCGGAGAGCCGAGAGTCAGAATCGACGAGGCCTATCGCAGACTCTCGCCGGTCTCGATCGATAACGGTGTGATGGAGCGGTCGACCCACGCGGCCGTCGTGCCGGTGTCGTTCCGGTGGTCGGATGTGGGCAGCTGGGGGAGCCTGGACGAAGTGGCGGCGAAGGATAAGGCGGGCAACGTGATTACGGGACGAGTCGTCGACATCGAGAGCCGCCGGTCGATTGTCTACACCGATCGACGGGTTGTGGCGACGATCGGGCTTGAAGATATGGTGGTCGTCGATACGGCGGACGCCACGCTGGTGTGTCCCAAGTCGCGGGCGCAGGATGTGAAAAAAGTCGTGGAGGTGCTCAAGCAGCAACAGGCGCCCGAACATCTGGAGCATCTGACCGTCGAACGCCCTTGGGGTTCGTACACGGTGCTGGAGGAAGGCTCGGGGTTCAAGGTCAAGCGCGTCACAGTCAAGCCTGGCGGGCGGTTATCGCTGCAGCTCCATCATCAGCGGAGCGAGCATTGGGTCGTCACGGCCGGGACGGCGCGTGTGACGCGGGGCGAAGACGTGTTCGATCTACAGGTCGGCCAGAGTACCGCGATTCCCGTCGAAACGAAACACCGGCTGGAAAATCCCGGTCGCGAGACGCTGCATATCATCGAAGTGCAAAACGGGCCCTATCTGGGCGAAGACGACATCGTGCGGTTCAAAGACGATTACGGAAGAACGCAGCAGTGATGGGTGAAGGGTGGTGAGCGCGAAGGTTTTTTCCATCGTTCTTCACTGATCACGCATCACGCATTACGGGACTGAGGAATGGGTCTTTTTCGCGAATACGATCTCCGGGGCATCGTCGGTCAGGAACTGACCGACGATATTGCCGAATTGGTCGGCCGCGCCTATTGCACGCACGTGCAGCCACGTGGTGTGAAGACCATCAGTGTGGGGCGCGACGGGCGGTTGAGTTCTCCCGCCCTGCACAAGGCTCTCGTCAAGGGGTTGCTCGCCGGCGGATTGAACGTCGTCGACATCGGCATCTGCCCGTCGCCGCTCGTGTATTTCTCTCTTTTCAATCTCCCGGTCGACGGCGGCATCATGATCACCGGCAGCCACAATTCGGCCGAGTACAACGGATTCAAGATCTGCGTCGGGAAAGAAGCGATTCACGGCGAAGAAATACAGGCGCTCCGCGCCATTATGGAGGGCGGGCGGTTTGTGTCGGGGCAGGGCCGGTTGTCCGAGCATCCCATCGTGCCGGATTACCTGGCCTACATTCGCCGGCAGTTCAGCGGGGTCAAGGCGCAGCATCTGCACGTGGTGATCGATTGCGGAAACGGTGCGGCATCGCTGGTGGCGAAGCAGGCCCTGGAACTGCTCGGCTGCCGCGTCACGGGATTGCATTGTGAACTCGACGGGCGGTTTCCGAATCATCACCCCGATCCGACCGTGCTGGACAATCTGGCGGATCTCATGCACGCCGTGGTCGAACAGAAAGCGGACGTCGGCATCGGCTACGACGGTGACGCCGATCGGATCGGCGCCGTCGATGAAGCGGGACAGGTGCTCTGGGGTGATCGGCTGATGGTCGTCTATTCGCGGGACATTCTTGCGGCGAAGCCGGGCAGCACGATCATTTCGGAAGTAAAGGCGTCGCAATGCTTGTATGACGACATTGCCAAGCAGGGCGGCCGGCCGGTGATGTGGAAGACCGGCCACTCCCTCATCAAGGCCAAGATGAAGCAGGAGCGTGCGGTTCTGGCCGGCGAAATGTCCGGCCATATGTTTTTTGCCGACCGGTATTTCGGGTACGACGATGCCATTTACGCTTCCTGCCGGCTGATCGAAATTCTGGCCAAGCAGCGACGGCCGCTGTCGGCGCTGGTGAAGGATTTGCCCGATACCGCCGTGACGCCGGAAATTCGAGTGGATCTGCCGGACACGATCAAATTCGACGTCGTCAAGCGTGTGCATGAGCGCTTTGCCGGCTATGCCAAGGCCAAACAACGCGTCGGCGTGGACCAGTTGACGCTCCGCGAGGTGATCACTATCGACGGCGTGCGGGCCGTGTTCGAAGACGGGTGGGGACTGATCCGGGCGTCCAACACCCAGCCGGCGCTAGTTTTGCGGTTCGAGGCCGTGTCCCAGGCACGGCTCGCGGTCATCCGCCGCACGGTAGAAGAGGAACTCTCCGCTGCCCGGCAGGCGCTCGGGCGGTGACGTTTCGTCGTTTCGAATCTTGCCCGTGATGTTCACGGCTCTCCTCCAGCGGCGCATCCTCCTCGGCCTTTTCCTTGCCGGTATGGGATGGTTTGCGCCGGCGCTGGCCGGCGAATGGCCCACGCCCTTTCAGCCGGGTGAACGCCTGACCTATGACATTTCCTGGATCGGCATCAATGCGGGGCGAGCGGTGATGGACGTCACCAGTCCTGCCGGCGACCGCCCGACGGTTCAGCTGCTGACGACAATTCAGTCCAACTCGGTGATCAGTAAATTCTATCCGGTCGACAACCGGGTCGAGTCGCAGATCGATCTCGCCACGTTTCTGCCGCAGCGCATGACCTTCCGGCGGCGCGAGGGCAAAAAGAAGAACGATTTCGACTATACGTTCCGTCATCAGGAAGGAACGGTCACGGCGGTGAAAGACGGAACGACCGAGGTATTGCAGATTCCCTCGGACGCACAGGATGCGATCTCCTGTCTCTATTTTGTCCGCAAATCGTTGGCGCTGACGCCCGGCACATCGCAAATATTGAACATCCATCACGACAAGAAGAACTACAAGCTGGAGGTCCGTGTCGAAGCGGTCGAATCGGTCGAGGGTCCCTGGGGCAAGGTGGACGCGGCGCGGGTGCTCGTCGTCATGCCGTTCCAGGGCATCTTTTTGAACCAGGGTAACATCAAGATCTGGTTCACGACTGATGAGCGGCGCATTCCGGTGCGCATGAAAGCGAAGGTGGTCATCGGGTCGGTGGTCGCCGATCTGGTCGGCGGCATGCCCGGCAAACCGGCTCCTGCTTAGCATTTGGACTTTCGTTGCCGGGTTATTTTAAAACCGGTATACTGCATTCGCGATGGGCCAATTTCCCCTTAATTTAAGCCGATTTATCATTCAGAATCAGGCGGCGCATCCCGGCGCGACGGGAGAATTTTCCAGCCTCCTGACGCAGATCGGGCTTGTCGGAAAGTTGATCGCGCAGGATCTGCGCCGCGCCGGCCTGATCAACATCCTCGGCACGACCGGCGCGACCAATGTTCAGGGCGAGACGGTCAAGAAGCTGGACGAAATCGCCAATGACACGTTCCTCAAAGTCTTTCAGCGCAGCGGGCTGGTGTCGGCGCTGGCGTCGGAAGAAATGGAACGACCGGTGATTCTTCCGGAGAATTGGCCGCACGGGAAGTACATGTTGCTGTTCGATCCGCTCGACGGGTCTTCCAACACGGACTGCAACATGCCGCTGGGCGCCATCTTCTCCGTGCTGCGATACGAAAAGGCGGACCGGCTGCCGACCGAGGATGTCATGATTCGAAAAGGCGTCGAGCAGGTGGCGGCCGGCTATCTGCTGTACGGGTCCAGCACGATGCTTGTGTACACGGCCGGTTCGGGGGTGCACGGGTTCACACTGGAGCCCGGGATCGGCGAGTATCTGTTGTCGCACGAGCAGATCAAGATTCCCGCCCGGGGGAAGGTCTACGCAGCCAACGAGGGCAACTATCACAAGTGGACGCCGGGGATGAAAAAATATTTCGATTACGTGAAAGGGTCGGATAAGGCGACCGGCCGGCCGTACAGCGCGCGTTATTCGGGATGCCTGGTGGCGGATGTTCACCGGATTTTGCTGGGCGGCGGGATTTATTTGTACCCAGGCGAGGTGGATAAACCGGAAGGCAAGCTGCGGCTGCTGTACGAAGCCAATCCCTTGGCGCTGGTCGTCGAGCGGGCCGGCGGGAAGGCCTCGACTGGCACGACGCGCATTTTGGACGTCGAAGCGAAAACCTTACATCAACGGGTGCCGCTGATCATCGGCAGCCCCGCCGATGTCGAGTCGGCCGAGGCGCATCTCCAGGGCCGGGCCTGACCGCCATCGCAGCTCTCATCATTCTCGGGAGGAGTCGTCATGGGAGATCGTGTACAGGAAATTTTGAGCTGGTACGGAAGCGACAATGCCGGCACCAAGGCCAATCTGGCCCGCATGCTGCGCTCGGGCAAACTGGCCGGGACGGGTAAACTGGTGATTCTGCCGGTCGATCAGGGGTTCGAGCATGGGCCGGCCCGGAGTTTTGCGCCGAATCCGGCCGGCTACAATCCCAGTTATCATTTCCAGCTGGCCATCGATTCGGGGTGCAACGCCTATGCGGCGCCGCTTGGATTTCTCGAGGCCGGAGCGAGCCAGTTTGCCGGCCAGATTCCGCTCATCCTCAAGTTGAACAACCATGACGTGCTGCACGATGAGAAGGATCCGCTTCCCTCGGTGACCGGGAGCGTGAAGGATGCGCTGCGGCTGGGCTGTTCAGCGGTCGGCTTCACGATCTATCCAGGGTCGGCGCACTGCAACACGATGTACGAGCAGGTGCGGGCAATCGGCGAAGAAGCCAAAGCGTCCGGACTGGCGCTGGTGGTCTGGTCGTACCCGCGCGGTTCGGTGCTGAGCAAGGAAGGCGAGACAGCGATGGACGTGGTGGCCTATGCGGCGCAGATTGCCGCTCAGTTGGGCGCCCACATCATCAAGGTCAAACTGCCGACAGCCCATTTGGAACAGTCGGCGGCGAAAAAGGTGTACGAATCGGAGCAGATTCCCATTAAGACACTGGCCGAACGGGTCCGGCATGTCGTGCAGAGTTCGTTCGACGGGCGGCGGATCGTCATCTTCTCCGGCGGCGCCAAGAGCGACGAGAAAAACGTGTTCGAGGAAGCGCGGGCGATTCGCGAGGGCGGCGGGTTCGGCAGCATCATCGGGCGGAACTCGTTCCAGCGTCCGAAGGCGGATGCCGTCAATTTTCTCCAGACAATCATGGGCATCTATGCGGGAGAGATTCAGTAGACAAGACGTTCCCAGTCGAGGAAACACCGGGTTAGACGATGAATGTGAGAAATTCCATGGGCGAGCCATCCGGTTCGAACCGCC
>OMJK01000155.1 GCA_900299325.1 Nitrospiraceae bacterium | reverse complement strand
TGTCCTGCTTGGCAAAGGGGGTCCGCTCCGCCGTCCCCTGTACTTCCACATACTGTCCCCGCCCGGTCATGACCAGATTCATGTCCACTTCGGCCATGAAATCTTCGGTGTACGCCAGATCCACCATCACCTCGCCGCCGACCTTGCCGACGCTGACGGCAGCCAGATAATCGGTCAGCGGGATTTTTTTAATCAGGTCCTTCTTTTTCAGCACAGCCAGTGCGTCCGCCAGGGCGATGAACGATCCGGTAATCGAGGCCGTCCTGGTTCCGCCATCCGCTTGAATGACGTCGCAGTCGATCCAGATGGTCCGCTCGCCCATCTGATCCATATTGGTGACGGCCCGCAGCGCCCGTCCGACAAGCCGTTGAATTTCCAGTGTCCGCCCGCTCTGCTTGCCCTTGGCCGCCTCGCGGGGAGACCGCTCGTGGGTGGCCCGCGGTAGCATTGCATACTCGGCCGTCACCCATCCGGTCCCTTTGCCTTTCAAAAACGGCGGCACTTTCTCCTCCACTGACGCCGTACAAATGACTTTGGTATCGCCCATTTCGATCAGCACGGACCCTTCGGCGTGCTTGGTGAAGTTGCGCGTGACTTTGACGGGACGAATATCGCCCTTACGCCGCCCGTCGAACCGGACCAGATCCGCTGCACCGCTCATGAGAGACTCCTATCTGTAGTGGAGGAAGCGATTATAGTGGAGGGGTCTCGAAAGCGCAAACAAACGGGGGCCGGATGTTCTCCGGTGTGTGTACGGAACTTCGGACAGAAAGCGACATACACCCTGTGCACATTCTGTACACATGCTCGGGACGCGTAAGGAAATTCCTGTCAGGTTCTGCAGGAAATTTCTGTGGTTCAAAAGCACAAAAGCCTCGCCTGGCGCAGAGATCCGTGACACGATACCGCTGAGGCGAGAGGACCGCATGATCGCCGCACTCACGAAAAAATCACCCGTATAAATGGCATAGGAAGTGCAGCGATTTCCGCCCTTGTCGCCCGTGCCTCTGAATGCAATCGACGATGTCCGCTGTACTCCGTTAGCCGTTGATAGCCGTTTTTCTAGCTGACCATATGCTGACTCTGGCCGATCGGACATCACACCAGGCGTTGCTGGACAACCGCACAATCCTGGTCGTGGACGATGAGGAGCCGATCCGCCGCCTGCTGGGGTATCTCCTGCAAAGCCACGGGTACACCGTCACCCTCGCCGCGGATGCATCTGAAGCCCGCCGGCAGCTCGATCAACAACCCTATGCCCTGATGCTCTGCGATGTGAACATGCCCGGCGAATCCGGGCTGGATCTCGTGCGCACGGTCCTCAGCCATCGCCCGGATGTGGCCGCTATTATGGTGACGGGCTTGGACAGCCCTGTGCTGGCGAACGCCGCCCTCGAGGCCGGCGCATTCGGTTACGTGATCAAACCCTTCGAGTCGAACGAAGTCCTGATCGGCGTGGCCAATGCGCTTCGCCGGCGACGGCTGGAGCTGGAAAACCGGCAACACCGGGACCGGCTCGAGGACGTCGTGAAGACCAGGACGATGGCGCTGCAACAGGCGCTGGAGTGGCTGGAACGCAGCGAAAAAAAGCTGCGACTGTCGCGCGAAGAAACCATCCAACGCCTGGCGATCGCCGCGGAGTTCCGCGACAGCGCGACCGCCCAGCATATTCAGCGGATGAGCCATTACTGCGAACTGCTCGCGCGGCAGGCCGGACTCCCGCCTGACCGGTGCGAACTCATCCGAACCGCCAGCCCGATGCACGACATCGGCAAGATCGGCACGCCGGACCACGTCCTCTTAAAACCGGGCAAGTTCACCCAGGACGAATTCAACGTCATCTGCCAGCACGCCGAAATCGGTTACCGGATTCTCAGCGGCTCCGAAGCCGAACTGCTCAAAGTAGCGGCCGTCATCGCCTATACCCATCACGAGCGGTTCGACGGCAAGGGCTACCCGCGGCGTTTGAAAGGCAACGCGATTCCCGTCGAAGGCCGCATCGCCGCCATCGCGGATGCGTTCGATGCGCTGACCACGCAGCGCGTCTATAAACCGGCGTTCGATCTCAACCATGCCGTCGACATGATGCGCGCGCACCGGGGCGAGCACTTCGACCCCGAACTCCTCGACACGTTCTTCGCCTCGATGGACGAAATCACCCGCATTCACGAACACTACGCCGACCCTTCCTGCGACGACATCGCCCGCGCCTCCTGATTCGCGCGTGTCGTTTTCGTCATTTCGTTGACCGTCTTTCCCTTCGTTCATATACTCAACAACAGTTTGCCGGCGAACCCGTGCATCAGACCGGCCGGCGCAGCGCACTCAACGACAACGCGGAGGAAGGATACGGATCATGGCCAAGAAAGTGTCTGCGATCAAGAAACGGACGGCGACGAGAAACTGGATTGCCTATCTCTGCGAGTCGCTCGTCACGTCCGGCGTCATGCCGACCTGGGAAGCGGCCACGTATCTGACCGAAAATCTGTTCGGCGAAAAACCGAACCCGCGTCTCCTGACCCCGTCCAATCCCTACGAAGTCACGTCGCAGTTTCTCCACCGCTTGTATCAGCCGATCGTCGAAGCGGCGTCGAGAGAAGTGCTGCTGCCGGCATCGGCGCGTTTGCAGCTCTTCACCGACATCAGTCTGACCGGCAACTCGGCCGTGATTGTCGTGTTGTTTCCCGGCCAGCACCGGCCGCATCAGATGCTGATGCTGGATGCCGCCAAGGCCTGGGATCTCGTGTTTCCCGACGCGGAGGCGTTCAATACGTGGGCGGAAGAACGATACCGGTGGATCGTGCAGGCCTTGCGGCACTCGCCGGTCGACGCGCACGAGGTTCTGCTCCCGCAAGCGGCCTGAGGGATCAGGCGTCGTAATTTAGATTCGGCGAGAGCCACCGTTCGACGGTCGCGACCGGCAGATT
>OMJK01000154.1 GCA_900299325.1 Nitrospiraceae bacterium | reverse complement strand
CGACCGCCCATTGTCCGATTTGACTGACCACCTTCATAACAGGCCTCGTTTTCCCGTGACGATCACGCCGCTATTCCCAGGTTCTCGGAGACTGATGGGCGCCGTCGTACTCGCCCATGATGATTTTCCAGATCCACTCGTCGGGCAATTCCACTTCCCACCGCGGCATGGCCGACTTCCAGGGCATGCCCTCGATCGGCAGCCCGACGCCGCCTTTCTTGATCCGCCAGAACAGATAGCTCTCCTGCAACATCGCAATCGTCGTCGGGTCGGAGAAATTCGCCGGCGGCGGATTGAAGCCGCGCGCGGCCGGGCCTTTGCCGTCGAAGTTCCCGCCGTGGCAGGGCGAGCAGAACGCCGCATAGAAGCCCTTGCCCTGCATAATGTTGTCCGGCGTCTTCGCCACAGGATTCGACAGGCCGGTGTATTCTCCCGGCGGAGCCGGATGAATGGTGCGGTTCTCCGCCGGCGGCTGATCGCTGGGCGCCGTGCTGCCGTAGGCCTGCCAGCCGACGAGCAACGGGAACAGAATCAGAAACCCGTACCGCACCGCCTGCAACGCGCCCGCGTTCTCGCCGGTGAGAAACCGTTGAATCGGCCCCCAGAACGCATCCTTGGACTCGCCGCTCAGCGTCGCGAAGATGACGATGCCCGTCGTCGTCAGCATCAAATACAGGAAGATCAGACTCGAGGGCAGCGGCGCGGAGCCCGGAATGTTCGGGACCACGAATTTCAAAACGAGATAGACGACCGCTAACAGGATGACCGGTTTCAGCAACGAGCCCCCCATACGTCCTCCTCAGTGTGCCTGTGCGACCGCCATCGGCGCCGACTCCGCCGCCTTTGTCGGAGCCGCCGGCGCCGCGCCCGGCATTTCCAACTCGGCCGGACTGACCGACACCGGTTCGCCGCTCATCTGCTGCAGGAACGCGATCACCGACAGAATTTCGTTCTTCGACAACCCGATCGGGTTCTTATTGATGTAGGGCATGCGCGCCGGGTATTCCTTCGGCGGCCCCTCATGCCGATAGTCCAGATAGATGTATGCCTGCGGCTGCGTCAGGCTCTCGTAGATGAATTCCTTCCGCAGCTTGGCGCCGATGCCTTTCAGATCCGGACAGCGCGCCGACTCGCTGGGCCCGATGGAGTGGCAGAGCGCGCACTGGCCCTTGCTGAAGAAAATCTTCTGCCCGATCGCCGCCATGTCCGCCGGTGTTTTCACCGTCGCAAGGTCGAACTTCTCTTCGGCCGGCGGCAGCGACGCCATTTGCGGCACCGACAGCGCGACGAGGGAAAACAGCCCCAGCACGATCGCCACAAACCCAATCACGCGGGCGAATTGGGCCTTGATGAACAACAGGATCGCCACGCCCGTGCCGACCACGGTCAGGCCGATCAATTGTAGTTGCGTGACTTCACTCATAGGACTCCTCTGACTCCGGACCGACGACGGTTAGTGCGGCGCCTTCGCTTTATCGCCCATCGTTGCGACCCAGAAAATAAAGGCGACCAACATGCAGAACAGAAACGTATTCAGGGCCATGAACGCCGCGGCATAGCCGAGCGCCGGCGAAAAGGCATATTGCGAGGAATCCCGCATCACGCCGTAGATGTGCCAGTGCACGCGCGACGAGGACCGGGCATACCCCATCAGCGTCATCAAGAGAATGACCATGACGGCGTTCAGGACCAGCGAGTATCCCGCGCGAGGCGGCATTCTCCCCCAGATCATCTCCGTCGTGGTTTTGGCGCTCTTGAGGAGGAGCGCGGTCAGCGGCGTGATCGTCAGCATGACAAATAAGACGATCAGCACCTGCGACGTGGAGAAGTAATTGATGCGCACGATCGCCGGCACGAAATACCCCCACACGCCGAGCACCACGACGACGATACCGGCCACTACCAACACCGCGCTCATGACGGCCTTAGCCAGCTTGGCCCACGTGGCCGTCTCTTCCTTGCCGGCGCGCCAGTACATGATGAAGCTCATGAAGGTGACCAGAATCATGAGATTGGCCACGGTCATTTTGGCCGACATGACGCCGAAGACGCCGAGGAGCGGATGGTGCGTGCCGCCCATCTTGCGCGCTTCTTCCAGACTCGCCACGAGCGAGTGCGGCGTCATCCAGACGCCAAGGCAGAGCAGAAGAATGACGAGCATGGTGAGGATCGGCTTGCGATATCTCATTTCCGATCCGGGGATGCGGTGCGTGATACCCAGCCAGAAATAATAGTTCGAGCCGAGGAACAGCACACCGATCAGCATGGCTTGCAGAATGAACAGCCAGGAGAGGAAGCCGCCCATCAGGGTGATGCCCATCTGCTGGTTGTACTGATAGATCTCGCGCATCAGCCAGTAACCGGCAAACGGCAGCGGCAGCAGGCCGAACACGCCGATGAAGTTGCCGACGTAGCCCATCCAGTCGTAGTGATTGCGCTCCTCCGTCCCCTTCGCCGCCAGATAGCGGATGCCGGCATACGCGCCGCAAATATACCCGCCGAGCACTACGTTGGCGATCAGGCGGTGAATGTTCACCGGCCACCAGGTCGGATTCCACGTCGCCGCCCAGGCCCGGGCGAGATCGCTGCCTTCGGAAATGACCACCGGACTGGCCTGGAACGTCGCCCAGGAGTTCGGCACGATCATGATGAAGAAGGCGAAGACGTTGAGCAGGAATCCCAAAAAGACGTGAAACGTCTTCTTGCCGCCGTCCTGCATAGCGTCCCATCCATACCAGTACAGATATAGCGTCGCGGTCTCGAGCAGGAACAGCAGGCAGTACACCAGGAACGACGGGAAGAAGATGTCGGTCAAATAGGCCATCAGCTTGGGATAGAACCCGATCAGCAGAAACAGCAGGATGCCGCCGAAGAGCGCGGTGGTGGCATACGACGACGTCAGGAGCTTCGTAAATTCTTTGGCGAGTTTGTCGTACCGCTTCTCGCCGGACTTCCACCCGACGATCTCGCACACCCAGGCGAAGATCGGCACGCCCAGCACGAATCCGGCCAGCAGCAGATGGAGCTGGGCAATGATCCACACCAGATTGCGGCTGCCGATACCGGGAATGTCCCGGTAGGCCGTCGCCGTCGTCGCGCCGCCGGAATCCGCCGCCATGCCCATCGCCGGAAGCCCCAGGCTCCCGATGATCGCGAGGGCCGTCAGCAGCGCACCCGGCGATCCGGCGATTTTCCGCCCAAGCCCTTGGATAACGTGCTTCATGGATCTCACCTCTTCGTGCCCTGCAGGAGACTGAAAAAGTCCTCCAGCAGCGTTCTCGCATCGCTCAGAGGCTTCTACGTACACTCTCCACAGTACGTCTCGCCTCTTCGCTCACTGCGGCCTTGCTGGATGCCTTTTTGAGTCTCCTGCGCCGCTATTTAACTTGCTTAGCTTTTCCGCCCTTGGCCTTTGCCTTCGCGGCCTCTTCTTCGGCCTTCTGCTTTTCAATCGCGTCCAACTGAGCCGCCACTTGCGTCAGCAGTTTTTCATCCTTATTGAGCGCCTCGGCCGGCTTGTACGGCGGCTGCACTTTGACTTCCGGCTTTTTACAACATTCGTGGGGATGCGGCGTGCTGACCGGCAGCGAGGTCCAGAACAACACCGACATGAGGACGCCGGCGCTCGTTAACGCCGTCAGCATCAAACCCTGGTCGGCCGGCACCCGCATCAGATCCCAGCGGGCAATCAATCCCTGATAATTCTCCGGCGCCGGTCTGGCCGCCGCGGCCGCGCTCCGCACAATGCGGCCGATCAACGATACTCCGATCAGCAGCAACACAATCAACACCGCCGACGACACCCCGCCCCACAAGCTCAGCTGGATGCCGATCTTCTCCGCGACGGGAACGGACTTCAGCAGGTCCATCTCGAAGAGGTCGTGCGAGAGCCCGATCGACGTCTCGGTCACGAAACTGACGGCCACCCAGAGGAGAGGCAGAAAGACCGCGCCGACCACGGCGCTCTTCCACCACAGCGACAGTCCAAGCCCGTCGGGAGGCTCTACCCGCAGCCGCTCGAGGAACAGCGTGCGCGACACCACGCCCAGCGCCCAGATGTCGATCGGAATGCACAGCAGGAACAGCAGCGCAATCCCGACGCCCTCCCCGATGTGCGATCCCAACCCCATAACGATAATCGGCATGGCAAAGACCGTCACAGGGCTGGCCAGCACCATCAGAAACGCCAGCCCGATGCGGGTCTCGAACTGCATCAGCCCCATGGCAAGGAACAGCAGGGCGATGCCGAGCTTGATGGGGAATCCGGTCCAGAAGGAAAACCAGAGGACGTTCAGTCCCAGTTTTAACGGAGAGGACGACTCACGTTCCGCCATCGTGTCACACGGGTCCGGACTGAACCGGCCGCGTCCCTTAATCTAAAAATTCTCGGTTAACGATGGCCGACACGGTGAACAACAGAATGGTCACCATGACGACGATCCAGCCGATCAGCGCAATCGGCCGCTTGAAAATATTCCGCTCGGGATCCCGGTCGATGAACGGCAACGCCGCGAGCAGCGCCATGAACGCGCCCGGCAGGGCCACCGCACCGAGAAACTGTCCGAACTCGCCGGCAAAAATCTTCAGCCGCAGCATCTGGAACAGGAACAGGAAGTACCACTCCGGCTCAGGGTGATAGTCGCCGGGGTCCGGGGTGGCTTCCTCCAACAGCACGACCGGCTCCCAGAACGCCATCGCGCAGATGGAGAGGAACACCGTGATCATGCCGACGATGTCTTTCCAGATCTGACGCGGGAAGAAATAGTCGGTCTTCGCCTTCAATTCCTCCGGCGTTCCGCGGAACGGTCCAGCCGGCCCGGCGGAGCGGAACAGGAACAGGTGCAACCCGGCCAGCCCCATCAGGGCCGCGGGAAGAATCATCACGTG
>OMJK01000153.1 GCA_900299325.1 Nitrospiraceae bacterium | reverse complement strand
GGCCAGGGCGCTCGGCCGGCGGGTGGCGGACGTGACCGCGTTGCTCAAGTCCGGCTCGCCCCGTTAATTTGCTCCTGCCTCACATCGTCGTCTCCAGCTGCGTGACCATCTCGCGGATCGTATCGAACCCGGACTGCCAGAAGGCGTCCGCCGTCATGTCCACGCCGACCTTGTGCAGGATGTCCTGCGGCGATTGCGAGCCGCCCGTGGCGAGGAGCTGCAGATATTTCGGGACGAACGCCTGGCCCTGCTCCCGGTACATCTGATAGAGCGCCAGCACCAGCAGATTGCCGAAGCTGTACGCATAGCAGTAGAACGGGCTGGCGAAGAGGTGCGGGATGGTGATCCATTCCCACTGAAATTCGTTGGGCACCTTCACCGCCTTGCCGAACTGCTGCCGCAACTCACCGAGGTACGCGCTGGCCAACTGGTCGGCCGTCGCGCCGTCGGCGATCATCTGGTGCGCCAGCTTTTCAAAGCGGACGAAGTAGGCCTGCCGCAGCACCGTGGCGTAGATATCGTCGAGCTGGCCGAGCAGGAGTCCCTGCCGCACGGCCTTGTTCTGTTCCTGCGACATCAGCGCGTCGGAGAGAATGCGCTCGCCGAACACCGACGCCGTTTCCGCCAGCGGCAGCGTCGAGTGAAACGTGAACACGGAATGGTCGGCCGCCATCATGCCGTGGACGGCGTGGCCGAGTTCGTGCGCCATGGTGGCGATGTCCCGTGCTTCGCCCGTGTAGTTGAGCATCACATAGGGCGTCATGCCGGGGACGATGCTGTAACAGTAGGCGCCGCCCAGCTTGCCGGGCCTGGTCGGGCCGTCGATGTGGCGGTCGCGGAAGACCTGCTCCGCCAGGTCGGCCAGCGTGGGAGAAAATCCGCGATAGGCCTCGAGCACCATCTTCGCGGCATCCTGGTAGCGATACTTTTTAGCCTCCGTGCGATGCGGCGCATAGAGATGGTAGCGGCTCATCGGCGCGATTTTGCAGATTTTCGCTTTCAGCCTGAAGTACTGCTGGAAAATATCGGCGTTCTTCGCGCAGGAGGCCAGCAGCACGTCCACGGCTTTGTCCGGCACGTCGTTGCCCAGGTTGCGCGATGCGATCGGCGAGGCGAACTGGCGCAGGCCGAGATTCTCCGACTTCCAGTCAGTGACGAGCGTTTTGTAAATCTCGCCGAGCACGTCCCGCTGGGCGGTGAAGACGCGATAGAGCTCCTGATACGCCGCCTGCCGCACGCCGGCCTTCTGGCTGCGCACATACGCCATCAACCCTTCGCGGTTCATGGTCTTCTTTTTCCCGCCGACGGTCAGCGTGAACGTCAGTCCGTTCGTGACGATGTCGTAGAGGGTGTGGACGGCGCTGCGGCCCGTGACGTTCTTGAGATTGACGATTTTCTCTTCCGGTTCCGACAGCGTGTGCGGCTTGAACCGGCGGATCGTCTCCAGGTGGTAGCGCAGATCGCCCGCACCGGCCATCAGCCGTTCGGCGTTGGCCTCGTCGACGCTCTGCCACCAGAGGTCGAAGAACAGCAGGCGATTGCCGAGCGCCGTCAGCCGCTCCTCGACGCGGCTTTTGAACGAGCGGGCTTCGGCGTCCTTGGTGTTCTCCGAAAACCAGAGATAGGCAAAGGCGCCCAGCTTGGAGGAGCCCTGCGAGAACGATTCGCTCAGCGTCAGCAGCGCATGCAGATTCTTGGCGGCCATCGTCGGGCTAAGCGTCGGCCGGGCCGCCTCGATCTTCGCGACCGTCGTTTCCAGTTCGGTGAGCAGAGGCTCCAGTTCCTTGGCGGGATCGTCGAGCAGATGCGTCAGGTCCCAGCGATCGGGGAACGACGGTCCTGTGCGGGTCTTTGCGGCCATGAAGGTCTCCTTTATCAATCTCGTAGACGAGCGATCATACCATCGGCCGGGCCGGGACGAAGAGAAAAAATGCGTGGCGCACGGAGCAGAAGTCTGCGTTGACAGGACTCGGAACGGATGTGACAATCCCGCAGCGGAGGCGGGACGATGACCGATCAGGAATTGAATCGCGCCATCCAATATGTCACCGCCAGCACGTCATACGGCCGCGACACGGTTGCCGACATCCTGAAAACCGGATTGGGCGAACTGGCAGTCATGGCCGCGCACTCCACGCAACAATTCGGACGGGACACGCTCCTGGAGTATGTGTCCCAATGGACGATCAAGCGCACGGGACAGCCGGAGCCGCTGGTGCGGGAAGTGCTGGGCTGTGCCGGACGCTGGCTCGACGAAGTCTATGAAGAGGTCGTCAAACGTCAGCCGGAGTTGCTGGGCCGATCTTCCAACGGGGATGATGAGGCGGAGCCGGTGTAGGCATGGCGCGTTGGCGGCCCAGACGCACGCTGAAACTGACGGCCCATCTGCGGGACGGCGTGGCTCCGGTCCCGTTGTGGAAGCGGGAACCGCAGGAAGGCCTTTCGCGTACGCTGGAAGAGCGATGGACGACGCTGCAGCGCCACTGCGCCGATCAATCGAGCCACCTGCGCCTGGGGCGATTGATCCACCGGCTGACCCATCACGATCCCGGCGTGCAGGAATCGGCGCTGGCCGAACTGGAGTTGGCCACGCAGTTGATCCGGGCCGGCGTCCGCGTGCGGTTCCTGCCCGAATCGCAGGCGCGGACGGCCGATCTCGAATGCCATCTGGGCCGCGAGCGGTTCTTCGTCGAAGTGACGGCGATGGTCGGGTCGGCGACGCGGCGGCGGCTGCCGCTCCGCGGTATTGCGAAGAATGCAGAGCAGGGCGAGGAAGAGGACCGCGGCGTGATCCTCATTCATCGGATCCTGGCGCGGATTCATCAAAAGGCGAAACAGCTGGCCGATTATTGCGATCCCGTCATGCTGCACATTTCCATTCCCCGCGCCGATCTCCAAAGCGGGAGGCAGGCCAGGCCGAAGGCGATCTGGATGGATGTAAAAGCGCTCGCCGGTGCCGTCACCGTATTGCTCACCGGGCTGCGGCATCTGAGCGCCGTGTCGATTGCGCTGTGGGATGTGGAGCCGTTGCCGTCGAAGGCGGGGACCAGACTGGCGAACGTCGAGCTGATCGAACGGACGAGGCACCAACGCACGCACCCGCGCGTGCGGCTGCTCATTCAGAATCCCTGTGCAGCAGTTTTGTTCGGCGAGCGGCAAGCGGATATGCTGACTGAAATGCTGTGAGCGTTAGGACGGAAGCGTTCCTTTTAACATCTCCAGATTCTTCGTCACCATCGCGTCGCCGTTCTTGGTCGAGACCTCGATACCGGTGGCGCAGACGGTGCGGCATTCATCCAGCCGGCCGAGTTTGTGGAGGGATTGGGCCAGCGCATGGTAGGCGGCAGAGTAGGTGGGCTTCACCGTGACGCATTGCCGCAGCGCTTTGGCGGCCTCCTCGAAATTCCCGTCATCCATATAGGCTTTGCCTAAGCCGAACCAGGCCACGTCGTCGTTCGGTTCGATGGCGAGGACTTTTTTCAGCGGCTCGATTCTCGGATTGGGCATAAGTTCCTCCGGTTCCGGCGACGATAGCAGCGGCGAGCGCGCATTGTCTATGCTCTTTTCTGCGTGCTAATCTCACGGCCTGTGACGAGTGATGTGTGAAGGGTGATGAGTCGAGGCTAGGTTTTTCCTTCATCACTCTGATCACTCATCACGCATCACCGATCACTGGATTCGATCATGGGAAAAACCGGTCTCGTTTATCATCCGGCCTATCTGGAACATGACATGGGGATGGGGCATCCGGAGTCGCCCAACCGCTTGCGGGCGATCGTGCAGCAGCTGGAGCAGGGCGGCACGATGGCTCGGTTGACGAGAATCGATCCGCGGCAGGCGGAAGACGAGTGGATCACGCAGGTGCATACGCCCGGCTATGTTGCGACGCTGAAGAAGCATGCGCCGGCGAACGGCCGGGTCTCGCTCGATCCCGACACCTCGATGTCGCCCGGTTCGTTGAACGCGGCGTATCTTGCGGCCGGTGGCGCGCTGGCCGGCGTCGACGCGATCATGGCGAAGCAGGTCGATCACGTGTTTTGCGCCGTGCGGCCGCCGGGACACCATGCCGAGGCGGGGCGGGCGATGGGATTCTGTCTATTTAACAATGTGGCGATCGCCGCGCGCTATGTGCAGAAGAAGCATGGCCTCAAACGTGTGCTCATTGTTGATTGGGACGTCCATCACGGCAACGGGACGCAACATAGCTTCGAAGACGATCCGTCGGTGCTCTTCTTCAGCACGCACCAGTATCCGCATTATCCAGGGACCGGACGGGCTTCGGAACGCGGCACGGAAGCCGGTGAAGGGTTCACGATCAACGTGCCGATGGAGGCCGGCGAGGGCGACGAGACGTATCACGCCATCTTTCAGAAGGCGCTCGTGCCGGCCGCCGATGACTTCAAGCCGGACTTTGTGATCGTGTCGGCCGGATTCGATGCGCACCGGGACGATCCGCTCGCCAGCATGGGCCTGACCGAAGAAGGGTACGCCGATCTGACGAAGATCGTCGCCGGCATTGCCAAGCGGCACGCCCATGGCCGCATCCTGTCGTCGCTCGAAGGCGGGTACAACCTCACCGCGCTCGCCGCGTCGGTCGATTCGCACATCAAGGCGCTGCTGGACGCATGACGAGAGGACTCAAAATCGGTCTTGGCGCGGCGCTCGCCGCCGGCGCGGTGTATCTCTACTACACCGAGATCAAGCCGGTGGTGATTTTTGGATTGCGCTCGGACTATGCGCACGCGATTCCCTATCAAAAAATTCCGGATGGCCTGACGAGCCTGAAGGCCGAGTCGTGCGGGCAATGCCATCGCGAGATCTATGACGAGTGGAAAACCAGCATCCATGCCCACGCTTATGAAGACCCGTTCTTCCAGGCCTATTGGAAGAAGGACAAGAATATTTGGGTTTGCCTGAATTGCCACACACCGTTGGAGAACCAGCAACCGACGCTGATCAAAGACATTCCGCGCGGGAGGGTGGAGAAGGCCGTGCAGGAGCCGAATCCGCACTACGACCCGGAATATCAGAAAGAATCGATCACCTGCGCCGTGTGCCATGTGCGGGACGGCGTGATCTACGGTCCGTTCGAGGATTCTGCTGCGCCGCATCCGACGAAGTTCGACCCGAATTTCCGGACGGCACAGATCTGCTATCGTTGCCACAACGTCGTGTCGGGGCCGGTGCAGTTCTATCGCGTCGGGCCTTGCGGGACCTATGCCGAATACGAAGGCAAATTTTTCATGCAGGAGCGGGGCTTCATCTGCCAAAGCTGCCACATGCCGGAGCTCGACCGGCCGGTAGCGGTCGATGGGCCGATCCGTCACGGACGGCAGCATCTCTGGCGGGGCGGGCACGATCCCGACATGGTGAAGCGGGCGGTGGCGGTGCAGGTGACGGCCGATACGTCAGCGCCCAAGCCCGGCGAGCGGGTTGGGTTTACGCTCACGCTGATCAATGCAGGAGCCGGTCACAAGATTCCCACCGGTGACCCGGACCGGCATTTCACGGTCGAGTTCACGGTGGAGGATCAACAGGGGCATGTCCTCGACCGGCAGGCTTCGACGATGGGGCGCTGGATCATGTGGCAACCGGCGATTGTGGAATTGTATGATAACCGGCTGTTGCCGCTGGCGAGCCGGGACTATACGTTCAGCTATCGGATTCCGGCTGAGGCCAAGGGCTTGAAAGTCAGGGCGCGGGTGCAGTACCACATCCTGACCGACGGGCAGCATGAGATGCTGCAAACACAGTACGGGCTTACCGGCAATGATCCGTACCGGTTTCTGGTGTACGAGCGGGAATTTCCCTTGTCGGGGGATTTGAAAACGGCGTTGAACGAGAACAGTCAGCTCTCAGCAGTCAGCCGTCAGCCGGAGGGGCATCGTTGTAAAGCGCAAACCGCGGGCTGATAGCTGAAGGCTGATTGCGAACAGCTTGGCAAGAAGGACCATCATGAAACATCCGTTACTGATCGATACCGAGACGCTGCAGCACAGCCTGGGCAAGCCGGGACTGGTCGTGCTCGATGTCCGCGGCAAGGCGGCCTACGAATTCGGCGGGCACATTCCGGGCGCGGTCCATTCTACGTGGCATGAGTACAGCGATCCCAATGCCATTCCGAAGGGGCTCCTGAACCCGGATCTCGCGCAGATCGAACGGCAGCTGCGCGCGCTGGGCATCAGCAACGACAGCGATGTGGTGATTTACTCCAATCCGTTCGACAATTGGGGTGACGAAGGGCGGATGTTCTGGATGCTGGAATATTTCGGCCATCAGCATCTGCGTGTCCTGGACGGCGGGTGGGTGAAGTGGACGGCGGAGAAGCGGCCGTTCGAGCATGGCCGGGTGAGTCCGGTACCGGGGAATTTCAAGGCGCAACCGGTGAAGGCGCTGGCCATCGCCAAGGACGAGCTGAAATTGATCGTCCGCGGCCCTCATCCCGGGACGACGATTCTGGATGCGCGCAGCCTCGAAGAATTTCTCGGCAAAGAAGTCTCCGGTATCCCGCGTCCCGGCCACATTCCGTCCGCTATCCACGTTTCCTGGAACAGCTTCTTGAACAAGGATGCCACGGTCAAGGATCTGGCGGCGATCAAAGCGTCGCTGGAAGATAAAGGCATCCAGGACCATCAGGATCTCGTGTGTTACTGCACCGGCGGCGTGCGCTCGGCCTGGCTGTATTTTATTCTGAAACTGGCGGGCTATCCGAAGATCACGAACTATCCCGGATCCTGGTGGGAATGGAGCCGCGACTTCGCCTGCCCGGTGGAAAAAGACGCGCAGGGGCTGCAGAAAATCCTCGGATTCGACCAGGCCGCTCGGCCTTCTTGACAGCGTGCCGGACGGGCTGTAAGGTGACTGCACGCAGAATTTGATCGGATTTTCGAGAGACCATTCTAACCATGAAGGAGGCATCCATGAGGATCACGATTCGTGGCACGGTGCTGGCGATGGCTGCGCTGGTGGCGCTCATTGCGATTCCGCTTGTGAGCGGGCTGGCCCTGGCCGACAACAAGCACATGAGCGAAGCGATCGAGCATGCCAAAGAGGCCGTGGCCCACGGCAAGCAGGGCCATGCGGATGCGCTCGTCAAGCATGCCGAAGGCGCGTTGAAGCATGCCGAAGCGGCCGGAATGAAGAATCCCCACGTGGATGAAGGCATCAAGCATCTCAAGGAAGCGATCGAGCACGGCAAGGCCGGCCACGCAGACGTGGCAACCAAGCACGCCGAAGGCGCAGTGACGCATCTCTCGGAAGCGAAGTAACGCGAGTAACTCATAGCGGTCACAGACCGCCGTGTCTATCGACGGGCAGGGGCAACTCCCTGCCCGTTGTTGTCTGAAGTGGGTGTTGATGCGCATCGGGTACTACCAGTTCAATCCGGTCTTCGGCGACGTTGCCGCCAATCTCGACACGGTTCGCGCCACACTGGAACAGGCTGAAGCGGACCTGATCGTTCTGCCGGAACTGTTCGCCTCGGGCTATCAGTTCGTCTCGCAGGAAGAAATCCAGCGGCTGGCCGAACCGGTGCCGGATGGGCCCACGACGAAGGCGCTGATCGAGTTGGCCAAGCGCCGCCGGATGCATCTCGTCGCGGGCCTGCCGGAGCGGGCCGGCAATCGTTGTTACAATTCAGCGGTCGTCGTCGGTCCCGGCGGGTTGCTGGGCTGCTATCGGAAGACGCATCTCTTTTTCGAAGAGACGCTCTTTTTTTCTCCGGGCGACACCGGTTTTCGCGTGTGGGACATCGGTCCGGCGAAGCTCGGCGTCATGATCTGCTTCGACTGGTATTATCCCGAGTCGGCTCGTGCGCTGGCCTTGCAGGGCGCCGACATTCTCTGTCACCCGTCCAATCTGGTATTGCCGAATTGTCCGGACTCGATGCCGGTGCGGTGCCTGGAGAATCGCGTGTTCGCCGTCACATGCAACCGCATCGGGACCGAAGCGCGCGGTGGCAAAGGGCCGCTCACCTTTATCGGCCAGAGCGAGATCGTCGGCCCGCGCGGGACAATCCTCCATCGGGCGCCCGGCGATCGGGACGAGCTGACGATCCTCGACATCGATCCGGCCGACGCCCGCAACAAGACCCTCAACCGCTACAACGATCTGTTGCGCGACCGCCGCACGGAGTTTTATCCGCACTGAACGAAACGGACGCCGGCCGGACGCATCCTGACCGGTTCTCCGCGCTCGCTTGCACCGGTGGCACGCGCGCGGTAGGATTTGTTTATGGCGCAGGAACTCGGCAAAGGCATCTTTCTCGTGGCGGCGCCCAGCCTGCGCGACCCCAACTTCCGCCAGACCGTCGTGCTGTTGTGCGAGCACGGGCCGGAAGGGGCGCTGGGCGTGATCGTCAACCGTCCCACCGCCATGAGCATTTCCGAAGCGCTGCCGCAGGTGCCCATTATCGAAGGGGCCGGCCACGTGCTCTATGCCGGCGGACCGGTGCAAACCAATCAAGTGATGCTGCTCTATCGCGGCGAGCCGCTACCGGAGAATTCGCACCCGGTGTTCGACGGCGTCTGTCTCGGCGGCGATGTCGGGGTGGTGGAACGGGTGCTGACCGGAAATGGAACCCAGGATGCGTTTCGCGCGTACCTCGGCTATTCCGGGTGGGGGCCGGGCCAACTCGAGTCCGAAATGAAAACCGGGTCGTGGCTGACGCTGCCGGCGGACTCCACCATCGTCTTCGAAAAAGATCCATCCCAGGTCTGGCGGGAAATTCTGCTGACATTCGGCGATGAGTATCGGCGCTACGCCGACATGCCGTTCGATCCCTCACAGAACTAGCAGGCGAGAGGCTAGAGGCGACAGCTTCTTTCCTCGTTCTTGCCGATTGCCTCTTGCCCCACGCCCTGTGCCTGTCCCATTGAAGCCCCGCGGCGGCGATGTTAGGCTCACGCCATGGGTCGGCTGCCCGTTCTCCATTCGTTTGCACTCATCGCTCTGCTGATCGCCTCCACAACAAGCGGTTGCGGTGTCGGCTACACCATCGTCAAATCGGAATCGAAGCTGGATCGCCTGAGCCTGCCGATGACCAAATCGCAGGTGGTCGATGCCATCGGCCAGCCGGATCGTGTCCTGCGGGACGACGGGCGGCTGCTGGTCTGGGAATATTCGATGACGGCCCGGAAGCAGTGGCTGTACGAACTGGGCTATTGCCCTGTCTCGATTTTTATCGGCGGGTGCCTGTTCTATCCCTTCACGAACATCGCGTCGGATCAGCGCGAGTATCCGCAGCACATTGTGTTCGTCAACGACGAACTCTGCGCCTGGGGGCCGCCGGCGGCGATTCTGCAGCGGCGCCGGTCCTGTGCCTCGGTCGGCGTGCCGACCTCGCTGAACGGGGCCAGGCCCGAGCCGGTCGTGACGGGGAACGGGCCGATCAACCGCGACACCATCGACCGTTACCGGACGATGGCCGTAATGTTGTTCCAGGATGCGCCCGGCTCGCAGGGTACCGGCTCGCGGGTGGCCGGTATCGTCACGACGCTCATGCTGGATCTGGACATGCACATGGTCGAGCGGGCCAAGCTGGATGAAGTGCTGAAAGAGCAGGTGATCCAGTTGACGCACGCCGACGACGCCAATGTGCTGAAAGTCGGCCGGCTGGTCGGGGCGCAGGCGATCATCGTGGGCGAAGTGCAGCAATGGGAGCGGCAGGAACAGGAGCGGGCCAACAGCGTGTCGTTGTCGCTGCGCATGATCGATGTGGAAACGGGGGTCCTCCTGTTCAGCGGCGAAGGGCATCTGGCCGATCCGACGACCGACGATCCGGAAAACTCCGCACGCCTGATCGTGCACCGCGTCCTGGCCAGGTTCGGCTCGCAGGCCGGCCTGTTGGGATCGGGACGCATCGGGGTGAACTGGGAGTTGCAGGAAGAGAAGGGAACCCGATTTTATCTGGTGCGGGAATTGCGCAGTGGCCTGCCGGCCGAAAAAGCCGGCTTGCAGGTGGGCGACCGCGTGCTCGCCTGCAACGGCGCGTCGCTGTCCGGGGTGAAGACCGAGCGCGATGCGAAGCGGCTCTGCCAGGTCGATGCGGGGGAAACCCTGCGGCTCGACATCCGGCGGACCAACGAACTGGTGAACATGGCCGTAACTGCCGAAAAACGACCGGGATTGTAGCCCCGCCTGTTTTATCGAGCAATGAGAACTGGTGCGAGAAACCTTCCGGTGTGAGAATCTGTCACCTTCGCCACCTGCTCCGGCCGGCCCTCCGCGACGATCTGACCTCCTGCTGCGCCGCCTTCGGGGCCGAGGTCGATAATCCAGTCGGCTGACTTGATCACATCCAAATTATGTTCCACGACGACCAGGGTGTTGCCTGCGTTGACCAGTTTGTTCAGCACCGACAGCAATTTCTTCACGTCGTCGAAGTGCAGGCCGGTGGTCGGCTCGTCCATGATATAGAGCATGTCTTTCGCCGTTGTGTCTTTCAATTCGGCCGCGACTTTCAATCGTTGCGCTTCGCCGCCCGATAGTGTCGTCGCCGATTGGCCAAGGCGCAGATAGCCCAAACCGATGGATGAGAGCAGATGCAGCCGCTCTTGCAGCTTCGGCGATCCAGTGAAGAACGACAGCGCTTCGTCCACGGTCATCGCGAGCACGTCGGCAATACTCTTCCCGCGATAGCGGATGGCCAGCACGTTGGGTTTGAAGCGCTTGCCGTCGCAGGCCTCGCAGGTCGCATAAATATCCTCGAAAAAATACATTTCCAATTTTTCCACGCCGGCTCCTTCGCACCGCTCGCAGCGCCCGCCCGGCGTGTTGAAGGAGAAATGGCCCGGCTCGAGGCCGCGGCGCAAGGCGTCCCGCTCGGAGGCGAACAGCGACCGGATTTCGTCGAAGGCCTTCAGGTAGGTGACAGGATTGGAGCGTGGTGTGCGGCCGATGGGCTGCTGATCGATGAGGCGGACGCCTTTCAGATGCTCGATGCCCTTGATCGCTTTGAAGCGGCCCATCGGCAGCGATTCGAGGCGAAAGGCGCGGGCCAGCGCGCGATAGAGCGTATCCTCGACCAGCGTGCTCTTGCCGGAGCCGGACACGCCGGTGATGCAGATCAGCATGCCGAGCGGGAACCGCACGACCAGATCTTTTAGATTGTGCTCGCCGGCGCCGGCGATGACGAGGGCCTTGCCGTTGCCGGACCGGCGGGATACCGGCAGCGGAATCTGCTCCTCGCCGCGAAGATAGCGGGCGGTGAGGGCGCGCCGGTCACGGAGAAATTCTGCAGCCGGGGCGGCGCACACGATCTCGCCGCCTTTCTCGCCAGACTGTGGGCCCAATTCAACGATGTAGTCGGCCGACTCGATCATCTGCCGGTCGTGCTCGACGACGACCACGGTGTTCCCGATGGCCGCCAGGTCGTGCAGAATACCGGCGAGCAGTTCCGTATCCCGTGCGTGCAGTCCGATCGTCGGTTCGTCGAGCACGTACAGCGTGCCGACGAGGCGGGCGCCGAGTTGGTTGGCCAGCGACACGCGCTGGGCTTCGCCTCCGGAAAGAGTCTTGGTCTGCCGAGAGAGCGTCAAATATCCAAGCCCCACGCGCAACAGGAAGCCAAGCTTGGCGTTCAGCATGCGGAGCAGATCCGCGGCGATCTCCTGTTCGAAGGGCCGAAGCGGCAGTGCCTTGATCCATGCGGCAGTCTCTTCC
>OMJK01000152.1 GCA_900299325.1 Nitrospiraceae bacterium | reverse complement strand
GCCAAAGTCGCCAAGGACAGCATCCTCGGCAAGAAGTAACCCCGCTTGTTCAGCAGGCCGTCGCGCCTCCTGAGCGAGACTGGACACAGAGGGCCGGCTCCCCCTCCGGGGGCGCCGGCCCTTCTCTTTTTGCAGGGTGTTGAAAAAGACTGTTACCGGCGTTCTCGCATCGCTCAAGGCCTCAACGTACCGACCGCGTACGCCTCGGCCTTTCGCTCGCTGCGGCCTTGGTGAACAGCCTTTTTGAACACCCTGCGGGTACTGAGTGGGCGATATCCGCCGGCGGCTTGTTTGCCTCAGCGTCGATGAAAAATAGGAAAATGGAGCTAGGAGTGATGCGACGGGCCCAGGCCGCTGCCGCCCATGCCGTCGTGGCCCACGAGGCGGAGCGCGTCGCCGTCCTGGACGAGGGAGTCTTCGCTGGCGATGCGCTTGTTGATGGTCACGAGGACTTTCTTCTCCCGCAGCAGCTGGAGGAGATGGCGCAGCTGCACGCCCTGCCGCTGAATCAACTGCCGCACCGACATCGGTTCGGCAATGGTGCAGGCCAGGTCCCGTTCGCCGTCGGCGGTCTGCAACTGGCCGGTCAGGGTGATGGTTACCATGAGATGATCGGCTCTCCGTTAAAGATGAACACGGGACGGCGCCGGTCGTTGACTCGGCTCCGGCCCCCCATTAATAATGGGCGCGTCATGCAATCGCTGGACGTGAACGATCCGCAGATGCCCGATCTGCAATTCGTGCTCTTCGTGTCGGCGCTCTGCACGTCGAATCTCAAGACGATCAACCTGTCCGACGAGCTGCGGCAAACCATTTTCAACCGCTGCTGGGCGCTGCTCCACGAGGGGCCGCCGCCCGCCGATCCCGCAGAGCGGGTGCTGGATCTGCGCGGCGGAACCGAGCTGACCCTGGACGCGTGCGTGTCGACGATTCGCTCGTTGCTGGCGGACGCCGGGATCGCCGTCTTGCGCTGGGATCATCCGGTGAGCGAGCCGACGCGCGAGAGCACGCCGGCAGCCCAGCCGCTGATCGACCGGCTGCGGCAATTGTACCCCGACCGTCCCGATATCGTCGACCCCCCGAGCCCGCGTTCTGGTCAGGCATGATGGAGAACCGGCGGCTGTGCGCGTAACTCCGATCGACATTCCCGGCGTACTGATCATCGAACCGGACGTGTTCCGCGATGCGCGCGGGTGCTTTTTCGAAACCCATCATCAGCGCCGCTATGCCGACGCGGGCATTCCGGGCCCGTTCGTGCAGGACAATTATTCCTCGTCGGTGCGCGGCACGCTGCGCGGGCTGCATTACCAGCAGCCCCATGCGCAGGGGAAGCTGGTGATGGTGATGGAAGGGACCGTATACGACGTAGTTGTCGACGTCCGCACGGGCTCGCCGGCGTTCGGCCGATGGTACGGCATCGAACTGTCCGCCGAGAACCGGCGGCAGCTGTATGTGCCGCCGGGCTGTGCGCACGGGTTCTGCGTCACCAGCGAACGGGCCGCTTTTCTGTACAAGTGCACGGACTACTATTCGCCGAAGGACGAGAAAGGCGTGCAGTGGAACGATCCTGCGCTCGGCATTCCCTGGCCGGTGACGGCGCCGATCCTGTCGGCCAAGGATCAGGCGTTCACGACGCTGGAGGCCATGAACGCAACGGGCGCATTGCCGGTGTACCGGCCGTAGGTCTGATGAGCCGTTGATCCGCCGGCGAGTCCTGTGTTATACGCCGTAGGCCGCAGGGCACAGATCGACCAATTCCAACCGATGATGGGAGCACGATAGAGGAGGAGTCCATGGGAAAAGGGTTGAAAGGCACCAAGAGCCACGACAATCTCAAGAATGCGTTCGCCGGCGAATCGCAAGCCAACCGCCGGTATCTCTACTTTGCGCGGCGGGCGGACATCGAGGGCTATCCCGATGTCGGCGGCCTGTTCCGCGACACGTCGGAAGCGGAGACCGGCCACGCGTTCGGCCATCTCGATTTCCTGAAGGAAGTCGGCGATCCGGCCACCGGCGTGCCGATCGGCAACACCGAGGCGAATCTCAAGTCCGCCATCGAGGGCGAAACCTATGAGTACACGCAGATGTATCCGGGCATGGCCAAGACGGCGCGCGACGAAGGGTTTGCCGAATTGGCCGAATGGTTCGAGACGCTGGCCAAGGCCGAGCGGTCGCATGCGAACCGGTTCCAAAAGGGGCTCGACAGTTTGAAACAGTAAGCAAGCGCTCAGCCGTCAGCGTTCAGCCACGGATCATCCGGACGCTGAAGGCTGATGGCTGGCTGCTTCCCGCCTGGTTTCCCATGAAAGGCCTGAGCCTCCTCCATCCGGCCGATCCGCAGCAGTTGGATAAGGAAACGCTGCGGATCTACGAGATCTGCGACGGCTGCCGCCGCTGCTTCAATCTGTGCCCGTCGTTCACGACCTTGCTGGACGGCATCGACCGGCATGACGGCCACGTGGCGAAGCTCACGCCGGCCGATCATCACCGGATCGTCGACGAATGTTATTACTGCAAACTCTGCTTCAACCACTGTCCCTATACGCCGCCGCACCAGTACGAGATCGACTTTCCCCATTTGATGATCGTCTGGAAGAAACGCCTGGCGCAGGAGCGGGGCGTGCGGTGGCGAGACCGGCTGCTTATCAAGACCGATCTCATCGGCCGGTTCAGCAGCTTGGCGGCGCCGCTGGCGAACCGGTTGTTGGCGAATGGTCTCATGCGCCGGTTCATGGAGATGGTCGTCGGCGTCCATCGGGACCGGCAGGTGCTGCGGTTTTCCGGTGAGACGTTTTCCCGCTGGTTCGGCCGGCGGGCGCCGGCGGTGTGCGCATCCGGGCCGGTGAAAAAAGTCGCGCTGTTTTCCAGTTGTCTGGTGAATTACCAGGCGACCGACATCGGCAAGGCGACGGTGCAGGTCCTCGAAAAAAACGGTGTGGAAGTGGTGGTGCCGGAGCAGCGCTGCTGCGGCATGCCGAACTTCGATGTGGGCGATACGCAGGCCATTCAGCAGGCGGCCCGCGCCAACGTGGCCTCGCTGCATCCCTGGGTCTCGCAGGGGTATGATGTGGTTGTGCCGACGGCCAGCTGCAGCCTCATGCTGAAACGGGAATATCCGGAACTCTGCCGCGATGAGCAGACCAAACGGGTCGCCGAGCGCACGTTCGATGTTTGCGAGTATCTGATGAAAATGAAAAAAGACGGACAGTTGGCCACCGACTTCACCAAGAAGCCGGGCCGTGTGGCCTATCAGATCCCGTGCCACTTGCGCGATCAGAACATCGGGTTCAAATCCAAAGAACTCATGGAATGTGCCGGGGCGCAGGTGGAAGTGATCGAGAAGTGTTCGGGACACGACGGCGCCTGGTCCGCCAAGACGGAATTTTTTTCGCTCTCGATGAAGATCGCCGCCAAAGCCGTGCGGGCGATCGAGCAGCAGCCGGCGGATCTGGTGGCGACGGATTGCCCGCTCGCCGGATTGCAGCTGGATCAGGCGGGGGCGTCGGCCCACGCCGGCGGCAAGGCGGCGCTGCACCCGATCCAAATCGTCCGCGATGCGTACGGGTTGAGATGTGATGAGTGACGGGTGATCGGTGATGAGTCCGGAAACAACGCAGAGGGGCCGGATGCCGCGCATCACGCTCGAAGATGTAATCCCCTATGCCGAATACGAACGGCAGCGGGAGTCGTTTCGCTCCAGGATCATTGCGCTCAAGCAGCGGCGCCGTATTTCGGTCGGCCCGCTCATCACGTTCGTGTTCGAGAACCGCGACACGCTGCAATTTCAAATCCAGGAAATGATCCGGGTCGAGCGGATCTTCGACCCTGCCAGGGTGCAGGATGAACTGGATGTCTACAATGCGTTGTTGCCGTCACGCGATGAACTGAGCGCCACCCTCTTGATCGAAATCACCGAAGAAGCCAGGATGAAAGAGTGGCTGGATACGTTTATGGGGCTCGATCATGGCGAGACGGTGGCGATCGTCGCCGGCGGCGAGCAGGTGTACGGAGTGTTCGAGGGCGGCCATAGCCATGAGACGAAGATCAGCGCGGTTCACTTTGTCCGGTTCCGGCCGACCGGCGCGATGAAGGCCGCGTGTGCCGATTTGCGCCAGCCGGTGACGATCACCGTGAATCACGGTCACTATCGGGCCGAGGCGGCTGTGCCCGGCAGTATGCGGGAAGAGTGGCTGAAGGACTTGAGTTAAGCATGCCGCCGGTCTTGCTCACAAAACGGATCGAGTTTGCGGCCGCGCACCGGTATATCAAGCCGGAATGGGATGAGGCGAAGAACCGCGCCGTCTTCGGTCCCTGCTACAATCCGCCGGCGCACGGGCACAACTATCTGCTCGAAGTCACCGTGTCCGGCGAAGTCGATCCCAAGACCGGCATGGTGATCAATCTCTTTGATCTAAAGCGCGTGTTGCTGGTCGTCATCGAGGAATTCGACCACAAGAATCTGAACCTCGACATGCCGTACTTCACAGACCGGATTCCCACGTCCGAAAATATCGCGCGCGTGCTCTGGCAGAAACTCGAGCATCAGCCGGACATCGGCACGCTGCACGCGCTGCGGCTGTACGAGGACGAAGATCTCTATGCCGACATGACGGCGGCCGACGGGCTGGAGCGGGCGAGCGTGACCCGGCGCTATTCGTTCACCGCCGTGCTCGAGGGGCATCAGGGGCATACGTGGGACTGTTTCGTGACGGTGCGCGGCGCCATCGATCGCGTGACTGGCATAGTGACGGACATCGGCGCGCTCGATCGCGCGGCGCAGGATCGAATCGTGCAGGCGTTCGACGGGCAGGATTTGCGGAACGTCCTCGGCGTGCGTCCGGTCACCGGCGAGCTGCTGGCCAAATCTGTCTGGGACCGGCTCCGTCCGTCGGTAAACGGCGGGGCGCTCGCCGCCGTCCGCCTGGTGCAGACCCGCGACCTCTGTTTCGAGTACGCCGAATAACCCTCCGAGGTGCGCATGAAACCGCTGGTCTTGCGGATCGTCCTTCTTGGATGCGCCGGGTGGACACTCACCGCCTGGGCCGGTCCGGACGAAGAGGCGGTGGAACAGACGATCCGGAGCGCCGCCAAGGCGGCCGCCACATTCTCCGATACCAGAGACCGGCAGGCGATCCTCAAACTGTACGCCAGCGATTACGAGGGCGTGCAGGACGGCGAATCGGAAAGCAGGGCGGCGATCGAAAAGTGGTTGGCCGACTACGAGGCCGAACTCAAGCAGGGGAGCACGCTGCGGTTCATCGGCTCCGTATCCAACCTCAAGACTCAGGTGCAGGGCGCGACCGCCTGGGCACGATACGACTACGTCTTTCAGGCCATCCGCAACGGCGAGATCGAAGGCCAGGACGTGGGTAAATGCACCAACCTGCTCCGCAAGGATCCCTCCGGCTGGGTGATTGTCCACGAGCATTGCTCGAAGACCAGGCTCAACCAGGACCTGCGCTGACGCCGGGTTCTTATTTCAGCAAATGATCCGAAATCAGCGCGGCGAGTTCGGCGGGTTCCACGACGCCTTCGCGCGTGAGGAGCAGCGTGCCGTTTGCGAAGAAGTGCGTGGTCGGGTAGGTCTCGAACGTGTGCGTCTTCTTGATCTCGCGGCAGCGGCCGGGGACGTGCATCTTGGCCTTGCCGACTTTGATCTGCGGAAACTTGGCGGCGGTTTCTTCGAGGATGGGATCGTAGGTCTTGCAGGGCTCGCAGGTGGCGAGCCCGTACGCCACGACGGCGCCGGTGCTGTCGGTAAATTCTTTGTAGTTGGCGTCGCTGACGTCGAGAACGGTACTCATAGGGGCGTGACGAGTGATGCGTGATGGGTGATGAGCGGGAAGACCGGGCTGATGAGCCTCCCGGTCTTCCCAATGCTCTGCCGAAATCAGCTTAATTTAGCCAGTGCTGCGAGGATGTCTTTGTCTTCCCGCGCCACCTTGATCTCCTGTACCTTCGCGTAGGCGACCTTGCCGTGCTTGTCCACGATCACGGTCGCGCGCTTGGAGCAGTTCAGCGGCTCGAAGTAGAGGCCGTAGGCCTTCGCCGTGGTCCGGTGCACGTCGGACAGGAGGCGATGCTTGAGGTCCAACGAATCCGCCCAGGCCTTGTGCGAGAAGAAGCTGTCGCAGCTGATGCCGAACAATTCCGCATTCGCGCCCTGGAATTTCGGGAAGTCGTCGGTCAGGCACTTGTTCTCGCCCTGGCAGACCGGGCTCCAGTCCAACGGATAGAAGCAGAGCACGACGTTCTTCTTGCCGCGATAGTCGCTCAACTTCACGTCCTTCTGGTCCTGATCCTTCAAATTGAAATCCGGTGCGGTATCTCCAACCTTGATTTCCGGTGCCACGTCGCTCATCTCAAACCCTCCTTTGGAACGCCGCTATATGTTTGAAAAATGTAAGAGGTCTCGGACTGAGAGAACCCCGTTGTGAACTGGAAACTTTGTAACCTGCGATTCAAAAGCTTGTCAACGGGCCGGAAGGCCTAGGACTGTTGGGGCAGTTCGTAACCGATTGATGTGCCGAACGATTGCCTAGCCCTGCAGTTCGCGAAAGGCGACCATGCGGCCGGCGGGCGCGGCGGTCCGGTGGTTCACGACCCGGATGGTGCGGCCGAGCAGGGGCAGCCGGAAGGCGGTGCCGACCTTCGGCGATTGGCCGAGCCGCAGCAGTTCATTCGCCGACTCGGTGAGCAATTCCCGGGCGGCGCTGTCCGGCAGGCCGCGGGGCTGAAACGTTTCGATTTCGTCCAGGCCGAACTTGCTCAACCCCAGTGTGTAACACCAGACTCGTTCCGGAGAAGCGTCATCCTGCGCGATGGTCAGGTGATCGTCGATGACGAAGCCGGTCAACGACCGGTCCTGCCAATCGGACGGATTGACGTAGGCCTGCGTCGCCAGATCGTACGCTGTGCCCTGGGTCAGCAAGGTCAATCCTCTCGCCAGACGGGAGGCGAACAGGATAGTGTCGGGCATTTCGCCCGGCGGCGCGACTGAGGGAGCGACGGCGCCCATCTGGTCGTGTTCCCAGGCCAGTTGTTTCATCACGTCGGCGGCATGGCCGGCGGGAAGCGGCATCACGACATGGGCGGACCAGGGGCCGTGCGTGGCGCGCCAGGCTTCCGGTGCGCCGGATTCTGGGTGAATGGTCAGCGGGCCGCCGTATTCGAGGTCGTACCAGGTTGTGAGTTCATTCGATTGTGGAGCGGTGCCGCGATAGCCGACGAAGTAGAGCGGCGGCCGTTTCGACGACGGTTTCGGCGCTTTCTTCTTAATCCTCATGGCAGAATGGTGAAAAACCCCGTCCGCTTCGTTCTCACATCGCTCGGAGACTCAACGTACGAGAGAATGTACGCCTCGCCTCCTCGCTCGCTGCGGCCTTGCGGACAGTCTTTTTGACCATCCTGCCGGTGCTCCAGCCATTGGAAGGGGTACTTCACATTACTTGCCGGCTTTGCGGGCCTTGCGCCGGTCCTCGGGATGCAGCAGGCGCTTGCGGAGGCGGAGACTCTTCGGCGTGACTTCGACGAGCTCGTCACTGCCGATGTACTCCAGCGCGAATTCCAGGGTCATCTCGCGGGGCGGGGTGAGGACCAGCGCTTCGTCGGAGCCGGACGCGCGCATGTTCGTCAGGTGCTTTTCCTTGCACACGTTCACGTCCAGGTCTTCGTCGCGGCTGTTTTCGCCCACAACCATGCCGCGGTACACCTCGACGCCGGGGCCCAGGAACAACTCGCCGCGTTCCTGCGTCATGAACAGCGCGTAGGCCGTGCTGGTGCCGTCTTCGAACGCGCAGAGCGAGCCGTGCGGGGCGATCAGCAAGTCCTGTTCGTTCGCCGTTTCGTAGGCCTTGAAGACGTGGTGCATGATGACGGTGCCGCGGGTTTTGGCCAGCAGGATGTTTTTCAGCCCCATGATCCCGCGCGTGGGAATGTGATATTCGAGGTGGATTTCGCTGGGGCCCGCGTCCGAGTGGACCAGCTTCATGTGCCGCATTTCGCCGCGGCGCTTGCCGATCTCCTCGATGACCGTGCCCTGATAGGTTTCCGGCACCTGGATCGTGAGCTCCTCGTACGGTTCCGTCACTTTCCCGCCGTCCCGATGGAGAATGACTTCGGGCTGCGAGACCTGGAGCTCGTAGCCCTCGCGCCGCATCTGCTCGATCAGCACGCCGAGGTGCAGTTCGCCGCGGCCGGCGACGAGAAACCGGTCCGCGCTGTCGGTTTCCTGCACGCGGAGCGACACGTTCGTTTCGAGTTCTTTGAACAGCCGCTCGCGTAAGTGCCGCGACGTGAGGAATTTCCCTTCGCGGCCGGCGAAGGGGCTGTTGTTGACGGAGAAGGTCATCTGCACGGTCGGCTCGTCGATCGTCACCCGCGGCAGCGCCACCGGCTGTTCGGCGTCGGCGATCGTGTCGCCGATGCTGACCTGTTCGAGCCCGGCCACCGCGACGATTTCGCCCGCCTCGGCCTGCTCCACGTCCGTCCGTTCGAGACCGGAGAACACGGCGAGGTCGGAGACTTTGCCCGGATACTGCGCGCCGTCTTTGCCGAGCACGAGCACGTTCTGGCGGCGGGCGATCGAACCGGACTGGATTTTGCCGACGCCCATCTTGCCCTTATACGAATCGTAGGTCAGCGCCAGCACCAGAATCTGCAGCGGGGCCTGAACGGTGATGGCCGGCGCGGGAATCTGTTCGAGTACCGTATCCAGCAGCGGCGTGATGTCCGAGCCAGGCTTGTTCACGTCGAGTGTGGCGATGCCTTTGATGGCCGAGGTGTAGACGATCGGAAAATCGAGCTGCGCATCCGTTGCGCCGAGATGGACGAACAGGTCGAAGGTGCGGTTGACGACGTCGTCGATAACGGCGTCCGGGCGGTCGATCTTGTTAATGACCACGATCGCTTTGTGCCCGAGCGCGAGCGCCTTACGGAGCACGAACGTCGTCTGGGGCATCGGCCCTTCTTTGGCGTCGACGAGGATCAGCACGCCGTCCACCATGCGGAGCGTCCGCTCCACTTCGCCGCCGAAGTCTGCGTGGCCGGGCGTGTCGACGATGTTGATCTTCACGCCTTTGTAGGTGACGCTGGCGTTCTTGGCGCGGATCGTGATCCCGCGCTCCCGCTCCTGGTCCATCGAATCCATGATCCGCTCGCCCATGTCCTCGATCTTGCGGTGCACGCGGGTCTGCCGCAGGAGGGCGTCGACGAGCGTCGTCTTGCCGTGATCGACGTGGGCGATGATGGCGATGTTCCGGACGTCGGTCCGGCGGTCGTGGGGCGCTTTGATCTGCGACATAGTCGTAGCCTGTTTCGCGGCAAAAAAAAGACGCCCGAACACCAGGCGTCACGGGGAGTATACCCGAAGGCCGGACGCAGAACAAGCGATGGCATCGACGGGCGCCCCGCCGCGGTTCCGGGAATCTTGAGTTTTCATCGGACGCGTTGTAAGGTGTTTTCACCAACCGCAGGGTCCGTTATCCCCGCAGGAGCCCGATTCCGATGCCGGCTGACGATCGGTTTGTGGAAATTCTCGAACGGCCGCGCCGGCGGTGGCGCGGGTGGCAGATCACCCTCGTGGTCCTGGCCGTCTGCCTCGTCCTGGGCGGCATCGCGGCCGGGGCGGTCATCTGGCATTTTTCGCAAGACCTGCCGTCGCTGGATATTCTCCAGAACTATCAGCCGAGCCTGATTACGACGGTCTATTCCGAGGACCGGCAGCCCATCGGGCAATTTTTCATCGAGCGCCGCATCCTGACGCCGTTGAGCGACATGCCCAAGTCGCTGACGCAGGCCGTCATCGCTACGGAGGACGCCCGGTTCTTCGAGCATCCGGGGTTGGATTACGTGGGCATTCTCCGCGCGGCCTGGACCAACGTCCGGCACGGCGGGAAAAAAGTGGAGGGCGCCAGTACGATCACGCAGCAGCTGGCGCGATCGCTGTTCCTCTCGTCCGAACGGTCGTACGACCGCAAGATCCGCGAATTGATCCTGGCCTATAAGATGGAAGCGGTGCTGACGAAAGAGCAGATTCTCGAAACGTATCTGAACCAGATTTACTTCGGGCAGGGGGCCTACGGCGTGGCCTCGGCCGCCCAATCCTACTTCGGGAAAGACATCACGCAGATCACGCTGGCCGAGTCGGCGTTTCTCGCCGGGCTGCCGAAGTCGCCGAACCGGTTTTCGCCCTTCACGGCGTACGAGCGCGCCAAGAAGCGGCAGGTGCACGTGCTGACGCGCATGGAAGAAGCCGGCTTCATCACCGCCGTGGAGCGGGAGGAAGCGGCCGCCGAGACGCTGAACTTCCACCGGCCCGGCAGCGAGCACTTCGCGCCCTATTTCGTCGAGTACGTGCGGCAGCTGCTGATGGCGGAATACGGCGAGTCGATGGTGTACAAGGGCGGGCTCGAAGTCGTAACGACGCTCAATCTCGACATGCAGAAAGCGGCGGAAGCGGCATTCAACGCTGGCGTGCGCGAACTCGACAAGCGGGAAGGCTGGCGCGGGCCCAAGCGCACGATCGACATTGCCACGCTCCAGCCACCGGCCGCGTCGGCGACGGAGCCGCTGCTGAAGCCCGGCGATCTGGCCGAGGGCATCGTGCTGCGGGTGGCGAAGGACCATTATGTCGTGCAGGTCGGTGCCGTGGCAGGCCGGTTGATGTTCGACGACATGGCCTGGGCCAAGCGGGTGCTGACCGGACCCGACCCGACGGTCGATTTCGTGGCGAACGGGAACGTGAAGGTCGCGTTGAAGCCGGGCGATGTCATCGAGGTCGGTGTCAAAAAAGTCGCGAAAGACGGTGTGCAGTTGACGCTGGAGCAGACGCCGATCGTCGAAGGCGGTCTGATCGCGCTCGATCCGACGACCGGGGCGATTCGCGCCATGGTGGGCGGGTACGATTTCTCCCGCAGCGAATACAACCGGGCCGTACAGGCGCGCCGCCAGCCGGGTTCGGCCTTCAAGCCGATGATCTATGCGACGGCGATGAGCCAGGGCATGAGTCCGGCGACGCAGATCCTCGACGCGCCGGTGGTCTACGAGCAGGAGGAAGAGGATAAGATCTGGAAGCCGGAGAACTATGGACGAAAATTCCACGGCATGGTCACGCTGCGCGACGCGCTGGCCCATTCGCACAACCTGGCGACGGTCCGGCTTCTGGACAAGGTGGGCATCCGCAACGTCATCGAATTTTCCCGCACGGTCGGCATCACGAGCCCGCTGCCGGCGGATCTGTCGCTGGGGCTGGGCTCTTCGTCGGTGGGGCTGCTGGAACTCACCTCGGCCTACGGGGTGCTGCTGAACCAGGGGACCCGCGTGGATTCGTTCGCGATCAAGCTGGTGAAAGACAACGCGGAGAAGACGCTGGAGGAAGCCAAGATCGAAGCGCACGAAGTGATCGCTAAGGAAACGGCGTATCTCATCACCAATATGATGGAAGACGTGGTGCAGAAAGGTACCGGCCAGGCGGCGAAGGTGCTCGACCGGCCGGTGGCCGGCAAGACCGGCACGACCAACGAGTACATCAACGCCTGGTTCATCGGCGGCACGCCGAATCTGGTGACGGGCGTGTATGTGGGATTCGACGACCGCCGTCCGCTGGGCGAAAGCGAAACCGGCGCCCGCGCGGCCCTGCCGATCTGGATCGGGTTCATGAAAGAGTCGCTGGCGAAGTTGCCGGTGGTGCCGTTCGAAGTGCCGGAGGGCGTGACGTTTGTGAAAGTCGATCCCTCCACGGGACTCGTCGATTCGGAAGGGGAGAGCGAAGGGTTAAAGGGAACCGTCGAATTGTTCGCCAAAGGCAGCGAGCCGACCCAGGCGCCGGTCCGCCGCCTTAGCCCGATCGATTTCTATAAGCTGGATCAGATTCCCGAAGGGCAGGCGGCGGAAGGCGGGAACTGATTACGACTGCGCGTCCTGGTACTCCTCGTGCCAGGCCATCTGGATCGTTTCGAGGATTTTTTCGTTCGATTTCTTCGGATCGTCTTTGAAGTCCGGCAGCGCGACGATCCAGGCGTGCATGTCCGTAAACCGGACGGTCAGCGGGTCCGTCCCAGGGTGTTCTTCCACCAGTCTGATTGCGATATCTTCAGCGTCCTGCCATTTCAAGTCCATGCGCATCCTCGTGTTACGTGACCTCGGTCACTTTCTTCCCGTGTAAAGCCTGCTTCAGCGACTCATCGACCATCGCGACCGACAGGGGCTTGGCTGCCTGTTCCAGTTCCACCATGCGCGCTCGAATCGCTTTGGGGTCAGAACCGTCTTTGGCCGTGTTGAGGGCCGACAGAGCCGCTCGAATTGCCGACACCACATCGGCTGCAATCAGCCGGCTGCCATCGCGCAGGGATTTTTCCGTCGTGGTGATGAGCGCCCCGGCGTCGAGCCGCGCTTCGATCAGCTTGCGCGCACCGACGTCCTCCGCCGCGAATTTGAACGAGTCTTCGATCATCCGCTCCACTTCCTGATCCGAAAGCCCGTACGACGGCTTCACGTCGATGGATTGGCTCTCGCCGGTCCGCATGTCCTTGGCGGTGACGTTCAGGATGCCGTTCGCGTCGATCAGGAATGTGACCTCGATGCGGGGCACGCCGGCCGGCAGCGGCGGAACTTTCAGGCGGAAGCGCGCCAGGCTGCGATTGTCCTTCGTCAGTTCGCGCTCGCCCTGCAGGATATGAATGTCGACGCCGGTTTGGCCGTCGACGTACGTCGTGAACAGTTCTTTCGCGCTGGCCGGGATGGTCGTGTTGCGCCGGATGAGGCTGCTCATCACGCCGCCCATCGTTTCGATGCCGAGCGAAAGCGGAGTCACATCGAGCAAGAGCATGTCGGTCGTGCCGCCGCTCAGAATGTCGGCCTGCACCGCGGCGCCGAGCGCCACGACTTCGTCGGGATTCAAATGGCAGTGCGGCTGCTTGCCGAACAGTTCCTGAACGCGCCGGCGTACGAGCGGCATTCGGGTCGAGCCGCCGACCAGCACGACTTCGTCGATGCCGGCTGGCGTGAGTCCGGCGTCTTTCAATGCGAACCGGCAGGGGGCCAGCGTGCGTTCGACCAGCGCCATCGCGAGAGCTTCCAGCTGATCCCGCGTGACTTCGCGGGTAAACGCGCCTTTGCCGTCCGGCAGTTCGATGGTCGCGAGGGTTTTTAACTCGTCGGACAGACGGATTTTCGTGCGCTCGGCTTCCAGGCGCACAGCCTGCATATGGTCGGGATAGGCGGTGAGGTCGAGGCTGTGCCGCTCGCGAATTTCCCGGATGAACACATCGGCCAGCAACCGGTCGAAATCGTCGCCGCCCAAATGAGTGTCGCCGTTGGTCGCGAGGACTTCGAAGATACCGTCCTTGAGCTTGAGGATCGAAATGTCGAACGTGCCGCCGCCCAGATCGTAGACCGCGATGGTGCCCTGCGTCCGCTGTTGCAGGCCGTAGGCCAACGATGCGGCGGTGGGTTCGTTGATGATGCGGAGCACTTCGAGCCCTGCGATCATGCCGGCATCCTTCGTCGCTTGCCGCTGGCTGTCATTGAAATAGGCCGGGACCGTGATGACCGCTTTGGTGATGCTTTCGCCCAGGTGGGCTTCGGCGCGCTGCTTCAGCTCTTTCAAGATCATCGCGGAGATCTGCGGCGGCGAGTAGGTTTTCTCGCCGAGTTGAATGCGGATGACGCCGCCCTTCTCCGTGAGGGTGTAGGGGAAGTAGGCCAGTTCGCTCTGCACATCCGCGAGGCCCTTGCCCATGAACCGCTTGACGGAATAGACCGTCCGTTCCGGGCTACGGGTTAAATGTTCCTTCGCTGGATCGCCGACGATCAATCCGTTGTCGGTCATCGCAACGACGGACGGTACCATCGTGCGGCCGGTTCGTCCGGGAATGACGGTCGGTGTGCCGTCTTTCATGTAGGCGACGAGGGAGTTCGTCGTGCCGAGATCGATCCCAACAATTCGTGCCATATCAAAAAGCTGAAAAAGGCTTCTGGCTTTGTTCTCGGTCGCTCTGGCCCCTCAACGTACGTGCTCTGTACGCCTCGGGTCCCTCGCTCCCTGCGGCCTCGCCGGAAACCTTTTTGAGCATTTTGTGCAGGGAGTGAATAGTCGACATGGGTTCGCTTAGCTGATAGTCGCGACGAGGTCGTTGACGATGTTCTTCACGTAGGTGCGATTGGAGAGAATCTCGCGCATCTGCTTGAGGATCTTGTCGCGCGTGGCCCGCGCGGCGTCGGTGGCTTCCCCGCGGTCTTGCAGCGCATCCCACTCGGCGAACAGGCGCTGGAGGTGCGTTTCCATGTCCGTCTTGCGCCGTTCCAGGGTCTGCTGTTCATCCTGGAGCTTGGTGCGCAGCTGCTGCCCTGCGGCCGAGGTGCGGTCGGCCGAACGGTATTCCTCGAGGGTGTCCTGCAACTCCAAAATCTCTTCGAAGAGATCGGCGGGCGGCGTCGTCCGGATTTCCTTCACGGCTCCCGCTTCAAGATCCAAGAGGTACTCGGCCCGCTGAATCGGATCGCGCAACGTCCGGTAGGCCGTATTCAAGAGAGCCGAATTGGCGAGGCTGATGGTCTGCTCTTCCGGGGTCTTGCCTTGAAAAAAGTCCGGATGGAACGCCCGGCTCATTTCGTAGAACTTGGCTTCGAGGCGCTGCTGGTCGATGCTCAGGCGGCGGGGGAATCCCAAGCAGGTAAAGTAGTCGACGTCTTTGGAGACCGGCTGCACCTTCACGCAACGTTCGCAGAAATATTCGCCGGTCACTTCGGAGGAGCAGTGCCAGCACATGCTGCGCGCCATCTGGAGTTCGCGGCGGCCGCTGGGGTTGTGCGTGTGGGTGTGATCCATGACGGCTTCTAACGGCACGGGCATGGCTCATCGCCATGCCCGTAGAAACTGTACGTTGCGAACGAACGGGTCAGGCCGAGAACGACTCTCCGCAGCCGCAGGTCTTGTTGGCGTTCGGGTTCACGAATTTGAAATTGCCGCCCATCAGGTCTTTTTGAAAATCCAGCTGCGTGCCCTGGAGATAGATGGCGCTCTTGGCGTCGATGATCACCTTGACCCCGTCGAAGTCGAAGACCTGATCGTATTGGCCGATCTTGTCATCGAAATTGATGGTGTAGCTGAGTCCCGAACAGCCGCCGCCCTTGACGCCGAGCCGGAGCCCGCCGGTCTCGATGCCCTGCACGTTGATGAGCCGCTTCACTTCTTTCAGTGCCGCGTCGCTGAGCGTGACCACGGGTGCGGGTGTCGTCGTATTCGGTGTGTCCATCGTACGCTCCTCCCTGGACGGGATTACTTCGTCTTCTCGTCCGCTTTCTTCTGATAATCCGCCAGCGCAGCCTTGATGGCGTCTTCCGCCAGGACCGAACAGTGAATCTTCACCGGCGGCAGGTTGAGTTCCTGGACAATGTCGGTGTTCTTGATCTTCTGGGCCTCTTCGATCGTCTTGCCCTTGAGCCATTCGGTCGCGAGGCTCGAGCTGGCGATGGCCGAGCCGCAGCCGAAGGTCTTGAACTTCGCGTCCACGATCGTGTCGTCCTGCACCTTGATCTGCAGCTTCATCACGTCGCCGCACTCCGGTGCGCCGACCATGCCGGTGCCGACGCCTTCCTCGTCTTTCTTGAAGCTCCCCATGTTCCGGGGGTTGTTGAAATGATCGACGACTTTGTCGCTGTATGCCATGGAAGCCTCCCTCGATATCTCGTCGTCAGTGGGCAGCCCACTGAACGGATTTCAAATCCACACCTTCTTTGGCCATCTCGTAGAGCGGGGACATTTCCCGCAGCTTGGTGACGATCTCAATAACCTTCTTAATCGTGTAGTCAATCTCTTCGTCCGTGTTGAAGCGGCCCAGCCCGAAGCGGATCGAGGAATGGGCCAACTCGACGCCGACGCCGAGCGCGCGCAGCACGTACGAGGGTTCCAGCGTGGCCGACGTGCAGGCCGAGCCGGAGGACAGCGCGATGTCCTTCATGCCCATCAGCAACGATTCGCCTTCGACGTACGCGAAGGAAATGTTCAGGTTGCCGGGGAGCCGGTTCGTCGGATGGCCGTTCAAATAGGATTCTTCCAGGGCCTTCGTGATCGCGGCCTGGAGCCGGTCGCGCATGGCGGTCAACCGGACCGCTTCCGCCATCATTTCCTGATCGCACAGCTCGCACGCCTTGCCGAATCCGACGATCAGCGGCACTGCGAGCGTGCCCGAGCGCATCCCGCGCTCATGGCCGCCGCCGTCCATCTGCGCGGCGATCCGGACACGGGGATTCTTCTTGCGCACGTAGAGAGCGCCGATGCCCTTGGGGCCGTAAATCTTGTGGGCGGTGAAGGACATCAGATCGATGCCCATGTCCTGCACGTCGACGGGAATCTTGCCGACGCCCTGTGTGGCATCGCAGTGGAACAGGACGCCTTTCTCCTTCGCGATCTTGCCGATCTCTTTGACCGGGTTGATCGTGCCGATTTCGTTGTTGGCGAGCATGACCGAGATCAGGATCGTCTTGTCCGTGATCGCGTTCCGCACGTCTTCGGGATTCACCATGCCGTACTTGTCGACGGGCAGATAGGTCACGGTGGCCTTGCCCTTGGCTTCCAGCGCCTTGCAGGTGTCGATGACCGCGCGATGCTCGGTGGCCGACGTGATAATGTGGGTGCCTTTCTCGTGATACATCTCCAGGACACCCTTGATGGCCAGGTTGTCCGATTCCGTGGCGCCGCTGGTGAAGACGATTTCTTTCGAGTCGGCCTTGATCAGCTTGGCGATCTGCTTGCGGGCGGCTTCGACGGCTTCTTCCGCCGCCCAGCCGAAGGCGTGGTTGCGGCTGGCCGCATTGCCGAACTTCTCAACGAAGTAGGGCAGCATCGCCTCCAGGACGCGCGGGTCCATCGGGGTGGTCGAATGGTTATCGAGGAAAATCGGAAGCTTCATCGGGTGGCTCCTTGTGCCGTAGACGACTGAATCGTGATAAGGGGCGTGCCGCCCATCATGTCCTGCAGCGTCATGTTGCTGAGCAATTGATAAATGCTGTCCTGCACCTTGAGCAGGGGTGTCCGGATGTTGCAGTGCTCCCGCTGCATGCAGAGGTCGCCGTCTTCTTCGTGCGAGCAATCGGTGATTCCCAGCGGGCCCTCGATACTCTCCAGGATCTGGGCGATGGTGATCTGCCTAGCGCTGCGCGCCAGCAGGTAACCGCCTTTCGGACCGTTATGGCTGTCGATCAGGCCGCTCTTCGCCAGCGATTGAAGGACCTTGGCCAACAGCTCCAGAGGAATGTTATATTCCTCCGCGATTTCCTTCGTATTGACCACGCGGCCGGGCGTGACGTCGCCGAATTGCACCGAGGCAATGTGCTGGAGTGCCATAAGGGCATAGTCGGCTTTTTTCGAGATCTTGAGCATTGGCTATTGCCGATCCATATAATCGGAGACTATAATGATCTCCGATCAAACTAGTCGGATTAAGGTTAGCATGCGATTCCAGAGGCTGTCAACAATAGGACGAAGGGCTGGAAAGCCTGATAATAAGCCGGTTCTGCAGCAGTAGCAGGAAGGATCGACAACATGGGCGGAACAAATCCCTACATTGATAAGGCCGAGTTCGAGGTCCCCAAGAAGGCCTTCACCGTCACCTTCATCGATCCCGACGGGGACGTCACCAAGGTCGAGGTCGATCCGGCCAAGATTCCCTATGGAGAAACAGGGCTGCCCGGCAGCATTCTGGATATCGCCATGGGCAACGGGGTGGAATTGGAGCACGTCTGCGGCGGGGTCTGCGCCTGCTCGACCTGCCACGTGATGGTGAAGCAGGGGCTGGAAACCTGCAACGAGGGGACCGACGATGAATTCGATCAACTGGATGAAGCGCCGATGACCACCCTCCAGTCACGGCTGGGTTGCCAGTGCGTGCCGAACGGGACAAAGGACATCGTGGTTGAAATTCCTGCCGTCAATAAGAACCTTGTCAAAGAAGGGCACTGATTCACTGTACGTTCTGACCCCGCCTGTTCTATACAGCCTTTCGCAAGCGTGATATAGATACGATCCCGCGTCCACTCCAGATAACGACACCATGAGCCACGTCCGAGTCAGGTTTGCGCCCAGCCCCACCGGCTTTCTCCACATCGGCGGCGTCCGCACCGCCCTGTTCAACTGGCTGTTTGCCCGCCAGCAGAAAGGCGTGTTCATCCTGCGTATCGAAGACACCGACCAGAGCCGGTCGACCGACGAATCCATTCACGCCATCATCGAAGGCATGCAGTGGGTCGGGCTCGATTGGGACGAGGGACCGTTCCGGCAGACCGAACGGATGGATCTCTACCGCAGCCACGCGATGCAGTTGCTCGACAAGAGGCAGGCCTACTGGTGCATCTGCACGGCGGAGGAATTAGAAGCCCGGCGCAAAGACGCCGAAGCCAAAGGACTCTCGCCGCGCTACGACGGCCGCTGCCGCAACCTGGCCATCACGAAGCCGACCGGAGAAGCCGCCTTGCGGTTCAAAGCGCCGCAAACAGGGGAGACGGTCGTCGACGATCTGATCAAGGGCAAAATCGTCTTCGATAACGCCGTGCTGGACGATCTGATTATTCTCCGGTCCAACGGCTATCCGACCTACAACTTTTCTGTCGTCGTGGACGATGCGCTCATGCAGGTCACGCACGTGGTGCGGGGCGACGATCACCTGACCAACACGCCGCGCCAGGTGCCGATCTTCCAGGCGCTCGGGTTCCCCGTTCCCCGGTTCGGCCACCTGCCGATGATCTTGGGATCAGATAAGGCTCGTTTGTCCAAGCGGCATGGCGCCACCTCGATCATGGCGTACAAAGACATGGGCTATCTGCCGGAAGCGATGGTGAACTATCTCGTCCGGCTGGGCTGGTCGCACGGCGATCAGGAAGTGTTCACTCGTCAGGACATGATCGAGAAGTTCGCGTGGAAGAACGTCCAAACTTCGGCGGCTGTGTTCAATCCGGACAAGCTGCTCTGGATGAACGCGGAATACATCAAGACGAGCCCGCCGAATCACGTTGCCCGGGCGCTCGTTCCGCTGCTGGAACAGGCCGGGTTGAAGGGCGAGGTCGCGGCGGTCTCCGATGAGTGGCTGGCGCAGCTGGTCGTGCTGGTGAAGGAGCGGGCGAAGACGCTCGTTGAAATGGTCGACTGGGTCAAGCCGTATTTCGGGCAGGCCGTCGTGTTTGAGGAAGAAGCAGCCAGGAAATTTCTCACGCCAGCCATGGCACCGGTGCTTCAAAAACTCCTCGCGCGCTTCGAATCGTTTCCGTCCTTCTCCAAACAGACCTGGGAAGAGAGTTTCAAGAAGCTGGTGGAGGAAGAAGGCATCAAGATGGGACAGTTGGCCCAGCCGGTGCGTGTCGCGCTCACCGGTCGCACCGCCAGTCCCGGTTTGTTCGAGGTGATGGACGTGCTGGGTCGCGACCGCACGCTGTTCCGGCTTCGACAAGGCATCGAACGCGCCAAAACCGGCCAGGCTTGACGGATTGCGCGGTCCTATATTACGTTGAGTTCCGGTTGGGGGATCGTCTAGCGGTAGGACGTCAGTCTCTGGATCTGACTACCTAGGTTCGATTCCTAGTCCCCCAGCCAATTTTCTTCTCAAGCCGTCCCATCCGCGATTGTTCGGCTCCGTACCGCGCTGGGGGATCGTCTAGCGGTAGGACGCCAGCCTTTGGAGCTGGCTACCTAGGTTCGATTCCTAGTCCCCCAGCCACCTACATAGGACGTTGAAAAAGTCCTTCGGCTGCGTTCTCGCCTCGCTCAAAGGCTCAACATACCGGGGAGAGTATGCCTCGCCTTTTCGCTTGCTGCGGCCTTGCTGAACAGTCTTTTTGAACGTTCTGTTAAAGCCTAGCTGCGTCTCTATTTCAGCGATGCCATGTCGATCACGAAGCGGTAGCGCACGTCGCTCTTGAGGACGCGTTCGTAGGCCTCGTTCACCTGCTGGATCGGAATCACCTCGACATCGGATTCGATCGTATGCTCGGCGCAGAAGTCGAGCATCTCCTGTGTCTCGCGGATGCCGCCGATGACAGAGCCGGCGATGCGGCGCCGATTCATGATCAACGGGAACGGCTCCAGCGGCGTGGGCTGCTCCGGCGCGCCCACCAGGATCAGCGTGCCGTCGGTTTTCAGCAGATTCACATAGGCGTTGTAGTCGTGCGGGGCCGAGACCGTATCGAGCAGAAAATCGAACTGCCGCTGGAGCCGCGTGAATGTCTCCGACTGCGACGTCACGGCGAAGTTCGCGGCGCCGAGCCGCTTCGCATCGGCCCGCTTCCGTTCCGACGTGCTCAACACCGTGACTTCGGTGCCCATTGCGTGTGCCAGTTTCACCGCCATGTGTCCGAGCCCGCCGAGTCCGACCACGCCCAGCTTGTGATATTTCCCCACGCCCCAATGACGGAGCGGCGAGTACGTGGTGATGCCGGCGCACAACAGCGGCGCCGCACCGGCCGACGAGAGCGAGGCGGGGATCCGGACCACATAATGTTCATCGACCACGATCTGCGTCGAATAGCCGCCCTGGGTGACCCGGCCGGCTGTATCGCGCGCGCTGTATGTCCACAATGCACCGGCGTCGCAATACTGCTCCAGCCCTTCGCGGCAGGCCGCGCAGGTCCGGCAGGAGTCGACAAAGCATCCCACGCCGACCCGGTCGCCGGCTTTGAACCGCTTCACCCCGGCGCCGACGCGCGTCACGGTACCCACGATTTCGTGGCCGGGCACCATCGGAAAGATCGAGCCGCCCCATTCATTGCGCGCCTGGTGAATGTCGGAATGGCAGATGCCGCAGTGCGTGATGGCGATCAACACATCGTCGGGGCCGACGTCCCGCCGCTCGAACGCAAACGGTTGCAGCGCCGTCGTCGCCGTCATGGCGGCATAGCCTTTAGTGGCCAGCATGGGTATCTCCTTCTGAAGGTATGAGAGGGGCTAGACCTTAGCAAGATCAACTGAACTTGCCAACAGGAGATCGGCTAGTCCGTGTCTTCGTCTGTCGTTGGCGGATCGAGTGTGAGCGGGCTGGTGGGGATGCGATACTGCTCCGAGGCCCAGGTGCCGAGATCAATCAGTTGGCAGCGTTCCGAACAGAAGGGCCGCCAGGGGTTGTTCTCCCAGGTGGCGGGCTGGCCACAGAGGGGACAGGTCATGGCCCCAGTGTAGCACTGCGCCGCGTTTGCCAGAAGCCCCGGCGTTATGGCAGACCGATGATCAGGACGCCGTTAAACTGGCGATGTGCAGGTAGCGCTGAAGCCGGCTGCGATCCAGGTCCGTCAGATTCAAAAACTCGACGCCGAACTCGCCGTGGTTCGCCCAGCGAACGGCCGCCGCATGAACGGTGATCGGCGAGCCCAGGTCCGTGGCCTGGATCAACAGCTTCATGCCGGTGCCGGGATGGATCGGAATCGCGCTGGTCACCGCGCAGCCGCCGGCGGAAATGTCGTAAAGCAGGCCTTCGCGGATGTTCGTGTTATCGGCGGTCGAGAAAAAGACGGGCAGGTCGACCGGATATCGGGTGTGTTCGCGACATTCAATCATTGTGTCCTCCATGAGGCCTGACGCACTAATCCAGCGTAGCAGAGGACCGGCAGGTGTAAAGAGAAGACGAATTTTTGGATGCGTGTGTAGGGCGGCCGAGGCAGAACGACTGCCGGCTAGCGGGCCTGCTGGGTTTTTTCGATCCTGGCCCAGGCGTCCTTCAGCGATACAGTCCGGTTGAACACCGGTGTGCCTGCCGAGGAGTCGGGATCGACGCAGAAATACCCCTGCCGCTCGAACTGCACGCGGGTGCCCGGCGCGGCCTGCCGGAGGCCGGGCTCCACCTTGCATCCGGTGAGCCGTTCGAGCGACTGCGGATTGAGGTAGAGGGTCCAGTCGTGATCGGCCGGCACTTTGGACAGGTCGGTCAGGAAGAGCGGATTGTACAGACGGACCTCCGCATCGGCGGCGTGGCGGGCCGATACCCAATGGATGGTCGCTTTGACCTTTCGCTGTTCCTGCGCGGCGCCGCTTTTGGTTTCCGGATCGTAGGTGCAGTGCAGCTCGGTGACCGCGCCGGTCTGCGGATCCTTCACCACGCCTACGCATTTAACGATGTAGGCATAGCGCAACCGGACTTCCCGGCCGGGCGCCAGACGGAAAAACTGCTTGGGCGGGTCCTCCCGGAAGTCGTCCTGTTCGATGTAGAGGACGCGCGAAAACGGCACGGTGCGCGTGCCGGCCGATGCGTCCTCGGGATTGTTCACCGCCTCCAGGTCTTCGACGGTGCCCTCCGGGTAGTTATCGATCACCACTTTCAGCGGCTTCAAGACGGCCATGACCCGCGGCGAGCGCTTGTTCAAATCTTCGCGGACGAAATGCTCGAGCATCTGCATCTCGACCACGGCATCGCGCTTGGCAACGCCGATGTGTTCGCAAAATGTTCGAATGGCCTCCGGCGTGTAGCCGCGACGCCGCAGACCCCGGATGGTCGGCAGTCGCGGGTCATCCCATCCGGCGACGAGCTTCCGGTCGACGAGTTCCAGCAGCTTGCGCTTGCTCATGACGGCGGCCGTGAGGTTCAACCGGGCGAACTCGATCTGCTGCGGCCGGTGTTCGTGCTCCGTCTCCGCGACCACCCAATCGTAGAGCGGGCGATGGTCCTGGAATTCCAGGGTGCAGATCGAGTGCGTAATGCCTTCGATGGCGTCCGACAACGGATGGGCGAAGTCGTAGGACGGGTAGAGGCTCCAGGCGGTGCCGGTCCGGTAGTGGGCGGCGTGGCGGATGCGGTAGAGCACCGGGTCCCGCAGGTTGATGTTCGGCGAAGCCATGTCGATCTTGGCCCGCAGGACGTGGGCGCCGTCGGGAAACTCGCCGGCTTTCATGCGGCGGAACAGGTCCAGGTTGTCTTCGACCGACCGGGACCGGTACGGACTGTCTTTGCCCGGTTCCGTGAGCGTGCCGCGGTAGTCGCGCATCTGGTCGGCGGTCAGGCTGTCGACGTAGGCCTTGCCCTTCTTGATCAACGTCACGGCGAAAGCATAGAGCCGTTCGAAGTAGTCCGAGGCATAGAACAGCTTGCCCTGCCAGTCGAATCCCAGCCAGCGCACATCGTCCTGAATGGCGCGGACGTAAGCCGGATCCTCGGTGGTGGGATTCGTGTCGTCGAACCGCAGGTGACAGATCCCGCCGGGATTCTCGAGGGCGATGCCGAAGTTCAGGCAGATGGATTTGGCGTGGCCGATGTGGAGATGGCCGTTCGGTTCGGGCGGGAAGCGGGTAACGACCCGGCCGCCGTGTTTGCCGGATGCGCGGTCGGCCGCGACGATATCACGGATGAAGTCCGAAGGACCGGTCGGTGTGGCTGTCGACATGACGGGTGCGCCGCTGGGTTGCGTGTGCGGGCCAGTTGTATCACAGACGGGCGGGGAGGAGGAATGGGGAGTCGGGACAATGGATCTACGAGGGGGGCTTCGGCGGGGGTTGCATCTGGACGACGGTGAAATCTTTTTGGGCGATCAGATGGCTGTCCATGCGCAGGCGGAATTCGTACCGGCCCGGCGCGGGGAAGATCAGGGACGGAATGTTGATGCCGAAATCGGAGATCTGCAGCCGGTCGGCAATCACAATGTTCGGCAGCGTCGCCCGGCAGACAAGCTGCTCGCTGTTGAGGTAGACCAGGTCGATGTCGAAATGATACGTGCCTTCCGCGTCGGTCAGGCAGAAGTAGAGGCCCATATGCTGGTGCTGGAAGGGGAATGCGGCGGCCTGGAGATGCGTGAAGATGCCGACGAGGGTTTTCTTCTTCGTCAGGCTGTCCTCGATGACCTGATCGCAGACCAGGAAGGCTTGCACGCTTGGTTTGGCGATTTCCGCCATGCCTGCTATCCTACAAGAAGCGGTTCGATCGGCAAACGGTTCTTCCGATTCGGCCGCGCATAGGAGTTTCATTCATTATGAACAAGCCGCTCATCGAGCGAAAGACGCCCCGCTACCAGATGCAGGTGCGCATTTTCTTCACGGCGGGTGAGTTGGAGGGCGAAGGCGTGGTGCAGAATCTCTCGAAGGGCGGCTGCTGCGTGCAATCCGACACCGGCGCGCCCGACGGAGCGGAGCTCAACGCCTGGATCTACTTCCCCGACTATGAATGGCCGTTGAAGGTGGAGCAAGCCGTCGTTCGGTGGCACAAAGAGGACCAGTTCGGATTGCAGTTCGTCGAGTTGCAGCCCGCCCAGCGGGAACGGTTGCGGACGGTGCTGGCGGGCAAGAAGTTTCAAGTCGGCTGATCCCGCCGTCAATCCAGCGTGACCGAGCCTCCCCGATTCTCCACGATATCCCCGAAGCGCGTGGTGCCCGATCCGATGCGGCAGTAGTGCGGCGTGATCTCCACGGGAATGCCCTTGTGCGAGCAGAACCGGCCCCGCGTAATCTGGCTTTTCAGCCCCGACACCGCGCGCACGTCGATGATCACGTCCCCGGTGGTCTGATCCGCCATGCGCACCCATGGTGCATCCGTCGGCGAACCGTCGCTGCGATGGATGGTGATTGCGAACCGGTCGTTGCGATTGAAGGCCAGAACGTTCCGTCTGAGGTGGGCGATATGCTGCCCGGCGGGGCTGTACAGGTCGAGCGTCAGGAGCAGCAAGCCCTGGTCGGGCCGGGATTCGACGACGAGTTGCTCCTTGCCGTGGATTTTGATCACACCATTGGTATTGCGGAAAATGTTGGAGCCGATGTGCAGTTCGAGCCCCTGCCGCTGCGTGTCCGCCATAGCGAATTCGGAAGTGGCCTGTGTGCCGTCTTCCCGCAATTCCAACGAGTCCTTCATACCTTGCCCCAGGCCGGCGTGAGATTCAGTTACCAGCGCCTCATCATGACACGACTCTAATCAGGCTAGGCTCCGAGCCTGTACCCTGTCAAGAGTCGGGTGGCGGCTATTGTAGAGGCGCCGACGAGGCGGCGGGTTCCGTCCGATTGCAAAGCCGGAAAGGCCTGTGCTACCGTCGCGGTCTGCTTTGCGATTCCGTATCGCCGTGCTGGTCCCATCGTCTAGCCTGGCCTAGGACGGAGCCCTCTCAAGGCTCAGACACGGGTTCGAATCCCGTTGGGACCACCACCACTTACACAGATCAGAAAATGGTCGGTGCCTAAATAGTGCCTATCCGAGGTCACCCCCCCCTAGAAAGTGATTCCCACAATTCACGATTTCCGACACCGCAGTCAGACCTAGAGAGGACCTATTTACCCCCCTCCCGTCCCTTCATTTTTTCTTCCTGCCCCCTAGTTCCGACCGACTCTCCTCTCCCTCAGGGAAAGGCGGTTACATGAGTAGAGCCTTGAGTTCAGCATTCTTGACACCTTCTTACGGTCAGCCTAGGTTTGTGGCCGATCGCCTTCGGCAAGGGGAATTGTGCCAACCGTCAAATATCGTCTTGGGAAGGGTTAGTCGCGCTATGATGTCTCGATTGGGATCAAATGCCCGCCTACGTTAGACGTCCGCTCGACGCATTCACAGCTTCAGATGTAACTGAACTCCTAGGCGCATTGCAGGCTGCCTACGCACGAGATGGCTTTGCCTCCCAGTACACTCGCCAGACGATCGCCTGGCAAGAAGTACTCCCGAAACTTCAAATCGCTTTTCAAGAACTTCTAGTGGCTAGAGGGGAGGCGCAAAGATGGTCAGTTCTCCTCGAGTACCCTCTGTATCGACTTCGACGCAGAATTGATTTGGTTGTTCTTGCTGGACCACTTGTTGTGGTCATTGAGTGCAAGGTAGGGGCCTTGGCGTTTTCTGCAGCGGATAAGCGTCAGGTTGAAGAGTATGCCTTAGATCTTCGGGACTTTCATGCCGGGAGTTGTGGCCGGCGTATTCTGCCGGTGCTTTGGAGTACCGAAGGGGTACCTCGTAGAAGTGTTCCGCTAAATTACGAGTTGGCGTCCCATGAATCGACTGTTGATCCAGTTCAAGAGGTCGGCGCGGAAGGTCTGTGCGGATTACTCACAGCACTCCCGCTGTCATCTTCAGACCAGCAATTGATAGGTGAATCGTGGGATAGCGCAGTCTATAGGCCTGTGCCGACGGTGATTGAAGCAGCAACGAGCATTTTCGCTGGTCATGACGTAAGAAGCATAGCAAACGCCGACGCTGATAACCTTCGCACCGCCGCGTCGAGGCTTGTCTCATTGATCGTACAGGCGCGCGAGTTTCGACGACGGTACTTGCTTATCCTCACAGGAGTTCCTGGATCAGGCAAGACACTGGCTGGACTCCACATCGTACATACAGCAATTGCTCCACACGTGGAGCAAGCCGGTGACATTGTCTATTTGTCTGGGAATACTCCTCTCGTCACGGTGCTTCGTGAAGCTCTCGCTCTCAATGAGCGGGACCGACATCGACGTAGCGCCAACCGAAGAAGCCTGGAAAGTATCCGTCGCGATGTCCGAGCGCGGATTCAACACATTAACGACTTTCTCAGGGAAAGCTTACAGGGATCCCCCCAAGCGGCCCCTCATGAACATGTAATTGTTTTTGACGAAGCACAGCGCGCTTGGGATGAGAAGCAGGGGAGGGAGAAGTTCGGACGAACAGCCTCTGAACCAGCCCTTCTCCTTGAAATCATGTCCCGGCACCCAGATTGGTGTGCATGCGTGTGCCTAGTAGGAAGCGGCCAAGAAATTAACGATGGAGAGGAGGGGGTTTTTGGTTGGGGAGAAGCGTTGCGGAGAATGCCAAGAGATCAGCAACAACGCTGGAGCGTTTTTGCGCCATCGGACGTGATCACTAAAGAGGCATCTGTAGAATTGTCTACTTTTGGAGAACGACCGCCAGATGTTGTCCTAGAGGCAGATAATAATTTGCAGCTTCGGGTGCCGCAGAGTGACCAGCCGGGAGTTTGTGTACCACCTCATTAGTTAGTCTTCAGCTTGCCAGCTGGAGCGTCTCGGGGACCGGTGGCTGCCCCCCGAGACTACTGT
>OMJK01000151.1 GCA_900299325.1 Nitrospiraceae bacterium | reverse complement strand
CGGCGCCGGCCGTAACGGCGGTCGAAATGGGCGCGCGCCAGCGGGAAATCTCCGTTTCGGAATTTTTCACGAAAAACCGCCATCTGCTCGGTTTCGACAATCCGCGGAAGGCGCTGCTGACCTGCGTCAAAGAAGCGGTCGACAACGCGCTCGACGCCTGCGAAGAAGCCGGCATTCTCCCAGAGGTAACCGTCACACTGGAAGTTGTGTCGAACGGCGCGCCGGTCGCACCCAGCCAGGCCAGCAAGTTCCGCATCACAGTCACCGACAACGGCCCGGGCATCGTCCGCCAGCACATCCCGCGCATCTTCGCCAAACTCCTGTACGGATCGAAATTTCACCGTCTGCGGATGAGCCGCGGCCAGCAGGGCATCGGCATCTCCGCCGCCGGCATGTACGGACAGCTCACGACCGGCAAACCCGTGAAAATCATTTCCCGCACGGGCCCGCGCGCCGCCGCGCATTTCTTCGAAGTGCAGATCGACACGAAAAAGAACGAACCGCTCGTGCACGAGAACAAGCAGATCGACTGGGAGAATCCCCGGGGCACGCAGGTGACGCTGGAGGTCGAGGGCAAATACCAGAAAGGCCGCGCGTCGGTCGACGAATGGCTGGAGCAAACCTCCATCGCCAACCCGCACGTGCGGCTGCTTTACCACACCCCGGAAGGCGAGACGAAAGAATATCCGCGCACCTACCACGAACTGCCGCCCTCGCCACGCGAAATCAAGCCGCATCCTTACGGCATCGAATTCGGCATGTTCCTGAAGATGCTGCAGGATACCAAGAGCCATTCGGTCTCCGGGTTCCTTGCGAGCGATTTCTGCCGCGTCTCTCCGCAACTGGCCGACGAGGTCTGTAAGTCGGCGAAACTCTCACCGCACCTCAAGCCGAGAGACCTGAAAGGGCCGACCGCCGAGACGCTGTACCGGACCATCCAGACCACGAAGATCATGGCGCCGCCGACGAATTGCATCTCTCCCATCGGAGAAAAGGCGATTCTGTCCGGCCTCTATAAACAGATCAAAGGCCAGTTTTACACGGCCGTGAGCCGGCCGCCCGCCGTCTACCGCGGCAATCCGTTTATTATCGAAGCCGGACTGGCCTACGGCGCACCGCTTGTCGATCAACACACACCCCGGCCGCCGACGATGCCGAAAGCGGAAGGGGAGGACGAGGAAGACGACTCGGAACTCGCGCGCGTCATCCGGTACGCCAACCGAGTGCCGCTGCTCTACCAACAATCGGCCTGCTCGACCTTCAAGGCGGTCGTCGGCACGACGTGGAAAAATTACGGCGTGACGCAGTCGCGCGGTGCGTTGCCGGGCGGACCGATGGTCATCTTCGTGCACATGGCCTCGGTGTGGGTGCCGTTTACGAGCGAATCCAAAGAAGCGATCGCCGACTATGATGAAATTCAAAAGGAGATCACGCTGGCGCTTCGCGAGTGCGGCCGGCGATTAGGCATCTTCCTGCGACGCCGGGAGCGGGCGGCGAGCGAATACCGGCGGCGAAACATCTTCGAGCTTTATATCGAAGAGGTTGTTGATGCCTGCCACCGTCTGAAGGGCGGCAAACTGCACAAAGACAAGCTCAAAGCACAGCTACAGAAAATCGCCACATCCCGCACGGGTGGTCTGAAGACCGACGAGGCACTGGGCAAAACCGGCACCGGACCGGAAGGGCTGCCCGATTCGATCATCGTAACGGAAGCAGGCGTGGAGGGAGAAGTCGAACTGGCTTCCCGAATCGATGCCGATACGTCTCCGGCCGCACCGCCGGCCGACACGGATTTGCTGGGCGAGAAAGAACCGCCGGCCCCGCCGGCTCCGAGCAAGGGCACGAAACGGAAACCGGCGCAGACTGCACCGGCTGCCGCCGGAAAGGGCAAAGCGAATCAGATGGCCCTGTTTACTGACAAACCGGCACCGGCTAAACAATCGTCCCGCAAACAGGCCCCGACGAAAGCAACCCGCAGAAAGAAGTCCTCCGCATGACGACCAAAAATAAAACCACCGCCGTCGAAAAGAAACTCATCGGGCTGGCCGATACCGTCATCCACGCGGCCGACCGGTCCAAGGATCCCACGTTTACGATTCCGATCCGCGCTCTCTCGAACGTGTCGTTCAACGAACGGAAGGGGCTGATCGAGATGGGCGCCAAGAAGCAGGCCCGCTCGTTCTTTAACGTCGGCATGGCCAAGAAATTCATGCAAACGGTGCTGGTCGCCGATGCGCTCTCCGAATTGCAACGCGCGGATCTGACCACCTCGCTCCGCGAAATCTATTACCGCACCAAGCACACGATCAGAGACTCACACGAAAACACGTTCGACACGCAGGACGAGTCCGATCCGGTGATCGAAGACCTCGAAGTGTCCCTGGCGGCCCTGCGCGAAGAGCTACACGTCCGCGCGGAAAACAGCGGCAGCATCGTCGGGCCGGTCGTCTTCGGCGACGATGGCGACCGGGTGGACTGTTCCAAGCTCGGCAAGGGCGGCTACTCCGTGCCCTCGATCGTCGAACCGGAATATCTGGAGATCCGCCGGTGCACCGCAGACTTCGTGCTGCTCGTCGAAAAGGGCACTCAGTGGAACCGGCTCTCGGAAGACAAGTTCTGGCGCCGCTACAATTGCATCCTGCTGACCGGCAACGGCCAGCCGCCGCGAGGCGTCCGCCGGCTCGCGCGCCGGCTCCACGACGAGCACCGGCTGCCGGTTTACGTGATGGTCGACAACGACCCCTGGGGCTACTACATCTATTCGGTCGTCAAGCAGGGATCGATCAATTTGGCGTTCGAGAGCCAGCGCATGGCGATTCCCAAAGCGAAATTCATCGGACTGTCCAGCGCCGATCCCGAGCGATACGAGTTGCCGCGCAACGTCGGCATCAAGCTGAACGAAAAGGATATCGCCCGGGCGAAGGAATTGATGAACTATCAATGGTTCCAGAAGCCGGCCTGGCAGGCGGAGATCAAGCGGATGCTCACGAGCGGGTTGAAATACGAGCTCGACGCCCTGGCCAACAAGGATTTTCAATATCTCACGAAGAAATACCTCCCGAGGAAACTGAAAGAGAAAGACTGGTTGGATTAGCCTTCGGGTGATAAGCTTCCGATCCCATGCGCATCTTCGTTCTTGGCGTTGGCGCGACCGGTTCCTACCTGGCCAAATTACTGCTCAGGCAAGGACATCGTGTCACCTGCGGCGATCGGGACCCGGAACGGGCCCGGTCCTTTCTGGGCGCCCGCACACCCATTCCGGTCGTGCCGGTCAATGCGCGAGATGTCTGGAGCATCGTCAAGGCGGCGCGCGGCGCGCAGTTGCTCGTCAATGCCTGCCCACCGGTGCTGAACCGTATCATCGTCCGGGCCGCCCTTCGCGTGCGGGCCCATTACCTCGACACCGCGGCGCACTATACCGCCCATCCCTATAAAGTCGAGCATCTCACATTCGCCAAGTCGTTCGAATCCAAACACCGCGCGGCAGTCATCACCGCGGGCGTCGCGCCGGGACTGACCAATCTGCTGATTGCCGCCGGCGCCGATCTGCTGGACACCGTCGATACGGTGAAAGTCCGTCTGTACGAATCTACCGATGCCGACGGACCCTTTTCTCAGTGGTCGGCGGAAGCCTCGTTCGACGAAGCGATCGCCCGGCCCCGCGTCTATAGCGACCGGCGATTCCTCCTCGGGCGTCGATTCGGGGAGCGGGAGGTCTTCCGCTTCCCCCCGCCCATCGGACCGGTCAGTGTCGTGCTGGCCGCTCAAGACGAAGTGGTGACCGCGCCGTATGTGATCCCGATGCGGTCCATGGACGCGAAATTCGGCGGATCGGACATCGACCGGCTCCGCCGGTGGTACCGGCAGGGAAAGCTCAGAAAGTCCCGTCGCCCCGTCGCCTCGCGGTTCACCCCCACGGCGACCCCTCGGATCGTTCGCCGCCTGTTGAAGAAAGGTATGCTCTCGAACGCCCACTTTGCCGCGTCGGTCATCGTGGACGGAATGAAGGGCGAGCGGCCCACGACGGTTCGCTGGGACGTCACCATTCCCAGCCTGTTCCAGCTCCGTCGCGAGGGACTGCACAGTTCGCCGATCGCCTGGGCTACGGCCCAGATGGCGGCGCTGTTCATCAAGCAATTTCCCCGCAACTGTCCCGGCGTTCACCCGCCGGAATCTCTGCCGGCCGACTGCCGTCGGGCGCTGCTGCGCGACGCCCGCGCCCGCGGGTTTCGCATCACGAAGCGGATCACGTCGCGCGCGCCGCAGGATGACTAGCCGCCCGCAGACTCCTTGCGCCCTCTTTTCAGCCGGTGATAAGATCCGCTCCGACGTTTCACCCTGTTCCCGTGGAGTCATCATGCCGAACATCACGTTACTGGTTTCGCCGAGTTGCGGCGCCTGCCCCTCCGCCAAAAGCCTCTGGAAACAGCTGCGCGTGAAGTACAGTTTTTCCTATT
>OMJK01000150.1 GCA_900299325.1 Nitrospiraceae bacterium | reverse complement strand
GGTTCTGCTGGACCGCCTGACGGAGCAGGGGAGTCTCGCGCTGTTTCAGGACGTCGAGATGCCGCTGGTGCCGGTGCTGGCCGACATCGAACGGAACGGGTTTCTGCTGGATGTCGAAGGGCTGCAGGCGCTGAGCAAAGAACTGGAACGGGAACTCGACCGGATGATGGAGACGATTGGCGGATTGGCCGGCGGCGAGTTCAACATCAACTCGCCCAAGCAGCTCGCCACGGTGCTGTTCGAGAAGCTCGGCTTGAAGCCGCTCCGCAAAACGAAGACCGGCTATTCCACGGACGAAGATACGCTCACCCAGCTCGCCACGCAGCACGATCTGCCGGCGCAGATCCTGAACTACCGGAGCCTGAGCAAACTCAAATCCACCTACGTCGATGCGTTGCCGGAACTGGTGCATCCGGACACGAGGCGGCTGCACACGTCGCTCAATCAAACCGTCGCGGCGACCGGGCGGCTCTCCTCCACCGAGCCGAATCTCCAGAACATTCCCGTGAAGGGCGACTACGGCCTCCGCATCCGCGAGGCGTTCATTGCGCCCAAAGGCCACGAACTGCTCTGCGCCGACTACAGCCAGATCGAGCCGCGCATCCTGGCGCATCTGTCGCAGGATCCGCGCCTGCTCGCCGTGTTCGCCAAGGGCGAAGACATTCACATGGCGACGGCGATGGAAATTTTCGGCCTGCCGTCCAGCCAGATCACGCGCGACATGCGCCGCGCGGCCAAGACCGTGGTGTTCGGCATCGTCTACGGCATCAGCCCCTTCGGGCTGTCGCAGAACATCGGCGTGCCGCAGGCCGAAGCCAAGAAATACATCGACACGTTTTTCGAAAAATTCGCCGCCGTCCGCGCGCTCATGGATCGCAACATCGCCGAGGGAAAAGCCAAGGGCTACACCACGACGATCCTGGGCCGCCGCCGGCCGATTCCCGAACTGCAGAGCGGCGATCCCGTGCAGCGCGGCTTCGGCGAGCGAATGGCGGTGAACAGTCCGATCCAGGGCTCGGCTGCGGACCTGATCAAAGTCGCCATGATTAACGTCCACAGAACGCTGCACGCCGACCTGCCGCACACCAAAATGATTCTCCAGGTCCACGACGAATTGATCTTCGAAGTGCCGGAGAAGGAGCTGGACGACGCCAAGCGCTTGGTGAAACAGGAAATGGAAGCGGTGGGGAAGCAGCTCGGCCTGTCCGTGCCGTTAAAGGTGGACCTCGGCGTCGGGAAAAACTGGCGGGTTGCGCATCCATAACACAACAAGTCTACCCTCGCCCCGCCGGGGAGAGGGGACGGGTGAGGGGAAAGGGGGATGGATATGCAGGCGAGACATCAACGCGCCGTGTGGATCGTAGCAGGCCTCAGTCTGTTCCTGGCAGGTCTGTCGCTTGTGGCCGCGACTGCGCAGGAGCCGAAGCGGTACCAATATCGCGTGGTCGAAGTGCTGCACGAGACCGATGCCATGCAGCGGATGCTGAACGAGTTCGGCGGCAGCGGGTGGGAATTGGTGGCGGTCACTGCCGGCGATCTGACCGCGCCCAGGATGATTTTCAAGAAATAGCCGTGGCGAAGGAGCGTGCTATGTCTTCTGTTATGCCAACCGGGCCTGGACGCCGTCGCATGCCGGCGATGTGTGCGGTCGTGTGCGCCGTTTTGATCGGAGTCTTGTGTGCGGGCTGTGCCTCGAATCCGCAAACGATGCTGGACTCCACCATGTATTCCTGGCTGGGGCAGCCCCGCGATGCGCTGGTCCGCGCCTGGGGGCCGCCGGTGCGGGAGAAACCGTTGCTGACCGGCGGCAGCCTTCTGCTGTACTACAACAACGACCCGCAGAGCGACGCGCCGTGGGACAGGACCTTCGCCAGCGCGCTGCAGCGGTGCCGGATGGAGGTCGAGACGGATGCGCGCGGCCGGATCGTCCGCTGGCAATATCGAAGCTCCTGCTGATTGACTCGACCGCTCAACCAGGCTGAGGCGCAATCACATGCAAGTAGCGTTGAAGGCAGCGAACAGTCCCTCGCAGATCGTCGTTTATCCGGACCCCCCGCACGCGTTCTTCGCCGACTACCGGCCGAGCCATCGCAAGCAACAGGCGGAAGACGGGTGGAAGCGGTTACAGGAATGGTTCAAGCAACGCGATGTGATGTAGTGACGGCCAGACGGCCAATCAATCTTCATCCCGGCTGTAGCGGATCAACGGAAAGCCTAGGGAACAGAGAAGAGCCTCGCGCAAACCGCAAAGAAACTATTCGCGGGTCGCAATCTCAGCCTTCCTCACCCGGCCTATTTGCAGTTATCGCACACCACGTGTATGGCATTCCAAGGCAAGGACGGGGTGACTTCTATGCCCCTGATTCGAACATCCATGACGCTCAGCGGTTGGGCGCTCGCCGGGATCGGGGTCGTGGATGGTTGCATGACAAGGATGAACAATAAAATCGCGATGACCGTCAAGACGACTCTTGTATAGAGATCAGTTTGCATAGCGGCTCCTTATATGGAGTATGGTGATCGTGAGAGATTATGGCGCCATCGTCTCCGGGGTCACTTCCCATCCCGCGCCCACTCCTCCTGGGAGCATCTGTCCTCGGTCCTCGCCGACCTCCGCGTCGATCTGTCGATTGAGTGTCTCGTTCATGGCCACGACCAGCTCGTGATGCTGCTTGCCGCTCATGGCAAGGTTGTTCATCTCCAAGGGATCAGACTGGAGATCGTACAGCTCGACATCATTAAACCGGTAAAGCGCTTCCAGGCTTGTCGGTCTGTTATGCTGCTTCGGTGAGAAATACCGCGCAAACATATACCGTCCATCATAGATCGAGCGCACCGCACCTCGCTTGGTCATGTCCGGCACGATGCCCGCTGCTTTCAAGTCGGCAGGCTTCCCTCCCTGATGAATGTAGTCAACAGCCTTGTAGAGAAAATCGCCGTCCAGGTAGGCGAACATGTTGTAGTTGAAGAGCGCGGCTTCCCGGACGGCGTGCAGGTCGGCGCGTTCGGGATCGGTGAGGACGACAGACAAATCTTTGCCCGGAAGATCTTTCGCGATCTTCGCCCGGCGGTCTTCGGCTACGCCTGTGAATCCAAGCAACGTCGGGGCCACATCGAGATGCGATGTGACGGCCGGGCATCGCTTACCGCCCGCATACGCCGGGTGGCAGATAATCAGCGGGACATGGTTTTGCTCCCGATATGACGCGGCCCCTTTGGCATGGAGCTGGTGCGCACCGTCAAGGTCCCCGTGATCTGCGGTGAGGATGATAATCGTCCGGTCTGCGAGTCCTGAGGCATCGAGCTCGGCCAGCACGGTCGCGATATTCCGGTCCACATCGCGAAGACAATTGAGATAGTAGTTATGCCGCCTCCGCCAGCGAGTTTCTTCGTTCGGGATCGACCCGACCAGAGCATCATGTGAGCGGAGAAAATCCCGGTGTGCGGGGGGACGGCCCGGCGCATCGAGCGGCTGCATGTGATTCGGCGGAAGCGTGAAGTCCCACTACTTCGCATATAATGGATCAACCGGGTCGCGCGCCACATGCGTCAGGCCCCGTTTCGCTTGAACGGGAGAGCCGGGCGCATCCGTGTCATAGAACATCACGTCGTGAGGATTGACGAGATTGACCGCCAGAAACCACGGCTTGCCTTCCGCCGCCAATTCTCTTCCCTTGCCCCGTAACCAACTCCCTCCCATTGCCGAGATGACGCCGTCATGGAGGTATCCGCCTTGCGTGTGCGCAATAATGTCGCCGATCCCGAAGTAGTCGGAAAAGCCATAGGCCTCCATCTCCTTGGTAAAGATCTTTGTCGGCGCACTCAGCTTGTTGACGGTTTCAAATTCCTTGGTCAAATGCCATTTGCCTTTATACGCGGTGTACTACCCCGCATCCCGAAGCATGTGGCCCACAGTCCGGACATCGGGTGACAGACTGCTGATCCATGGGAAATTGGTATTATCGAACATGCGGGTCTGTTGGATGTGCTGCCCCGTGTAGAGCACGGATCGTGAGGGGGTGCAGACACAGGAATTGATGCGATGATTCAGGAACGTCGTGCCGTGTTTCATCAACCGCTCATGGGCGGGCAATTGGTAGCCGGTCGGGAGTTCTCCGGCCCGGAAAAATCGCTCCTGGTCGGTCAGGAGGAAAAGAATGTTATACGGTCCGGCAGAGGACCTGCCGCCTGCCGGCGTCTCCGCACGGCCGAGGCTCTGCGTCCCGAGTCCAGCCGCCATGAGGCCCAAGGCACTCAACCGCAGTAAATCGCGTCGTGAAATGCCATCCGCGTGACGGGGTTTGTCTTTCATCTGCACCTCCGGGGTGAAGCCTTTCGGGACTTCGGGAGCGCATTTCTACAAATAAACCCGAGGTAAGTCAAACACCAATGGTTGGCTTCGAAGGTTCCCCTCGTGCTCATATTTCAATGGTATCGTTGGGACCCGTCATGTTCCGGTGTATCGGGTTCTGTGGGTTCTCGTAGGGCAGGTTGCTAATATTGGACGCACTGAAATTCAAAACCGCGGGTGGCTGGCCCCATTCGTGGTGCCAACCTATCGCCATTACGCAGACTACAGATTCGCGCCATAGGCAAGCCGCTCGCCCCACTTGAATACGCACGCGATTCCCGTGGACAATAGATACTTTGTGCGCCCCAGTCCATCGGGATCGCTTGCCATGCGGACGCCTCCCTATGCTCCCCGGCTGTATCGCGTCTTAAAAGCGCTCGATGCGGCCTATCGGCGGGTCCATCGCCATCCGATTTTTCACTACCTGGTCCGCAACGGGAGAAAGACCGTTATCCTGGTTGCCATGGGCCTTCCGCTGTTGGCGACGGCCGGCTTTCTGTACGAACGGACCCATACTCAGTTTGTGCTCCTCACCGGCCCGCACGGCGCCACGTCCACGCAGGTCGGCGCGCAGATCGCCGACGCGCTGAACGAGCCGACCGGAATCGAAGAGTGGCTGCATCTCAAACTATTCCCGACCATTGTGCCCGCGGAATCGTGCGGCTCGCTGGACAACATTGCCATGCTCAATCGCGGCGTGGCGCAGCTGGTCTTCGTCGAAGACGGCCTGCCGATGCACATTCATGCGCCGCCGGCCTGCCTGCTCCACACCCGCGAGGACACGCAGGTCGTGAAGGAGACCAACGCGATCCGTCTGCGCGCCGTCATGCCGCTCTACCGCGCGCCGCTGCACGTGCTGTCCAGGAAGAAGCTGAACATTCAGGACGTCGGCGACATTCAGCCGAACAGCCGGATTTACGTCGGGCCCGAAGGCGGCGCGACGGCGTTCGTCGCGCAGCTCGTGCTGCAACACGAAGGCATCGTGTACACGCGCGCCGGGGAGAGCTGGGATTTCGATCTGGCGATGAAGGCGTTGCTGGACGGCAAGATCGACGTCGCTTTTTTCCTGATCGCGCTGAACAGCGATTCCATCAAACGATTGCTGGACTCCCCCGACCTGCATCTGCTGACGATGGAATCCGCCGAGGGGCTGAAACTGCTGGCGCCGTACCTCGAGGTCGTTAAAATTCCCGCCTCCACGTACAAGGTGTCGTCCCGCGAAATCACGACTGTGGCGGGGAAGTCGATTCTGGCGGCCTCCACCGATCTCTCGCCGTCGGAAGTGTACGAAATCCAGCTGCGGCTCTCGCACCACATTCACGACATCATGAAGAACGTCCCGCTCAATCTTGCCAAGGCATCCGACAGCTATCCGGACCTCTACTATCCGCTGCACGACGGCGCCGTGCGATTCTACGGGCACAATCCGCCGTTTTTCCTGGACCCGCACCTCCTGGCCGGCATCGGCACCTACCTCTCCGCGCTCTGGGCCGGCTTTACCTTCACCCGGCAGATGCGGCGCTATTACCGTGTGCAGCGGCTCATGCAGTTCGCCCGCCACATTCTGACAACGCGCTCGCTGGTGGCCCCGGCGTCGGGCGTTTCGCACGCCGACCGGTATCTGAAGCATCTGCGCCTGCGCATCGCGCAGATGCTGCATAGCGGACGGTTGAAGATGGAAGACGTCATCGTACTGAACGAGTTCGTGAAGAATTATTCGTGAGGATCGCCCATGGCTCGTCCTGTCGTCGCTGACTCCGCAACTGCACGGTGCGTATCCACGGGCTTGCTGTTCTGCCTGATCGGCGGGGTGATCGTAGCAGGAGCCGGCTGCACGCTCGCGCCCAAAGTGAATGTGTCCGAAGGCGTCGCCAAGAAGGCGGCGTCGGAACTCGGCACGGGCCTCGAAGGCGCGGCCCAAAAATTCGGCACGGAAGTAGCGCGCGCCAGCGAGCCGTATCAAGAAGAAGTCCTGGCCCGCCTCAAAGAGTTCACCGCGTCCACGAATCAGCTGGTGCAGATCTCGCGCGATATGCCGCGCACGCTCGGAGAAACCGTCACGGACCGCCTGCTGGCGGCGGAACCGGTGCAGGTGGCGCTGCGCGATTTTACGGTGCTGTCCCGCGCGCCCCAGAAGCTGGCGGCTGCCATCGAGCAGAGTCCGCACGTGCTCGGCGCCAGGCTGGAGGCGCTGCAAGCCGAGTTGACCAAGAGCGACGGGTTTCTCACGCAGCAGCGCGCCGCGCTGCTCGAGAGCGTGAAGCAGGAGCGCGAGGCGCTCACCGAGTCGATCCGCCAGGAGCGGGCGAGCGTCATGAAGGACATCAATGTCCTGACCAAGAACGCCATCGACGAAGTGTTCGCGCAGGGCCGGGTGCTCGTGGAGCACGCGCTCTGGCTCATCATCGTGTTAGTCCTTGTGCTGTGGGGCCTGCCGTTTGCGGCGGGGTTTCTGCTGGGACGTCTGGTGCAGAAGCGGGGCCCCTGACGGGCTAGTTCGATGCCGGATAGAGCCGCGCGGCGATCTGCGAGAGGTTGAACAACATCGCGTTAACGCGGGTGTAGGCGGCGTGGCCGTAATAATGCTCGCGCACATTCGTTGAGCCCATGCAGTCTTTGTAGTCGGCCAGCAGGCACAGGCCTTCGCTCGGGAACCGCACCGCGCGCCGCGAACATTCCAGCCAGCGTTCGAATCCATCGTACGGCTCGACCATCTCCCACACGGCTTTGTTCGCCGCCTTCGCGGCTTCGGTCGCCGGCATCGCATCGCTCCCCGCCACGGCCAGTTCCTGCACATAGTCGCCCCCCCAGGCGATCGGCATTTCCATCGTGACCTGCGGCAGCTCCATTTTTGCCAGCCAGGTCTTGCCGTCGGTCCGGAGCGTGCGGTGATTGACGATGTGCAGCAGCCGGCCGATGCCCGACGGATCCCAGCCGTGCCGCACCGGCGTCCCCATCGTGACGATATCCAGCGCGGCGCCTTTCAACAGCGTGCCGGTGCTGACGAGCGGTTCGATGCGCGCAATGGCCGCCGTCAGGTCGGGCTGATTCGTCTGTGTGGCGTAGGCGGCCAGCAGATTGAGCAGCTTGGGCCGGCCGGTGATGGGACTGGGACAGAGCAGGTTCGACGCGAGGGCCAGCACTAATCCGGCCTGCCCGTGCGCCTGCACGAGGATCCGGTCTCCTGTTGAAAAATTCTGGCTTTCGCAGAGCGCGTGGATGGCGTCGAGCACCCGCACGGCGGCCATCGCGCGCCCGAGATGATGCTGTTCGCACGACCAGAGCAGGCGGTGGCACAGGATGGGACGGGGCGGCGTTTTCCCGAGCGCCTTGCTGTAGAGAGCCACGTATGCGTCGGTGAAGTTGCCGGCGTCGCCCAGCTGATCGTCGAGCAGTTTTTTTGTTGCCGCGTCGTTGGCCAGCGGCGGCGCGACGCCGTTCGGCAGGGCCGGGATGCCGTTTCCTCCTGCGCGCATGGCGGCGAGCAGCGCATCGAGTCCCGACACGCCGCGCGAGTACCCGCGCTTGAGCCCGCCGACCTCGTCCAGCCGCTGCATGCCGAAGAGATCGGTTCCGTGCAGCGATCCGTGCAGAAAGACGATCGCTCTGACGCCGGCCTGCGCCAGGTGCGTACCGGACCCGGCCATGGCGTCGAGCCAGGCCGGGGAGTCCGGTTGCGCGCCGGCCGCGAGTTCGGCCGTGGACAGGCGCTCGCCGGGATGCTTTCGCGACAGTTCGTCGTGCTGGAAATTATTTTCGCTCGGCATGGGAGGACGTACTTACCGCAAGTGGAAGCGGAAGTGCAATCGCAGAAACCGTGATGCGTGACGAGTGATGCGCGATGCGTACGAAGCGAGGAGGCGGGTGTGCTATCGGGAAGCAGAGGGAGCGGGTTCGC
>OMJK01000149.1 GCA_900299325.1 Nitrospiraceae bacterium | reverse complement strand
CTATGAGCCGGCTGCCGATACGGATGGTTACCGGGTTCTAGTCGATCGGCTGTGGCCGAGGGGAATTTCGAAGGCCACGGCAAAGATCGACGTGTGGCTCCCAGATATCGGGCCGTCGACGGCGCTGCGGAAGTGGTTCAATCATGATCCAGCCAAGTGGGAGACATTCCGTACCCGCTACCGGGGCGAACTGAAAGAGAAAGTCGACCTATTAGCTCAACTGAAGCGACGTGCAAAACAAGGGCGAGTCACGCTTGTATATTCCGCTCGTGACGAGCAGCGCAATCAAGCGGTGGTGCTGCAAGCATTCTTGAAACGACCGGGGTCTGTTCCGTAACGCTCATGAATGTCGCGATTGTCGGCGGAGGCCCGGCCGGGCTCATGGCGGCGGAGGTGGTGAGTGCTGCCGGAGCGTCCGTCGATCTCTATGATGCGATGCCGTCGGTCGGCCGCAAGTTTCTGCTGGCCGGCAAAGGCGGATTGAATCTCACGCATTCTGAGCCGGCCGAGTCGTTTCTTGCCCGGTACGGCCCACGTCAGCCGCAGTTGGCTCCAATCGTCACAGCGTTTGGACCGGATGCGATCCGGCAATGGGCGTTGGGACTCGGTGTGAAGACGTTTGTCGGGACATCCCGACGGATATTGCCTGCCGATATGAAATCCGCGCCGTTGTTGCGCGCCTGGCTCCGTCGTTTGCGCAAGGCGGGCGTGCGGTTCCATGTGCGGCATCGTTGGGACGGATGGAATTCCACGGGCGATATCGCATTTGCCGCACCGACCGGAACAAGATCTCTTCATCCCGATGCGACGATCCTTGCCTTGGGCGGAGGCAGTTGGCCGAAGCTGGGATCGAATGGTGCCTGGGTTTCGTTACTCCAACAGCGAGGCGTTGCCATTGCACCGTTGCGGCCTGCCAACTGCGGCTTTGATGTGAGTTGGAGCGCGCACCTGCGTAACACATTCGCCGGACACCCTATCAAGTCGATTGCGGTGACGGTGAAGCAGCCAGGCGAAGGTGTGCTGCGGCAGCAAGGCGAATGCGTTGTGACCGAATCAGGATTGGAAGGCGGAGTCATCTATGCTGTCGCGTCGATTCTGCGTGACGAGATTGAGGTCCATGGATCGGCGGTGGTGACGTTCGATCTCGCCCCCGATCTGGACCAAGCGCGCCTGATTCAATCCCTCTCTCGTCCGCGCGGCAAGAAAACTGTGGCGACTCATCTCCGACGATACGCCGGGATCACGGGAGTCAAATCTGCCTTGCTGCACGAAGTCCTCTCCAAAGAAGTCTTCGGTGATCCGGCGCGACTTGCCGTCTCGATCAAGGCGCTGCCGGTCACAGTGAGTGCTCCGCGCCCACTGGACGAGGCAATCAGCACAGCCGGGGGGGTCCGGTTTGAGTCGCTCGATAATCGGTTGATGCTGCGTCAGTTGCCCGGGGTGTTTTGCGCGGGAGAAATGCTGGATTGGGAAGCGCCGACCGGCGGGTATCTGTTGACGGCCTGTCTCGCCACCGGCCGTGCGGCCGGTCTCGGGGCGGTGGAATGGCTGACCGCGCGCACATCGTTGACTCGACGTACGCCACGAGCCTAGGTTTGTCGGCAGTTTTTCTGGAGGGACAGCATGACATCGGACACGGTGTCGGTCCGCTGTTGCATTGCAGGCGGCGGACCGGCGGGCATGATGCTGGGGTTGTTATTAGCCCGAGCCGGCGTTTCTGTGCTGGTGCTGGAGAAGCACGCCGACTTCCTGCGGGATTTTCGCGGGGACACCCTGCACCCTTCGACACTGGAGGTAATGCATGAACTGGGCGTGCTTGAGCGGTTTCTGAGGCTGCCTCACCAGAAAGTGCCGAGGTTGCTCGGTCGGTTCGGTGAGACAGCCTTCACCGTGGCGGATTTTTCGACGCTGCGGTCTCAGTGTCCGTATATTGCGTTCATGCCACAGTGGGACTTCCTCAACTTTCTGGCTGAGGAAGGACGTCGTTATTCCGCCTTTCAGTTGCGGATGAATGCCGAGGTGATCGATCTGGTTCAGGATGGCGCCCACGTCGTCGGGCTTGTCGCGCGCCAGGAGTCCGGCCTGTTCCGGGTTCGTGCTGATCTGGTGGTCGGCGCCGACGGCCGTCACTCGGTGGTGCGCGAGAAGGCCGGTTTGGCGGTCGAAGAATTCGGCGTGCCCATGGATGTGCTCTGGTTCCGGCTCTCGCGGCAGCCGGGCGATCCGGCCGATCCGATGGGCCGCTTCGATGCCGGGCGAATTTTCATCATGCTGAATCGTGGCGAGTACTGGCAATGCGGGTTCGTGATTGCGAAGGGAACCCGTGATCAACTCGAGTCGCAGGGATTGGCGGCTTTCCAGCAGAGCATCACCGCGCTCGCGCCGTTTGTCGCCGGGCGGGTCGGTGAACTGCGGGCGTGGGATCAGATCAAGCTGCTGACCGTGCAGGTCGATCGGTTGCGCCGGTGGTATTACGAGGGGCTACTCTGCATCGGCGATGCGGCCCATGCGATGTCGCCGGTCGGCGGGGTGGGGATCAATCTCGCGATTCAGGATGCCGTGGCGACGGCGAATCTTTTGACGCAACCGTTGTTGGCCGGACGGCTCACGACTGCAGATCTGGAGCGCGTGCAACGCCGGCGGGAGTGGCCCACAAGAATGACGCAGCGCGTGCAGTTGGCCGTTCAAAATCGTGTCATCAAGCGTGTCTTAGGGAGCGCGGTGTCATTCAGGCCGCCGCTGGCCATACGGCTGATGGGTTGGTTCCCGATCCTGCGAAGAATTCCGGCCCGGTTGATCGGACTCGGATTTCGTCCGGAACACGTGCAGACGCCGGCGTCTACCTCGATGCGTTAGGGGAAAATCCAGGCCCAGAGGCTGGTGAGCCAGTTCAGCAGCCAGGCGGTCCACGATTCGTCGGCCGGGGTTGCAGCGGGCTGCGGAGTGGAACCGGCTGCCGGCTGGGCCGGTGCGGGCGGAGCGGCTTGCGCGGTCTGTGTCGTCGGCTGGACGGTCGGCGCAGCGGCTTCCGGTGTGCTTGCAGGGGTGACCGCAGGCCCTGACACCGGAAGAGCGGCTGGGATGACGGCGGGAGGTGGCGGGGCATCCCGGAGTTCATCCAATTCGCGTTTGGTCTGCTTCGCCGAGAGCCGCAACGAGGCGTTCTGCTGTTTGGCGTCGGCCAGGCTCCGTCCGAGCGTATGGCTGTGTGTGACGAGCGCCGCCATCTGGGTTTGCAAGGCTACAAGTTTGTCCTGCGATTTCTGTTTGAGGGCGGCGCTGGCGGCGTCCTCGCGCTGGACCGCGGCGCGGGCCTCGCTCGCTTGCGTTTCGAGTTCGCGGCTGGCTGCCTGCAGCGCCGCCACTTGCTTGGCCAGATCGGCGACTTCCAATTGAGCTTGTGCCAGAGCCTGTTTCAGATCGGCGGTCGCGGCGACCTGCATGTCGTAGGTGCTTTGGGATACGCAGCCGGCCAGGCTGATGAGCAGGGCGGCACCGGATGCCACGATCAATCGTCTTGTGCGGGAGCCATCGTTCGACACGCTGTCAGGTCTCATGGGATCGGTCCTTGATTGAACGATCGGCTCGCGAGTCACGATACGCGAACGGCGAGCCGGTCGCATGAGCAGCTAGCAGAAGTCTCTCAAATAACGTTCGATCTGACAACCATCCTACGCATTTTTGCATATGTGCCAGACTGAACTGTCCTCAGCGGGTACGATCAACGGCGATCTCGACAATGCCGCCTTTGGCGGCGAGCCCGATGGACGCGGCGCCTTCGAAGACGCGGTGCGTCCAGTTGATCCCGTCGAGGCTTGACCAGTCCCGATAAATGTAGAAGCTCTGCGTGAACTGAATCTGCGTGGCCGCCTGTCCCGGCTGCACCAGTAGCGGCCCCTTGACGGTGAGTTGCATCGGGACCGGTTTCCCGGCCCGCACGAACAGCACGTAGTGCTTATCGGCCGGTTCCGACTGGCCGATTTCAATCACCGGCACCCGCTTGAGCAGATCTTCTGGGGGACCCACCGCCGTGGCGCAACCGCTCAATGCGATGAGACAGCCTCCGATTACCAGTTTCCAGATGCCTCTCGATGTCATCACGCCTCCTGTAGGTGGTGTCGGGACGATGTCAGCGTCTCGGCATGCTACGACGGTGTGCGCGATGTTGCAATCGTTTCCATGTCCGTACCGGGATGGGGTGTGCTTGGCTCCTGCTCATGAGATCCGCTAGACTGCGTCTGTGGTGGTGAATCTTCCTCAATCGTGCGAGCGCGCCCTGCTGGAGCGATTTTTAAAAGCCGAGGCGATGGCGTTGTGGGCGGTGCAGGCGGCGCAATTGCAGGATGTCCCGCCGAACGTCTCGGCGTTTCTTCGCCGGCATGAACAGGATGAGCAGGCGCATCTCCGGCAATTCGAAGCAATGCTGGGTCGGCAGTCCCAGGGCCGTACGACGCTGCCGTCCGTGCCGCGTTCCTGGCCGGCGTTGGCCGTGCAACTCTTCGGGTACGAAGCGCTCGGGTTGGAATTTGCCCGGTTGCTGATCGGCGTACGCCCCGATCTGTCGTCGATTCTCGACGATGAACTGACGCACGTGGGCTTCTTCGAGCGGGAAATTGGAAAAATTCTGGCCGGCGATCCGGCCGCTGCCGGGCAGGCGCAGATGTCCGCCCGCGCCTGGTGGCGGAAGATTCCTAAAACGGTCGACCGGTATGTAGAGGATGTGTCGCTCCTTCCGGTGCGCGCACAGCTGCGGGAGGGGATTCTGTGTGCGTTGCAGGAGCGGTTTCGCGCGGTTGGGTTACAGACTACCGGAACGTGATGGAAAGGAATGGTCTAGGCGTTGGCCGGCGGGAGTCCGCTGAACGCACCCATCGCCCGGTATTTCTGGTCGCGCTTCGCCAGGAGTTGATCGGCCGACAGTTCCGTCAAGGGGAAGAGATGGTTCGTTAGGGCTTTGGCGATGCGGTCGGACACAGCTTTGGGATCGCGGTGCGCGCCGCCGAGCGGTTCGGGGATGACGTCGTCGATCACACCCAGTTCACGCAGATCCTGCGCCGTCATTTTCAAGGACGAGGCGGCATCCGGAACTTTGGCGGGATCGTCCCACAAAATCGCCGCGCAGCCTTCCGGTGAGATCACAGAATAGACCGAATGTTCCAGCATCAGGACCCGGTCAGACACACCGAGCGCCAGGGCGCCGCCGCTGCCGCCTTCGCCGATGACGACGGATACGATGGGGACGGTCAGCCGGGACATGACCATCAGATTGCGGGCGATGGCTTCGGCCTGGCCCCGTTCTTCGGCGCCGATGCCCGGATACGCGCCCGGCGTATCAATAAAGGTCAGGATCGGCCGGCCGAACTTCTCGGCCATTTTCATCAGGCGCAGGGCTTTCCGGTAGCCTTCCGGGTTCGGCATGCCGAAGTTTCGTTGCATCCGCTCTTTGAGGGTTTTACCTTTCTGATGGCCGATCACCATGACGGTGCGGTCGTTGAAGCGGGCGAATCCCCCGACGATGGCCCGGTCGTCTCCGAAAGTCCGATCGCCGTGAAACTCCAAAAAGCCCTGGCAGAGATCGGTGATGTAATCGATGGTGCTGGGTCGCTGGGGATGGCGGGCAAGTTGAGTCCGCTGCCAGGGGGTGAGCTTGCTGTAGAGCTCATGCTCCACCTGGGCGAGCTTGGTCCGTAGTTTCCGGATTTCTTCCTGGGCCGAGGACTTGCCCGGGGTTGCCGAGGCCAGCTTCTCGATCTTTTCTTCGAGCTCGCGGACCGGCTTTTCGAATTCCAGGTAATCGCGCATAGACGAGCGGGTGTGCTTCTTCCTCGGGTTCTTGGGGAGGGAGCCTCCCATTGAGTGTCTTACGATAGCAAAGACAAGGCCCCCTTGCCTAGTATTTCTTCAACGTCTGCCACGAAGTGTTCGCTGGCGGACACCGACAGGTTGGGGAGGGGGGCGGTTTCGGCCTCCAGCGCGTGATCCATGCGCACAGTGATGGATACGGCGGTGCCGCCGGGGTGCCGTTGAAACACCTCGCGCAGGCGCGGCAATTGGTCTGTGACGTCGGGCCGGTCGGTAAGCCGGATGTGGACCCGTTTCACCGTCTGTTTCTGCACGTCGGCCAGCGGCTCAATTTTACTCCCGCGGAGTTTCGTGCCCTTGTCGCCCCGGTCGATGACGCCCGTAATCCGCACCAACCGCTCCGGCGCAATCAACTCGCCGGCGGCTTTGAACAGGTCGGGAAATACGATGACCTCCACGGTGCCCTGCAGGTCCTCCAGCGTCACGTAGGCCATCCGGTCGCCCTTCTTCGTGAGCATCGATTTGACCGTCGCGACGATTCCGCACAGCTTGACTTCCTTCCCGTCCGACAATTCTCCCAGCCCGATCGTCGTCGCGGTTGCCAGGGCATGAATGGTCGCCTCATAACGGGCCAACGGGTGGGCGGTGATATAGAACCCGGTCAATTCCCGTTCGTACTTGAGCCGCTCGGCTTGATCCCATTCGGGGATCGGGGGCAGCGGCAGAGTGGCCGGATGATGGGCGTCGCCGGGATCGGAAAACGCATCGCCGAAGATGCTGGTTTGGCCGAGTTCCCGCTCCCGCTGCGCGGCGGCGCCGTCTTCGATGGCCTGATCGAGAACGGCCATGAGCTGCGACCGTTTCGCACCGGTGGAATCGAAGGCGCCGGCTTTGATCAACCCCTCCAGCATCCGCTTGTTGACTTTGTGCAGATCGACCCGGCGGCAGAAATCGACGAACGATGCGAACGGTCCCGTCTGATTGCGGATCTCGATGATCGACTCGACCGCGCCCTCGCCGACGTTCTTGATCGCGGCGAGGCCGAAGCGGATCACGCCGCCGGCGACCGCGAAATTTTTCTGGCTGGCGTTGACGTCAGGTCCCAGGACCTTGATGCCCAGGTCGCGGCATTCGGTGAAGTAGCCGACGATCTTGTCGGTGTTGCCCATGTCGCTCGTCATGAGCGCCGCCATGAATTCGGTCGGGTAGTGCGCTTTCAGGTAGGCGGTGTGGTAGCAAACCACGGCGTACGCGGCGGCGTGCGATTTGTTGAAGCCGTAGCCGGCGAATTTGTGAATCAACTCGTACAGCTTCTCGGCCTTCTTGTCGGCGATCTTATTCTTCTTCGCGCCCTCCAGGAACTTGACGCGGAGTTTTTCCATTTCTTCCGGCTTCTTTTTGCCCATCGCGCGCCGGAGAATGTCGGCTTGACCCAGCGAGAAGCCGGCCACTTTATTGGCGATCGCCATGACCTGTTCCTGGTAGACGATGACGCCGTAGGTATCCTTCAGGATCGGCTCCAGCTCCGGCGTCTCGTAGGTAATGGGGATCTTGCCCTGCTTGCGTTTGATGAAGTCGGGGATCAGGTCCATCGGGCCCGGCCGGTAGAGCGCGATGATGGCGATGATGTCCTCGAACCGGTCCGGTTTGAAGCCGGCGAGGAGATCGCGCATGCCGGAGCTTTCCAGCTGGAAGATGCCGGTGGTTTTGCCGGACGAAAGAAGGGCGAACGTTTTGTGATCGTCGAACGGCAACCGGTCGACGATCAGCGGCAGCTGGTTGGGCCGTCCCTCGTTGATCAGGGTTTCCGCCCGCCGGATCATCGTCAACGTCTTGAGGCCGAGGAAATCGAACTTCACCAGGCCGATCTTCTCAACGTCGCCCATCGAGTATTGCGTCACAATTTCGTCGTTGGCGCCCTTATAGAGGGGCACGTGGTCCGTCAGCGGACCTTCGGAGATCACGACGCCGGCGGCATGCGTCGACGCATGCCGGGCCAGTCCCTCCAGCGATTGCGCGATGCCCATCAATTCCTTGACCTTGGCGTCGGTCTCCACGAGTTCACGCAACCGCGGTTCGGTGTCGAGCGCCTGCTGGAGCGTCATGTTCAGCTGGTTGGGCACCAGCTTGGCGACCTTGTCCGCTTCCGCGTAGGGCATCTCCAGCACGCGGCCGACGTCGCGGATGGCAGCTTTGGCGCCGAGCGTGCCGAATGTGATGATCTGTGCCACGTGGTCGGAGCCGTATTTCTCCACGACGTAGTTGATGACTTCGCCGCGCCGGTCCATGCAGAAGTCCATGTCGATATCGGGGAGCGACACGCGTTCGGGATTGAGAAACCGCTCGAACAGCAGCGTGTAGACGAGCGGGTCGAGATCCGTGATGCGCAGCGCATAGGCGACCAGGCTGCCGGCGGCGGAACCCCGGCCCGGTCCGACAGGAATGCCGCGCGATCGCGCGAAGCGGATAATGTCCCAGACGATCAGGAAGTAGCCGGCAAATCCCATGGAGCAGATGACGCTCAGTTCTTCGCGCAGGCGCAGCTCATAGGCGGTGGACGGTTTGCCGCTCGGCCGTTCCTTGAGCCGTTCCTTCAACCCTTCCGTGGCCAGGTGCTCCAGATAGGTTTCACGGGTTTTGAAGCTCTCGGGGACTTTGTATTGCGGCAGATGGGTTTTATTCAGCGCCAGTTCGAGGTCGCAGTGATCCGCGATACGGCAGGTGTTGCTGACCGCGCCTGGAAATTCGGCGAAGGCCGGTGCGATCTCTTCCGTTGACTTCACGTAGAGTTGGTCCGTGTCGAACTTCATCCGGGCCGGATCGCTGAGGGTCTTGCCGGTCTGCAGGCAGAGCATCAACTCGTGGGGCCTGGAATCCTCTTTCTTTAAATAGTGGCAATCGTTGGTGCCGGCGAGCGGGATGCCTAATTTTTTATGGATCTCGATCAGGCCGGCGTTGGCGATGCGCTGGTGGTCGAGGCCATTCGCCTGCACCTCCAGGTAGAAATGGTCCTTGCCGAAGATGTCCTGAAATTCCCCCGCGACTGCCAGGGCGCCGGGCATATCCTTCTGGCCGATGAGGTAGGGAATCTCACCGCTCAGGCAGCCCGACAGCGCGATGATGCCCTCATGGTGCTCATTGAGAAGTTCTTTATCTATCCGAGGCTTATAATAGAAACCTTCAAAATAACCTTTGCTGACAAGTTTGATGAGGTTCTGATAGCCGGCGAGATTTCGCGCGAGCAAAATCAAATGATAGTAGTCGTTGTGTGCGAGGCCACTGTCTTTCTTCGCGTGCCGGCTGCCGAGCGCCATATAGGCTTCGCAGCCGATGATCGGCTTCACGCCGGCGTCCTTCGCTTTGCGATAGAACTCAATGGCGCCGAACATGTTGCCATGGTCGGTCATCGCGACGGCGGGTTGGCCGAACGCTTTAATCTGCTGGACGAGAGGATCGATCTGGTTGGCGCCGTCGAGAAGGCTGAACTGCGTGTGCAGGTGGAGGTGCACGAAGGACGAGGCCATGGTTGGATTCTAGGAGGCGGGGCGGGGGCAAGTCAACGCGCGGATTTCAGCCGAAAAACACGACGGGCGCTCATTGTTCGGATGAGCGCCCGCCGTGATAGGCCGCCTGGCGACCTGAGACTATTTCCCGGCCTTCAACTTGGTCATGAACATCTCACGGACGGCGTCGAGATGTTACTCGATGGCCTCATAGGACTTTTCTGAGGGATCGAGCCGCACATCGTCCTTCAGGCGGACGAAGGCATTGCCTTCGAGCGGTGGCGGATTCTTGCTAAATGTGAAGTGCATGGTCGAGGCGCCGGGTGTTCGGAATGCCAGGCGAGATTGGCCGCCACCGATAATGGTGTATCCCGGTTTCATGCCGGTGGATCGTACTGGGCTGACCACATAGTAGACCTTCAAGGCTGTCGCGTTCAATGCTTCGGCCAGCTTGATTTCGGATACGACATGAGGTTCCTCACCGCTAAAGCCGCGGCCCAAGGCACCGGTAATCTGTGCGCCGAGATTGGTGACGGTGGCATACCGCCCGCTTGCTTCACCGGCTGCAGGGGCATACCACACCATTCCTGTCGGGGCGAAGACCAGCGCATCGCTGTTTTCGATTGATAGGTTGCCCTCGTATCGGAACGTCATCTTGACAGGGGAGTCCGTTTTCCCGATGACCTTAATTAGGGTCTGATAGGCCGGGGTGTCTCGATAGGACTCGTACGGAATGACGTCGTATCCTGCGGCGGCTAAATCCTTGACGAGCTTGCCATAGGCGTCGTCGACGATGGACTGCATGACTTCGTTGGAGAGATCGACATCAGACGTTTGATTGGTATAGGTCGTGGTTTGATTGATTTTACTCCGTGAATGCTTGAACACATGCGTGTCAAACTCGATGCCGAAGCTCGTGATCAGGATTTTCTTGTTCGGGAGCTTGTTCAGATCGTCGGTTTCGACGTATTGTTCCGCCTGGGCGGCCGCAGGGATCGTGCGGTTGTAGATGGTTTCGGCGCAGCCGGAGAGGAGCAACACGATGAGAATCAGGGGCAGTGTCGAGCTACGCGGCATAATAACCTCCTGGATAAATAGGAAAAGTAATAAATTTTTGCATGGTAAGGACATCCCTAGGAAAAATCAATCAACGCGGTTGCGCGGGGCTCTTTCCGGTTCGCACGACCAGGAGCGTGCTGGTTGCTCTGGTGGTGGAGGTTGCCGTCTGGATGGGCGCGTGCGCGTCCACGCCGGACGAACAGGCGCATCTGCCGATGTACGGGGGGATGGATCGCCAAGCGATCCCAAAATACCGGGATGCGGATTTGGATCTGATGATCGGATCTCAGACGGCCTTTGGCAGTCTCGAGAAGGCAAGCGAGGTGTCGGTCGATCACGGGTTCAAGTTCGTCGAGCAGAAGGAATATACCATGGCGATGAAGCGGTTCAATCAGGCCTGGACGCTGAATCCCGACAATCCCAGGGTCTATTGGGGATTCGGAACGGTGCTGACGAAGAAGGGCAAGCCGTGCGAGGCCGCGCCGCTGCTGGACAAAGCGGTCGGCTATCAGGCGGAGATTCCCGGATTGGATGCGCAAACGGCGGCTGCCTATCGCGCCTGCGTGGATTCGAATCCGGGACTGGCGCCGGATCGGAAGGCCGCCTACCTTGCCCGCGCTCGCGCGCTTACGCCGTAGGGGTCGGGAATGGAGGGATTGATCGTCGAATGGTGATGCTGTGAGGGCCGAGTACGATTTCATGAAGATGAAGAGCGAGCGCAACCCATACAACGGTAGGTTGAAGTATGAGTCTGAATGTCATTGGTCTTGATGCTGGTTTCTCTGCCACGAAGAGAAGCTCCGGAGTGGCATGGTTGCGTCAGGAGCGACTTAAGGTCGGTTGTGCGAATGCATCGTGGGAAGACCGGTGGCGACTATTAGATGGCGCGGAGTTGGTGCAGGTTGTCGCGATTGATGCACCTATTCTTCCCTCTCTTTCCGATCGTTCACGCCTGTGCGAAAGAGTTTTCTCGCGAGGATCTTTCCAGCGGCGATGTAAGCCAGGGTTGTCGCATGTTCCTGGCACTGGGCAGAATCTTCGGAAGGCAGGTCAGAGTAGTACGGAGCAATTTTCAAGTATTACAGCCGGGAGTGATTTGGTGTCTCCATTTCCGCGTGTGGTGGCAGGAGTCAATGTCGTGGAGGCCTTTCCTAATGCATATCTTGGCGTGATGCTTCCAGGCCGTTGCTTCGACAATGTGCCGCTTATCAAGCGAGGAAAGAAGTTTGATTGGCTGTATGATCTTTGCCTGATTGAGAAACGATTGCTGAATGTCATGGACGAAATAGGAGTGAAACGTGTCGATTCGTTGCGAGAGATGGTTGAAGTGAATCGTAATCACGATGAGCGTGCCGCATTGGTATGTTTGCTAGTGGCTGTTGGGGTAACGACGGGTCGCTATACGGCTGTGGGAGATGAGAGCGGAGGGTATTTCTTTTTACCGCCTTGGGAGACATGGTCTGAGTGGGCGCAGAGAGAACTTGAATGTCAGCGCCAAGTGGGTCTTGATATATGGATTAACGGATTGCAGTATGCTCATTCAGATCCATTGCCGATGATTAGTTAGTACATTTGTGGTTGTATGGTGTTGGCTTGAACTTTCCTCGATCCGTTTGTTATCCTTCGGCCCGCCTTCCGGACGGACACCATATAATAACGTGTGCGCAATCCAAGGAGTTGAATCATGGCCGGCATCAAGCGGGCGTTGATCAGCGTGTCGGATAAGACAGGTGTCGTCGACATGGCCAAGGGGCTGGAAGCTCTCGGCGCGGAAATTCTCTCGACCGGCGGGACGGCCAAGGCGTTGCGCGATGCCGGCGTGAAAGTGACGGATGTCGCGGCCTACACCGGCTCGCCGGAAATTCTCGACGGCCGGGTGAAGACGCTGCATCCCAAGATTCATGGCGGGCTGCTCGGCCGGCGGTCGTTGCCGGCGCACGTCGATCAAATGAAACAGCACAACATTGGTCCGATCGATGTCGTGGTCGTGAATCTCTATCCCTTCGAAGCCACGATTGCCAAGCCGAATTGTCATTTCGACGATGCGATCGAGAACATCGACATCGGCGGGCCGTCGATGCTGCGGTCGGCGGCGAAGAATCATGACGACGTGCTGGTCGTGGTTGATCCGGCCGACTACACGCGCGTGCTCGATGCCGTGAAAGCCAACACAGTGACCCGTGCGTTGCGGCGGGAACTGGCCATGAAGGTCTTCCAGCATACGGCGCGCTATGACAGCCTGATTGCCGGCTATCTTGAAAAGCAGGTGCAGGGCGGAGACGTGAAGTTCCCCAAAGTACTCACGTTGCAGTACGAACTGGCCGAAACGCTTCGGTATGGCGAAAATCCGCACCAGCAGGGCGCGTTTTATCGCGAGTTGAATTCCAACGAACCGTCCGTGTCGCGCGGAAAAATTCTGCACGGCAAGGCGATGTCATACAATAATTTTCTGGATGCGAACTCGGCGCTGGAATTGGCAAAGGAATACGACGAGTGCGCGGTCGCCATCATCAAGCACAACAATCCCTGCGGCATGGCGCTCGGCTCGACGCCGGTCGAGGCCTATGTGAAGGCGCGGGAAACCGATCCGGTCTCGGCCTTCGGCGGGGGGATCGCGTTCAACCGGCCGGTCGATTTGGCGGCGGCGAAAGAGATCACGTCCACATTTGTCGAAGTGGTGATTGCACCGGGCTTCGCCGAGGATGCATTGGCGGAACTCAAGCGGAAGAAAGATTTGCGTCTGCTCGATGTCGGCCCGCTCACGAAGGTGAAGCAGGAGGGGTACGATCTCAAAAAACTCGTCGGCGGATTGATCGTGCAGGATCGCGATCTCGGCGTGCTGGCGGATTTGCGTGCGCTGCCGGTGCCCACCATCCGCAAGCCAACCGATGAAGAGTACGCCGCGTGCGCCTTTGCCTGGAAGGTCTGCAAGCATGTGAAGTCGAACGCCATCATTTATGCGAAGCCTGGGCAAACGGTCGGCATCGGCGCCGGCCAGATGAGCCGCGTGGATTCCGTCAAACTCGCCGCGATGAAAGCCCAAATGCCGATCAAGGGTTGTGTCATGGCCTCGGATGCCTTCTTTCCGTTCCGCGACGGGCTCGATGCGGCGGCGCAGGCGGGTATCACCTGCGTGATTCAGCCCGGCGGGTCGATCCGCGACGCGGAAGTGGTGAAGGCGGCGGATGAGCATGGGATGGCGATGATTATGACCGGGATGCGGCATTTTAGACATTGAACAGCCAGTGATCAGTGATGGGTGATGAGTGATCGGTTAGCGCATCGCCCAGTTGTATGACGAAGTTCCTCATGCGTATCCTCTCAGGCGCATCACCCGTCACCGTTCACGCATCACGCATGGATCCAATGTGAAGATCCTGGTCGTCGGCAGCGGAGGGCGCGAGCACACGATGGTGTGGAAACTCGCGCAGAGCCCGCGTAAGCCACAGCTCTATTGCGCTCCGGGGAATGCCGGCATCGAGTCGCTTGCGACGTGCGTGCCGGTCAAAGCCGATGACATCGCCGGCCTGAAAGCGTTCGTGCTCAAGGAGCAGATCGATCTTACCGTCGTCGGGCCGGAAGCGCCGCTGGCACTCGGAATCGCCGATGAGTTTCGCAAGGCCCGCCTCAAAATCTTCGGGCCGACCAAAGCGGCGGCGCGGCTGGAAGCCAGCAAGATTTTTTCGAAAGAGGTGATGGCGCAGGCCAAAATTCCCACGGCGCGGGCCCGAAGCTTCGACAAGGCGGTCGACGCGCTGGCGTATGTCGAACAGCACGAGGTGCCGATCGTCATCAAGGCGGACGGGCTGGCACAGGGTAAAGGGGTCATCATTGCGACGACCCGGGAGCAGGCCCGCGAGGCGATCATTGATTCCATGGAGAAGGCCGTGTTCGGCCAGGCCGGCAAGCAGGTCTTGATCGAGCAGTTTCTGGACGGGGAGGAACTGACGATCATGGCGTTTACCGACGGCAAGACGGTGGTGCCGATGTTGCCGGCGCAAGATCACAAACGGGTCGGCGATGGAGACACGGGGCTGAACACCGGGGGGATGGGGGCCTACTGCCCCGCGCCGCTGGGGACGCCGGCGTTGCGCGCGCAGGTGCTGCGCGAGGTGCTGCAACCGATTGTCTCGACGATGGCGCGCCTGGGGGCTCCGTTTCAGGGCGTGCTCTATGCCGGATTGATGGTGGTGAAGGGGGTGCCCTACGTGTTGGAGTTCAACGCCCGCATGGGCGATCCTGAAACGCAGGTGGTGCTGCCGTTGCTCAAAACCGACTTCGTGGATGTGGTCGAAGCGGTGGCCGAGCATCGATTAGATCAGGTGCCTATGGAGTGGTATGACGATACCGCCGTCTGTGTCGTGATGACGTCCGGCGGATATCCGGGTTCCTATCAGACCGGGTTGCCGATTCAGGGACTTCCGTCAACGGCTAGCGCCACAGGCGTGGTGTTTCATGCCGGGACTGCTCGTCAGGGCACAACAGTGGTGACGGCCGGCGGCCGCGTGCTCGGCCTTGTGGGACGCGGCGCGACACTGGTCGACGCGCAGCGGGAGGCCTACCGGTTGGCACAAACGATTTCCTTCGACGGCTGTCATTTCCGCACGGACATTGCGCATCGCGCGCTGTGTCCGCGCGCCTAGTTTCTGCAGAACGGTTCCATGGCCCAACGGCTTCCCTATCGACCGACTGAGCTGCCTGCGCTCAGTGCGACCGTATCCGCGCTCATCGCGCGCGGTGGACTCGTTGCGATTCCGACGGAGACCTATTATGGAGTGGGGGCGAATCCCTTCGATGCCACGGCGCTGCGCCGGTTGGCCGCCGTCAAGGGACGGCCGGACGGAAAACCGCTTCTGGTGCTGGTCGGAGCACGAGAACATGTGGCGGACCTGGTGGCAGCGACTTCTCCAGCGGCCGAGCTCCTGATGGCGCAGTTCTGGCCGGGGCCGCTGACTGTTGTGCTGCCGGCTCGCGATACGCTGCCGGTCGAATTGACGGCGGGTACCGGTACCGTTGGAGTGCGGTGGACGTCGTGCGTGCCGCTGGCGGAGTTATTGAAAACGGTCGGGCCGTTGACCGGCACGAGTGCCAACCGGTCCGGCGATCCACCATGTTCTACGGCAGACGAAGTCGATCGCGTGCTGGGGAGCGAGCTCGATGCGATTGTCGACGCGGGTGCGACGCCGGGTCGACCGGCCTCGACCGTCGTGCGTGTCGAAGGCACGCAGGTGCAGATCGTGCGGGAAGGGGCCGTTGCATCCGTCAGGCTCGAACAGGCATTACGGGAACAAGGATTTCGCCTCAAACCGTCCTAGATATGGTATACAGGTCGGCACCGGTGAGAATCGGTCAACAAGGAGGGATCATATGATGGGGATTCGACGGGCCAAGGCTGTCTGCGGGCTGCTCTCGGTGATCGGCCTGAGCGTGATGGTCAGCGGCTGCGACTACTGGCCGCCGGCGCTGCAGGCGCAAATCGAACAGTTGCGCTCAGAAGTGCAGACGCTGACGGTCGAGAAAGGGCAGTTGCAGAGCCAGATCAGCGAACTGGCCAAAGGCAAGCAGGATTTGCAAACGCAGGTCGACGAGTTGAACCGGGTGAATCGCGAGAAGACCACCGCGATTGCCGCACTGCAGAGCCAGATCGACGCGATGCGCGCGAAGATGACGAAGGCGCCGGCTGCGAAAACGGCGGCGAAAGCACCGGCCAAAGCTCCGGCGAAGAAAAAGGCACCGCCGGCCAAAAAGCGCTGACGCTGTTTGTCAGGTTGAACCCGAGGTGCCGCCGGAAGCAGACGAGGATGAGGACGCCGAGGGTGCTGCCGTGCCGCTTCCGGAGGAAGCCGGCGCGGGTGCCGTCGATGCGGGCGGTGCCGTGGCGGCTGGTGGCGCAGAGGGTGCGGCCTCTTTTTTTTCACCGGCTGCCGGGCCGGATGATTTTTCGGCCGGCGGCTTCATCTTGTCCGAATAATCGGTGACGTACCAGCCGCTTCCTTTGAACATGATGCCGGGGGAAGAAATCAGGCGCCGCACCGGCTTGCCGCAGCGTTCGCAGGCCGAAATGGGATCGTCTTTGATGCTTTGTTTGACTTCGAACTTGTGCGCGCAGCTCTCGCACTGATATTCGTAAATCGGCACAGTCTTTCCTCCCGCTCCTTCACTGTCTCGCGGTTATCGTGCCTCTCAATTCAGCTGATTGAGGGCTTTTGCCAGCCGGGCGAGTCCGCGCGTGATCACATCCAGACTCGTGGCATAGGAGAGCCGGATGTGTGCTCCACTGCCGAAGGGTTCTCCCGGGACCACAGCAATGTGAGCGTCCTTCAATAAATAATTCGCCAGGTCCGTCGGACTGTTGATCGGACCGGCCGGTCCGCGCTTGCCGAGCATGGCCTTGATGTTGGGGAACGCGTAGAACGCGCCGCCCGGCATCCGGCAGGAGACGCCGGGGATGTGGTTCAGTCCGTCTACGATGACCTTCCGCCGTCGATCGAACTCCGCCACCATCTGCTTGGTGAACGGGTCGCCGACCCGCAGCGCCGCCACGGCGGCTTTCTGCGAGATCGAGCAGGGGTTCGATGTGCTCTGGCTCTGGATATTCGCCATGGCCGCGATGAGTTCTTTGGGACCTGCCGCATAACCGATCCGCCAGCCGGTCATGGCGTAGGCTTTCGAGACTCCGTTGATGATGACGGTGCGGGCGGCGATCTCAGCGCCCAGCGACGCGATGCTGACGTGCGTGGCGTTATCGTACAGAACTTTCTCGTAAATCTCATCTGAGACGACGAGCAGGTCGTGTCGGACGGCGATCGTTGCAATAGCTTCCAGAGTCTGTTTTCCGTACGTAGCGCCGGTCGGATTGCACGGGCTGTTGACGATGAGGGCTTTGGTGCGCGGGGTGATCCGGCGCTCTAATTCCAGCGGATCGATGGCATACCCATCCGCTTCCTTGGTCGGCAGCAACACGGCGGTGGCATCGTTCAGCAGGGCCTGATCAGAATACGACACCCAATACGGCGTCGGGATGATGATCTCATCGCCGGCTTCCAGCAGCGCTTCGGCCAGGTTATACAACGAATGCTTGGCGCCACAGGATACAAGGACCTGTGATTTTTCGTAGGCGAGGCCCTGCTCGACCTTGAATTTGTCCACGATGGCAGCCCGGAGTTCGTCGATGCCGGACGACGGAGTGTATTTCGTAAAGCCGGCCCGGATCGCCGCTTCCGCCGCCGCTTTGACCGGTTCCGGTGTGTCGAAGTCCGGCTCACCGGTCGAAAAGTCGATGACGTCGATGCCTTGCGCCGCCATG
>OMJK01000148.1 GCA_900299325.1 Nitrospiraceae bacterium | reverse complement strand
GCGTAGTTGAGGTCCGAGTCTTCTTTCACATACTCGGAATAGGCCTGCGCGATGTCGGGACTGTCGACGACCAGCAGGACATCTCCGGCTTTGACGCGATCGCCCAGGTGGGCCCGCACTTCGATGACGCGGCCCTGAAGCGGAGAGGAAATCCGCGAGTAGTGATCTTCGCCGTACGCCACCTTGCCCGCCAGCACCAGCGCCTGATGGGAGGGACTGAAATCCACCACGGCGGTTTCAATGCGTGTCTGAGTTTCGAACTGTTTGTTGGCCTCGTGAGGCGACGGCGGCGTGGCGGCAACGGAATGCGGCGGCTGCTCGCCGCGGCCGCAGGCCATTACCACGAGACAGGCCACAGCCAGAGTTCCATGGGCAAGGCACCGTGCCCCGCTCGCGAACATCTTCGCGCTATCCACCTTCCGGCTCACGAGGTAATCTCCTGCCCGACGGCATTCTCCAGTTGAATCACATTATGCTGATAATTGTAGAGCGCCTCGATGTAGTTCTGTTGAATCGTGCGGGACGTTCGCGCCGCATCCAGCAGATCGAGAATCGTGGCGCCGCCGCGTTCATAGGCCCGCTCCACAATGGTGAGCGATGACCGCGCGTCGTCCAGAACGCCGCCGAGAAATGCCTCGATCAGCCGACGGCTTTGGATCAGGTTGCGATAGGCCACATCCACCTGATTCTCGACCTGGTTCAGCGTTTTGCCCAGATCCGCTTCGGCCATCTGCACCGCCACCTCTGCTTGCATGATACCGCCCTGATTCCGATTGAACAACGGCAGGGGTACGCCGAGATTCAGCGCCACCTGGCCGGGATTGTCCGGCCCCTTCGAGCCCTGGATGGCATAGCCACCGCCGACGGTCACATCGGGGACCCGATAGGCCCGTGCCAACCGCAAATCCGCTTCGCGTTGAGAATAAGTCAGCCGTTTGACCCGCACGTCCGGACGGATTTCCAGCGCCGCAGTGCGTAGCTTGCCGATATCCGGATCGAGCCGCTTATAGGCAAGGTCGGTCGTCAACTCCAACTGCGTCGCCGGCGACAACCGGAGCAACTGGCGCAGATCCGAACGAGACGAATCGGATTCCTGAATCGACTGGATGACCTGGGACTGGAAATCGATGAACTGAAGCCGGATGCGGATCAGATCGACTTCCGCAATATAGCCTTTCTTGAACCGGATCGTGTTGACCTCCAGAATTCTTGAAAACCGGTCGCGATTTTCCTCCGCCAGCGCCAGGCGCCGCTGCGCCAGTTGAATCCGGTAGTATGTGTCTTTCACCGTGAAGCTCAGCTGGCGGATCGCGTCTTCAAACGCCGCTTCCGCCGACTGCGTGCCGAACGCCGCGCTCTCGATCCGGTAGCCCCGCTTCCCGGCCAGTTCGAACAACTGCTGCACCTGCGCAAACATCTGGCCGCTGTTCGACAGGGTGTGCCCCTGCGTATAGGAACTCAACGTGCCGACCGAAGCCGTGGGATTGGGAAACAACGATGCGGTGATCTGCTGCCCTTTGGCGGAATCGATGCCGTACTTGGTGATCAGCAGGTCGAGATTCTCGCGGAGAAACAGAGCGATCGCTTCATCCAGACTCAGTTTCAGTGTGGTGCCGGGAGCCGGCGACGGAGCTTTGACAGCCTTGTCGGCAGGCCCCGTCATCGGCGCACCAGACACCCCGGAAAAGGGGGGGATGGCGGCGGCCAGGCAACCCAGCGTCGCTGCGAGGAAAATCTTCCGGCATCCTGTCTGCGCACGAAGCATGCTTACGCGGCTCCTGCTCTTTCCCTCATGTCGACGAATCCGAGAGAACGGGAGGTACCTTCTGAAGATACACCCATTATACGTATTTCTTCATCCGCTGGGAAGATAAAGCTTTTTTGTTAAGCCGTATTAATCTGCCGAATAAAAAAACAGTGCCACTCGGGTGGCACCGGAGGGAAAAACTTGTACGGGCGGGCCATCGTTTGATACAGCAAGCAGATCACAGATCGACATCGAAGTCAGAACCGGTATCACGGAGATGCTTCCGGACTCGGACCTTCTCCTGGTGCTTACGCACCAGCTGCCGGCGGATCACGTCGCGATCCTCCGCCACGATCCGCACCAGCCGGTCCACATCCTCAGCATGGTCCCGCACCAGTTCCGTCAATTTTTGCAACTGGCTCTCCAACCGATTCAGCCGCCACGCCATATCCTTGAGCGACTCGGCGGGACGGGACGGCACCCGGCCGTTGGTTCTCGGCAGCGCAGCGACAACAACGTCTCGTTTCATACCGATTCCCTTTCTCGCATCCACGTCATGATGCCAACCGTTCTGAGGAGTAGTATTATCCGTGTCGCACGCGAAGTCAACGATTCTGCTTTCTTTCTATTTCAGACCGGTCCTGTTACAATCCGGCCGCCATGAACCCCAGCCATCACATCTTTACGATGATTCTGGCGGGCGGCAAGGGGGAACGGCTCTATCCCCTCACCGATCAACGCGCCAAGCCGGCCGTGCCCTTCGGCGGAAAATATCGCATCATCGATTTCACGCTGAGCAACTGTCTCAACTCCGGCCTGCGGAAAGTCGCCGTCCTCATTCAATACAAATCGCATTCGCTCGACCGCCATATCCGTTCCGGCTGGAGCATTCTGAGCGGAGAAATGGGCGAATACATCGCCGCAATCCCGCCGCAACAGCGCATCAGCGAAGACTGGTACCGGGGCACGGCCGACGCCGTGTACCAGAACCTCTTCCTTCTGGAAGGTGAGCAGCCGGAACTGCTCCTGATCCTCGCCGGCGATCACATCTACAAGATGAACTACATGGAGATGTTCCGCTGGCTCATTGCCAAAAGCGCCGACGCTGTCGTGGGCGCGATCGACATTCCGATCCAGGATGCCAGCCGGTTCGGCGTCATGGCCGTTGACGAAGATTTCCGCATCGTGAATTTCGAGGAAAAGCCGGCGAATCCCGCCCACATCCCGAACGATCCCGCCCATGCTTTTGCGTCCATGGGCATTTATCTTTTCCGCACCAAAGTGATCCGCGAACATTTACAGTCGGATTCGGGCGAGGAGACGGCCCACGACTTCGGCAAGAACATCATTCCGCAGATGATCAAAAACCGGCGCGTCTATGCGTTCAAGTTCCAGGACGCCAACCGGAAGGCCATCCAATACTGGCGCGACATCGGAACGCTCGACGCCTACTGGGAAGCCAACATGGATCTGGTGGCGGTCGACCCGCTGTTCAATCTGTACGATCCCAACTGGCCGATCCGCACCTATCAGGGACAGTTTCCGCCGGCCAAGTTCGTCTTCGCGCAGGACTACCAGGGCGGCCGCATGGGCGTTGCGCTCGACTCGGTCGTCTGCGGCGGCTGCATCGTGTCGGGAGGGCGCGTGCAGAACTCGGTGCTGTCGCCCAACGTGCGCGTCCAGGACCATGCCGACGTCCGCGAATCCATCGTGATGGAAAACGTCGTCATCGGCGAACACTCCCGCATCAGGCGGGCCATCATCGACAAGGATGTCGTCATTCCGCCCCGCACGGAGATCGGCTATAACCGCGAGGCCGACGCGCATCGTTTTACCGTCACGGACTCCGGGCTGGTCGTGATCTCGAAGGGAATGAAGCTGCATGCCTCCCTCGATTCATCCGGTTGACCTGATCGCCACGCTCCGGCAGAAACACCTGACCCCCGCCATCGTGTTTCTCACGTCCCGCCGCGCCTGCGACGAGGCGATGGAGGCCTTCGACCATGCGAAGACGATCCTGCCGCCGGCCCGGCAGGAGGCGATCGCCACGGCACTCGCACGGGTCACCGAGCAATATCCCAGCGTCGCTGAACATCCGCTGATTCCGACGGTCCAGCGCATCGGCGTCGCGGCGCATCACGCCGGACATCTTCCCTCCTGGAAGATCGCCGTGGAAGAACTCATGCGCCAGGGCTGCCTCGACGCCGTCTTCGCCACCACCACCCTGGCGGCGGGTGTGGATTTTCCCGCACGCACTGTGGTCATCACGCAATCCAGCATCCGCAAATCGCGCGACTTCACCGATCTGACGATCGGCGAGGTCCAGCAGATCGCCGGGCGGGCCGGCCGGCGGGGCAAAGATCACGTCGGGTTTGCCGTCATCACGCCGTCGCCCTACATCGATCTCGGCGTGTTGACTAAAGGATTGACCGGCCATCCGGAGGCAATCGACAGCCAGTTCACTATCACCTACCCGATGGTGCTCAATCTTTTGAAAGCCCACCCGCATGAGCAGATCCAGGCAATCCTGGCAAAAAGTTTCGCCCAATTTCAGCTCAACCAGCGCGCCGAAGTGCTGGAGCGCAAACTCGACGTCGTGCATGAGCAGATGTCCCCCTTCGGCCCTCGGATCTGCACGGACTGGATCACGCAGTGGCACACCTTCGATCAGGCGCGCCGGCAAAAATCACATCGGCACCAGACACAGCGCCATGAACCGCCGGACGTGACGGCACGGTTCCACTTTCTCACGCCGGGCCGCGTGATTGGTCTGTCGCGGAGCCGCGGCATTGTCTTGCGCCAGTATCGCAGCAAAGGCCAGAAGAGCCCGATGGTCACCGTGCTCCGGCCGGACGGCGCCGTCACGGAATGCCCGGCCGCCATCGTCAGCGAGGTCTTCGACCGGCACTTCGACTGCGAGGAGGCACCGACCTACCCCTGGTGCACCGCCGCGAGTTTCGACGAATTGTCCTACCAGCTCAACGAACTTCCGACGAGACTGCCGGTGTTGCCGATTCTCGTCCCGAAAGAAGCCGAGACCATCCCGGACTCCATCGTGCAAACGCTGGGCGATTTCCCCTGCCCGACCTGCCCATCCCGCCCCGCCTGTCAGAAAGATTATGTCGTCGCCTCGCGCCTGCGCCAGGAACAGCACCGCCAGATGAAGTCGATTCAGGCGTTGAGGACGAGCTTGTGGCATCGTTTTCAGGAACGCGTCGAGGCGTTGCAGCGATTCGGATATCTGACGCCGGCTGCCCAGCTGACCGCCGACGGCGACTGGGCGCGGTTGATCCGCATCGACCATTCGCTGCTCATCACCGAGCTGATCCGCGCCGAAGCCTTCACCGGTGCGGAGCCGGCCGTGTTAACCGGCGTGATGGCCAGCATCGCACACGACGACGACCGGCCCGGCGCCTTCCCGCGCATCAGCCCCGGCTTGAGTTCGCTGCTCGGTCAGGTGAGGAAGCTGGCGGAAACTCTCTCGCCTTATGAGGACCCGCCGCTGCTGCGCGCCGATGTGGCCGCTCTGGCCGAGCGGTGGATCGGCGATCCCAATTTGACCTGGATCGGCCTCTGCCGGACGACCACGATGGCGGAAGGCGACATCTATCGCCTGCTGGCCCGGACGCTGGAATTTTTGTCCCAGCTGCATACGCTCAAGGCGACGCATCCGGGGTTGGCCGACACCGCCTCGCAGGCCATCGCCCTGATCCGCCGCGGCGTGCTGGAGGAATTGCCGTGACACCATACGCATCACGCTTCACGAGAACCACATGACGACCGACGAACTTGAAAAATTGCTCGCCCAGCAGCCGGTCGCGCTGCTGCATCGCCTGGCGCGGGGACGCGTGCATCGTCACTTTCGGGCCGGCAAGCGCCGGCTCATCGAGCTGCTGCTCCAGCATTCGGCGAACAACCGGGCCGGATTCGAATCCGATTTGTTGACGTTGATCGGCGAGCGTCAGCATCAGCCTGCGCCTCCGGCTGCGGCCCAACCGGCTCCCCGGCCACATCGCACCAGCACTCCACCTCACGGCCGACGGCCGCATCGTGCGCCGGAGCCGGAATCGAATGAACCGGGCATTTCGCTGGCCGAGTGGCTGGAAGGCATCGGAGTCCCCGCCCCGCAACCGTTTGTCCCCGATCCCTGGCAGATAGAAGCGCTGGCGGCCCTGGCCGAAACCGACGTGGTTGTGAGCGTGCCGACGGGAAGCGGAAAGACCTACGTGGCCGTGGAGGCCGCGCGCCGCGCGATGGACGAAAACCGGACAGTGATCTACACCTCACCGCTGAAAGCCCTGTCGAACACCAAGTACACCGAGTTCTCGAAAATATTCGGGGTCGACCGGGTCGGCATCCTCACCGGCGACCGGCAGGACAACGGGCAGGCGCCGCTGCTGATCATGACGACGGAGATTTTGCGGAACCTGCTCTACGATGCGGCGAGCGGCGAGATCGACGTGCGGCTGGATACCTTAGGACTGGTGATCATGGACGAGTCGCAATACCTGGCCGATCCGGAGCGCGGCGTCGTGTGGGAAGAAACGATCGTGTTCTGTCCGTCACAGGCCAAACTGCTGCTGCTCTCGGCCTCCATCGGCAATCCGCAGGACATCGCCGACTGGCTGACGTCCATTCGACCGACGGCCTGCCGGCTGGTGCGCCACAGCAAACGCACCGTGCCGCTGCGCGCCGGCTATCTCCATCCCAACGGCAAACTCGCGCCGCTGTTCCGCACCGCCGGCATCCCCTACGGCCATCCCAGCCATCTTCATCCCGAAGCCAAGCGGCTGTTCCGCGAATACGAAGACGACACCCAGCCGTCGCGGCACCGATCCTAGGGCTCACAGTGTGGTTAGTTAGAATGCGTACCGAAGACCGAGCGTCAGCCCGTAACGGTAGGATTGGAAGGAATTGAGATTGCTGCTGGAGGATGGCGCGCCGACCGGATAGGCCGTGAACGTCCCGCCGGACACATAGTTCCACCAGAACCGGTACCCGAGATCCAAAAAGAGTCGCGGCGCGATCATATAGTTTGCGCCGACTTCGACATCCGTTCCGAACCCCCAACCGGTCATCCGAAAGCTGGGATCCTGCTGGAGCGCGGGCAACGACGGTCCTGCGGTTTGCCGGAGATGATGAATGTCGTCGTTACTCAAGTACGAAACGGGAAGAAACGCCAGTCGCCCTTCGACGGCGAACTTTCTGGTAAAGCGGTAATCGCCTTCAACCCCCAGGCGCCAGGACGCCCACTGAGTTTTGTTCGTGATGGCACTCTGGCCTGCAGCCAGATCCCGTCCGTTAAAGGCGGGGTTACACAACGGATTCACAGGAGCAGGATTGCAAACAGTCTGAACGGCACCGATGGCTTGATATTCCTGCCGCCAGTACTGAAACCCGGTGAACACACCCGCGCTTCCACGCCGGTCCGGCAGGACGAGAAATTTATAGCCCGCATCGGTGTTGATGTACCAGACGCTGGTGCCTTTTAGATTGCTGTTGGTGCTGGACTCCAGCGCGCCGTTGGGTCCGGTGTAATCGTTGTCGATGAGGTTGCCGCTGCCGATGGTCCCGTACCCGCCGTTGATGCGAGCGAACCATTGCTTGAGAAACGTGGCTTGTGCGGTGAGTTCGGCGATGTTCGTGCTGTTGTCTTTATAGGTCAGCTGCGAAACCCCGTTTTTCCACTTGGTCTGCCCCTGGCTCAGCAGCCACCCGGAGAGTTCCCCCGTGTATTCGATTTTGGATTCTGAGGGTGTAATTGGAGCCGGCGTCTGCGCCCGGGAGGTCTCGACCAAGACAAGTCCGAGCAAGGCGCTCAGCGCCCCGATCATGAGTCTCTTGAGACTGTTCACCGCCGGACACCGCCGCGCTGGATCACCACGGTGTCGAAGCAGCGGTCGGCCGTTTCGGGCATGACTCGGCGGCAGGCGGCGCGAATATCCTCTTCGTTCTGCTGGCGCTGCAGGGAGGTGGCGAACCATACCAGCCAGCTCCCGACGGCAGCCGCCAGAAGCGTGGCCGACACCCATCGCACGCAGCAGGCGATGACCGACCACGACCGGCGAGGTGTCGGCACTGTACCGATAGACTCCACAGCACTCATGCCAGGCTCCTCTTTCGGTTTCAGCTGATAGGCCTCGAACGCCATGCCCGATCCTACCGCACCCCGCGCAGATCCCGTACCGTTTTCCTATTCTCAGCAGAGCCTCTCTACCGCCCTCGCTTGACCATCCACAGAGCCGCCCTGTATAACCTCTGCTGCCGCCAGCATCTTCGTGCGCCGCCGGCATACAGCTTCCTCACGCGCCCGTAGCTCAATGGATAGAGCACCAGACTACGGATCTGGGGGTTACAGGTTCAAGTCCTGTCGGGCGCGCCATTCCCACTCTGCATCGGCTCCCACACCCTGTTAACGGATCTGGGTCTATCAGATGCAGTCCTGTCGGGCGCGCCACACCGAGCTCGCTCGTACCGCTGCCTCATCGGCGCCAGCCCTCCCCTATTGACGGCAGCGGATAGGCGCCACCATTAACCCCGATTCTTGACTTTCTCACACTCTTGACCACATCGTTTTGCCTCCTCATTTAGATCTCTCAGATCTCGGCAAATCGTTTGCCAGAGCCGATTACCCCCTACCAATGGGGGGTGGTTTCCGAGTCGATCAAACGCGCATAGTTTGCACTCATCGAAAACTCGCAGCCCCACAAGGATATTGAATGATCGCGACGATTGGCCGGACTGAAGTCCACGTACCCTTTTCTAACCAGTTTGTATAGGAGCACACCATGAAACTGACCCGCCGTGATTTATTTCGTTTAGGAATCGTGTTGGGCGGCGCCGCCATGTTGCCAGATGGATTGCGTCCCCGGATTGCACAGGCAGAGTCGCTGCCGGCAAGTCCGCCAACAACACCATTCCTGTATGAATTGTTGCCGGGACGCGGCATCCCGCCCGTGGCACAACCGGTGGCACCGTTCAGCACACAGGCGGATCCCAGCAATTGCGTTAATCCGGATGGAACAACCGCCTTCCATGTCAGCGGACCGCGCACTGTTACAGAAGGCATGCAGTATTATAAGATTTACGAACGCCCTGTGTTGCACTCGTTCCATCCTCAACTACCGGATAGCCTCCTGTGGGGATATGGGGACGATCATGGTGTATCGATCCCGGGCCCCACATTTATTGCAAACAGCGGGACACCGCAACTGGTTCGCTTCGTCAACGACCTGCCGGTGAACGATCCCGTGGGCATCGGCGAGCCGATCACGGCGATTCACCGTCACGGAGGATTCCAGGCCCCTGAAGACGACGGCTATCCGCTCGACACCTTCTGCTACGGACAATCGCGCGACTACTACTATCCCAATACACTGGAAGCCGGCCTGACGCAGAACTACGAGTCGACACTCTGGTATCACGACCATGCGATCGACACGACAGGACCGAACGTCTATCGTGGTCTGGCTGGATTCTTTCTCTACACCAACCCGCTCGACACCGGCGACGAAGCGACAGGCCTGCAGCTTCCCGCCAACTTTTATCAAGGCCGACCGGTCGGCCCATTCGACCTCGGTCTTGTTTTCCAAGACCGCCAGTTCGGCTCAGATGGCCGGTTGGTCTTTAACAACTTCGATCACAACGGGTTCATCGGAGACAAATTCTGCGTCAATGGCCTGATCCAGCCGTTCCTCACCGTGCAACGGCGTAAATACCGGTTCCGCCTGTTGAATGGCTCGAATGCCCGCGTGTATCAATTCTTTCTCAGCACCGGACAGCCCTTCACGGTCATCGGCACCGACGACAACCTACTTCCGGCACCGATCACGGTCCAAAGTATCCGCCTGGCACCGGCCGAGCGGGTGGACATTGTGCTCGACTTTAAAGACTTCCAGAACCGAGCTGAAGTGTTTTTGGTCAACCGCATGCAGCAGACCGACGGGCGCAAACCGGATGGGTTGGTCTCACCGGGGACACAGATCCTGAAGTTCCGCGTCCAAGGATCCTCGCCTGCATTCGATCCAAGCAAAGTTCCCTCGACGCTGCTGCCGATCACGGAAGGGCCGGCGCAGCTGCTGCCGCAGGTCCGTGTTCAGCGTCGCTTTGAGTTCAACCGTTCGAACGGCGCCTGGCAGATCAACGGTGAGTTTTTCGACGAAAACCGCATCAATGCTACGCCGAAGCTCGGCGAACCGGAAATTTGGATTTTCGAATCGCCGGGCGGCTGGGTGCATCCGATTCACGTGCACTTGAGCGAGTTCTTCATCCTGTCGCGCGACGGCAAAACACCACCGCCGCTGGAACGGGCCCGGAAGGACACGGTGCTTATCGGCGGCGACGTTGCCCGGGAAACAAAAATCCTCATTAAGTTCAATCAGTACACGGGCCGGTATGTCTTCCACTGCCACAACATCGAGCATGAGGACATGATGGGGCAATTCGAAATTCAACCATGACCGCGCGCGTACTGTTCATCTTCGCATTGCTGATTGGAAGCGCCGGATGCACAGGGGTGGCGTCGGAGCACCGCTCCGATGCCACGCCTGCCGGCAGCCTGTCCAAGATCGATCGCATCAGGCAGGAGCATCTGCCGAACGTGGAACTGGTCACGCACGAGGGGCAGCCGGTCCGGTTTTACGACGATCTGGTCCAAGGCAAGGTGGTGGCCATCAACTTCATGTTCACCACCTGCGGCAACACCTGCCCCCTGATTACCGAACGGCTGGCGGCGGCATACCATGCGCTCCGATCGCCGCTGAAAGAGAAGGTCACGCTCCTATCCATTACACTGGAGCCGGAACACGATACGCCCGGCGTATTGCGGCAATACCGGAAAGAACACGGCATCGACGCCGGATGGATCTTTCTCACAGGCCGGCGCGAAGACATCGAGCGTCTGCGCCGGAGTCTCGGCGTCTACGACCTGGATCCCGCCATCGACAGCGATCCGTCGCAGCACGCCGGCTTGGTTGTGCTAGGGAATGAGCCGCAGGGCCGCTGGAAATCTGTGTCGGCCTTTTCTCAGCCCATCCGTATCCGCCAAACCATGGAACGGACGATCCTGCCGCCCAGCGAGTGGCCCACCGGTCCGGCGGTCGTGCAGGAAGTGGCCTATCAGGAACGTGACTCCAGCGAACCGGCCGATTTAGCCAGTCTGCCAGCTCCATTCGCGATAGAAACGTCAGTACCCGGGTCGAGGAAGTAATTCACTACATCTGCGGCGGGTGGTCGTTCGAAGAAGGCCCATGCCCGACCAGTGTGACGTGGAGTTCGACGCGGCGATTCTTGGCCCGCGTCTCTGGCGTCAGATTGTCCGAGACCGGTTTGAATTCCGCATACCCCGCCGCCGACAGACGCTCGGCAGGAACGGCGTATCGCTCGCTGAGCGCCCGCACAACCGTCACCGCCCGCGCCGACGACAATTCCCAATTGGACGGAAACGCCGCCGAGCGAATCGGCACATTGTCGGTATGCCCTTGCACCTTAACGTCCTGCACAACCGGTTCGCCCAGGACTTCCGCCAGACTAGCCAGAATGGGAAACGCCTCCGGC
>OMJK01000147.1 GCA_900299325.1 Nitrospiraceae bacterium | reverse complement strand
GCCGTTGAAATAGGCTCGCGAAGTTCCACCGCTGAAATAACTGCGGGAGGTCCTGCCGCTCTGAGAGTGGGAGGACAGGCCGCCTAACCAGAGGCTGGTGACGGAGCGTGGCCGGGGAGCGGAACTCCTTGGCTCCTGGCTCTGGGTCCCACGCCCGTTTGTAAGGAGAGCGCAATGTCACTCGAGCTTGCGAAGAAGCTCTACGCCAAGATGCCCGAGGTCTGCGAGAAGGCCCGAAAGAAATTCGGCCGTCCGCTGACGCTGGCGGAGAAGATTCTCGTCTCGCATGCCGACAACTTCGACACGCAACACTGGGAACGCGGTAAGGCCATGTTGGCGCTGCGGCCCGATCGCGTGGCGATGCAGGATGCGACGGCGCAGATGGCCGTGCTGCAATTCATGCAGGCGAACAAGAAAAAAGCCGCCGTGCCCAGCACGATCCACTGCGACCACTTGATCCGCGCGGAAATGGGGTCGGAAAAAGATCTCTTGCGCGCGATGGACGAGAATAAGGAAGTGTATAACTTCCTCGCGTCGGCGGCGAAAAAGTACGGCATCGGGTTCTGGAAACCGGGCGCCGGTATCATCCATCAAGTCGTGCTGGAGAACTACGCGTTTCCCGGCTGCTTGATCATCGGCACCGATTCGCATACGCCGAACGGCGGCGGGTTGGGCGGCTTGGCGATCGGTGTCGGCGGTGCGGATGCCGGCGAAGTCATGGCCGGTCTGCCCTGGGAAGTGCTCCATCCGAAACTCATTGGTGTGAAGCTCACCGGCAAGTTGAGCGGCTGGGCGTCCGCGAAAGACGTGATTCTCTATCTCTGCGGCCTGCTGACCGTGAAGGGTGGGACGAACAAGATCGTCGAATACTTCGGCCCCGGCGCCGAGACGATCAGCGCGACCGGCAAGGGCACCATCTGTAATATGGGCGCCGAGCTGGGCGCGACGACGTCGGTGTTTCCCTTCGACCAGAAGATGGTCGCCTACATGAACATCACGGACCGTACGGATCTGTCCAACCTGGCTTCGGCCAACAAGGCGTTGCTCACGGCCGATCCGGAAGTCTATCAGTCGCCGGAGAAGTACTACGATCAGATCGTCGAAGTCGATTTGTCGAAGCTGGAGCCGCACGTCGTCGGGCCGCACACGCCCGATCTGGCGCGGCCGATTTCGAAGTTGAGAACCGAAGCGAAGGAGAAGGGCTATCCGGTCGAGCTGAAGGCGGCCTTGATCGGCAGCTGTACGAACTCCTCCTACGAAGACATCAGCCGCTCGGCCCACGTCGCGCAGCAGGCGTTGAAAGCCGGATTGAAGGCGAAGGCCTCGTTCTTGATTTCTCCGGGCTCCGAGCGCATCTATCACACGATGAAGCGCGATGGATTCCTCGACACGTTCGAAAAGCTCGGCGGGACGGTGCTCTCGAATTCCTGCGGTCCGTGCATTGGCCAGTGGAAGCGTGCGGATGGGGTGAAGGGCAAGGCGGATTCGATCGTCAGTTCCTTCAACCGCAATTTCCCGGGCCGCAACGACGGCATCAATGAAACGCTTTCCTTCCTCGCGAGTCCGGAAGTCGTGACCGCCTATGCGATCACCGGCGACTTGGGCTTCGATCCCGTGAATCAGACTGTGAAGGGCGCCGACGGCAAGGAGTTCAAGCTCCAAGCGCCGGTGGGTGAGGAATTGCCGGCGAAGGGCTTCGCGAAGGGTGAAGAAGGTTTCGTGGCGCCGGCGGAGGACGGTTCGAAGCTGACCGTCGACATTCCGCCGACCAGCGAGCGGTTGCAGCTCTTGCAGCCGTTCCCGAAGTGGGACGGGAAGGATTTCGACAAACTTCCGCTCCTGATCAAGACCAAGGGCAAAACCACGACCGACCACATTTCACCGGCCGGGCCCTGGCTCAAGTTCCGCGGCCACTTGGACAAGATCAGCGACAACATGTTCTTGGGCGCAAACAGCGCGTTCGCGTCGGAGCCCGGCAAGGGCACGAACGTGCTCACCGGCGAGTCGAACCTCACGATCGCGCAGATCGCCCGCGCATATAAGTCCAAAGGCATCGGGTCGATCGTGGTCGGCGACGAGAACTACGGCGAGGGCAGCAGCCGCGAGCATGCGGCCATGTCGCCGCGGTTTTTGAACGTGCGCGCGGTCATCACGAAGAGTTTTGCGCGCATTCATGAAACGAATTTGAAAAAGCAGGGCATCCTGCCGCTGACGTTTGCCGACCCCAAGGACTACGAGAAGATCGAGATGAACGACCGGCTCAGCGTCGTGGATTTGAATCATCTCGCGCCGGGCAAGTCGGTGACGGTGGTCGTTCACAAGGCGAGCGGCGACGTGAAGATCCAAGCAAACCACAGCATGACGGCACAACAGATCACCTGGTTCAAGGCCGGTTCGGCGCTGAACGCGTTGAACTAACCCATAAAGGAAGAGGGAGAAGGACAATGACGAAAGCAGACAAAATTATCTATACGAAGACCGACGAAGCGCCGATGCTGGCGACGTATTCGTTCCTTCCGATCATCAACGCCTTCTCGAAGGCGGCGGGCGTGACCGTGGAGCTACGCGACATTTCGCTCGCGGGTCGCGTGATCGCGGTGTTCCCCGAATATCTGACGCCGGCGCAGAAGCAGCACGATGCCTTGGCCGAACTGGGCGAGATGGCGAAGACGCCGGAAGCCAACATCATCAAGCTGCCGAACATCAGCGCATCCATCCCACAGCTGGTCGCCACGATCAAGGAGTTGCAGAGCCAGGGCTATAAGCTGCCCGACTATCCGGAGAATCCGAAGGACGACAAGGAAAAGGAGATCAAGACCCGCTATGACAAAGTGAAAGGCAGCGCGGTCAATCCGGTGTTGCGCGAAGGAAACTCCGACCGCCGCGCGCCGCTCTCCGTAAAGGCCTATGCCCGTAAGCACCCGCACAAGATGGGCGCCTGGTCGTCCGATTCGAAGACCCACGTCTCTCACATGCATGGCGGAGATTTCCGGTCGAACGAAAAATCCATGACGATTCCGGCTGCGACGACGGCGAAGATCGAGTTTGTCGGCGCCGACGGCAAGGCCACGGTGTTGAAGGAGAAGGTGGCGTTGCAGGCCGGCGAAGTACTCGATGCGACGTTCATGAGCGTCAAGGCGCTGCGCAAGTTCCTTGAAGAGCAGATCGAGGATGCGAAGGCGAAGGGCGTGCTGTGGTCGCTCCACATGAAGGCGACCATGATGAAGGTCTCGGACCCGAAGATCTTCGGCCATGCCGTGACGGTGTTCTACAAGGACGTCTTCGAGAAGCACGGTGCGACGCTCAAGAAGCTCGGTGTCGATCCGGACAACGGCATCGGCGATCTGTACGCGAAGATCAAGTCGTTGCCGGAGAATGAGCGGAAGGCGATCGAGGACGACATTAAGGCCGTCTATCAGAAGCGGCCGCCGATGGCGATGGTGAACAGCGACAAGGGCATCACCAATCTCCACGTACCGAGCGACATCATCATCGACGCGTCCATGCCGCCGGTCATTCGCGACAGCGGCAAGATGTGGAATCCGGAAGGCAAGCTGCAGGATGTAAAGTGCGTGATTCCCGACGCGAGCTACGCGCCGGTCTACCGCGAAGTCGTCGAGTTCTGTAAGCAGAAGGGCGCGTTCGATCCAAAGACGATGGGCACGATACCCAACGTCGGCTTGATGGCGCAGGCGGCGGAAGAGTACGGCTCGCACGATAAGACCTTTAAAGCGCCGGGCAACGGCACGATCCGCATCGTCGACGCCTCGGGCAAGACGTTGCACGAGCACAAGGTCGAAGAGGGCGACATCTGGCGTGCCTGCCAGGTGAAGGATGCCCCGATTCAGGATTGGGTGAAGTTGGCCGTGACCCGCGCGAGAGCAACCGGTGCGCCGGCGGTGTTCTGGTTGGATAAGACTCGCGCGCACGATGCCGAATTGATCAAGAAGGTGAACGCGTATCTGCCGAAACACGACACGACCGGCCTCGAGATCAAAATCATGGCGCCGGCCGAGGCCTGCCGCTGGTCGATCGAGCGGATGAAGGAAGGCAAGGACACGATTTCCTGCACCGGCAACGTGCTTCGCGATTATCTCACCGACCTGTTCCCGATTCTCGAAATCGGCACCAGCGCCAAGATGCTTTCGATCGTGCCGTTGCTGAACGGCGGCGGATTGTTCGAGACCGGCGCGGGGGGATCGGCGCCGAAGCACGTGCAGCAGTTCCAGGAAGAAGGCTACCTCCGCTGGGACTCGCTCGGCGAGTTCCTGGCCTTGGCCGCCTCGCTGGAGCATCTGGCGAAGGTTGGGAACAATGCGGTGGCGAAGATTCTGGCGGATACGTTGGATCAAGCCAATGCGAAGTTCCTCGAGAGCAACAAATCACCAGCCCGCAAGGTCGGCGAGATCGACAACCGTGGCAGCCACTTCTACCTCGCGCTCTACTGGGCGCAGGCCTTGGCCGCGCAGACCGCGGACAAGAAGATTGCGGAGAAGTTCACGAAGATCGCGAAGGACCTGAGCGACAACGAAAAGACGATCGACGGCGAGTTGTTGGCCGCGCAGGGCAAGCCGCAGGACGTCGGCGGGTATTATCACCCGGACGATGCCAAGGCCTCCAAGGCGATGCGGCCGAGCGCGACGTTGAACAGGATCATCGACGCGATTGCATAAGGCAGTGAAGGGTGACGTGTGATGAGTGACGAGGAGGATCGGCGCCGCTGATCACCCATCACTCATCACCGATCACGTCCCGGGAAGATGGCCAAAGAGACCACCGATAACCAAAATGTGATCGATCAGCCCGAGGTATTGAAGCCTCGGATGGTGACGATCGAGATCGCCGGCAAGAAAGTAGAAGTGCCGGAGGGGATCACGGTCATCAAAGCCATGTGGTATGCCGGCCAGGAAGTGGTCCGTGGCGTCGGCTGCCTCGGCGGCTTCTGCGGCGCCTGCGCGACGTATTACCGAACGAAAGACGATCCGAAGGTCCGGACCTGCCTGGCCTGCCAGACGGCCGTGCAGGACGGCATGTCGTTCACGATGATGCCGCCGTTCCCGGCGCGCAAGGCCACCTACGACATTCAGAAGCTCCAAGATCCCAAGCAGGATCTCTTCAGCCTCTATCCGGAAGCGCCGCTCTGCCGGAACTGCAATGCGTGCACGGAAGCCTGCCCGCAGCAGATCGATGTGCGGGAAGGCGTGTGGAAAGCGGTCTTCGGCGACTTCAAGAGCGTCTCCGAGATGTTCATGGACTGTGTTATGTGCGGGATGTGCACGCCGGTCTGTATCGCCGACATCGCACCGAATCTTGTGGCGCTCTACGTCAGCCGCGCCCAGGGCGCACATTTCACCGAGAAGCCGAAGGGGCTGGATACGCGCATCAAGGAAATTCAAGACGGCCGGTTCAACGACGAGTGGAAAAGAATTCTCAAGATGAATGAGAAGGAACTGGCCGATCACTGTGCGATGGTGAAATAATTTTATGAGGCATGGGGCAAGAGGCAATGGGCAAGTGGGAAGACGGGAGTTCTCAAAGAAAATATTTGCGGCTCCTCTCGCCCCTCGCCCCTCGCCCCTCGCCTGAGAATCATGGACATTCACGCACTCCAACAGATCGTGCACAAGACTCGGGATGACCGCCGTAAGCAGACCATCCCCAAGTTTTCTCCCGCCGACCGCGACCAGCTGATTCACAAGTATCACCCGGACTTCCGATCCAGCGCCTATCGGCCGATCCGCTTCGGCCCCAATGAGGGCGACAAGACCGTCGTCGAGTTGGCGACATTGCTCGAAGGGGACAGCTCGATCCAGGACAATACCGATCTCGCGCCGCACTATTCCTGTGACGTGCTCGTGATCGGCGGCGGCGGGGCCGGCTGTGCGGCGGCGCTTCATGCCCATGGGTCCGGGGCAAACACGATCCTCGCCACGAAACTGCGGCTGGGCGACTCCAACAGTGTGATGGCGCAAGGCGGCATGCAGATCTCCGTCGCGCCGGAAGATTCCCCGGTCACCCATTTTATCGATACGCTCAAGGGCGGCCACATGCAAAACGACCATGCCCTGCTCAAGGTCATGGTGGAGGACGGGCCGTCGATCGCCAAGTGGCTGCTTGAACTGGGTGTCTTGTTCGACCGTCAGGCGGACGGCAATCTGCATGTGAAGAAGGGTGGCGGCAGCTCAAAGCCGCGGCTCTTGACCTGCTCCGACTATACCGGCCTCGAGATTATGCGCGTCCTCAAAGACGAGGTCATCAATCAGAAGATTCAGTTGCTCGAGTTCGCGGCGGCGATCGAATTGCTGAGCGACGACAACGGCGCCTGCAGCGGGGCGATTTTTAAAGATCTCGACAATCAGCGGACCGTGGTGGTTGCGGCCAAATCGGTCATTCTTGCAACCGGCGGGATCGGCCGGCTGCACATTCAAGGGTTCCCGACGAGCAATCATTATGGCGCCACCGGCGACGGACTCTGTCTCGCGTATCGCATGGGTGCCAAACTCGCCCACATCGACACGTTTCAGTATCACCCGTCAGGGGCGGTCTATCCGGAACAATTGATCGGCGCATTGGTGACCGAAGGGATTCGGTCCGAAGGCGGTCAATTGGTCAACGCCAAGGGCGAGCGGTTCGTGAACGAACTCGATACACGCGACGTCGTCTCGTCCTCGATCATCCGTGAGTGTGAGGAGGGGAGAGGGATTCGCACCATGTCCGGCCGCGTCGGGGTCTGGCTGGATACGCCGCTGTTGGATGCGGAGCACGGACCGGGCACGGTCGAGAAACATTTCCCGGCCATGATGTTGCAGTTCGAGCGGTTCGGCATCGACATCAGCAAAGATCCGGTCCTGATCTATCCGACGCTGCACTACCAAAACGGCGGGGTGAAGATCGATACGAACTCGGAAACGAACGTGAAGAACCTGTTCGTCGCGGGCGAGGCTTCCGGCGGGTTGCATGGCCGCAACCGTCTGATGGGTAACTCGTTGCTCGATCTGATGGTGTTCGGCAAACGGTCCGGGTTGACCGCCGCCGGTCGGGCTGCTTCGATGAAACAGGGCACACTGACCTTGAAACATTTGCAGAAGTTCCGTGCCGTCGCCAAGAAACACGGCAGTCCAAGCGGTGTCATCTCGCCGATGATCCTGCCTGCATACACGAGAAAGGTTGGCTAGGGGCTAGAGGCAAGGGGACCCATTCCCATCTAGCCTTTCGCCACGTGCCATTCGCCTGCGACAGAAGGAGCGACATGAACGTTCATGAATTTCAGGCTAAGTCACTATTCGCCCAATTCGGCGTGCCGGTGCCGCACGGAAAGGAAATTACGTCCCCCGACGCGGCGACTGCCTGGGCCAACGAATTGAACACGCCGGTCTTCGTCGTGAAGGCGCAGATCCATGCCGGCGGACGCGGCAAGGCCGGTGGTGTGAAGATCACGAAAGATAAAGGTGCGGTGGCAGGTTTTGTCAAGGAGTTGATCGGCAAGACGCTGGTCACCCATCAGACCGGTCCCAAAGGCCGGACGGTCTATCGTCTCTTGATGGAAGAGGGTGCGAACATCGCCAAAGAGCTCTATCTCTCGATTCTTGTTGATCGCGACACAGGCTGGCCGACGTTCATCGCCAGCACCGAAGGCGGTATGGAAATCGAAGAAGTCGCGGCGCATACGCCGGAAAAGATCATCAAGGAAGCGATCGATCCGGCGGTCGGGTTCCAGGGGCACAACGGCCGAAACGTGGCCTTTGCGCTTGGCTTGCAGAACATCGAGCCGGCGGTGATCAATCCCTTCGTCAAGCTGCTCGACAGCCTCTACCGCCTCTTCATGGAAAAAAACGCAGCGCTGGTCGAAATCAACCCGCTGATTATCACGAAAGAGAAGACATTGGTCGCGCTGGACGGCAAGGTGTCGTTCGACGATAACGGGCTCTTCAAGCACGAAGACGTGCAGAAGATGCGCGATTTGAACGAAGAAGAGCCGCTGGAGATCGAAGCGACGGCGAGCAATCTGAACTATGTGAAATTGGACGGCAACATCGGCTGCATGGTGAACGGCGCGGGCCTTGCGATGGCGACGATGGACGTCATCAAGTTAGCCGGCAGCGAGCCGGCGAACTTCCTGGACGTCGGCGGGGGAGCCACGAAGGACACCGTCGCAGCGGGTTTTCGCATCCTCCTGAAAGATCCCAACGTCAAAGGCATCTTCATCAACATCTTCGGCGGCATTGTCCGCTGCGAGCGCATTGCGCACGGTGTGATCGAAGCAGCCAAGGAAGTGAAGATCGCCGTGCCGCTGGTTGTGCGTCTCCAGGGTACGAACGCAGAAGAAGGTCGCAAGCTTCTGGCCGAGTCCGGTTTAAAACTCGAAGTGGCCAACGACCTCTGGGAAGCAGCCCAAAAGATCGTCAAATTGACCGGCAAGGCAGCATAAGGAGAGCGCCGTGAGCATTCTCGTCAACAAGAATACGCGGGTGGTGGTGCAGGGGATCACGGGGAAGGAAGGGTCCTTCCATGCAACCCAGTGCAAGGCCTATGGGACGAAGGTGGTGGCCGGTGTGACGCCGGGGAAGGCCGGGCAGGAAGTCGAAGGGATTCCCGTGTTCAACACGGTCGCCGACGCGGTGAAGAAGACCGAGTGCGATACGTCACTTATCTTTGTGCCGCCGCCGTTCTGCGCCGATGCGATTCTGGAAGCGGCCGATGCCGGCATCAAGCTGGTTATCTGTATCACCGAAGGCATTCCGGTCAACGACATGGTGAAGGTGAAGCGGGCGCTTCGCGGCCGCGATGTGCGCTTGATCGGTCCGAACTGCCCCGGTGTTATTACGGTCGATGAGGCCAAGATCGGCATCATGCCGGGCTTCATTCACAAGAAGGGCATTGTCGGCGTGGTGTCCCGCAGCGGCACCCTCACCTATGAAGCTGTCCACCAGCTCTCAACGCTGGGCTTGGGCGAAACCACCTGCGTCGGCATCGGGGGCGATCCGGTAAACGGAACGGGTTTCGTCGATGTACTGCCGCTGTTTGAAAAAGATCCGGAGACTCAGGTTATCGTCATGATCGGCGAGATCGGCGGCGATGCGGAAGAGAAAGCGGCGGAGTTCATCAAGAAGCACGTCAAGAAGCCGGTCGTCAGTTTCATTGCCGGCATCACGGCGCCTCCGGGCCGCCGTATGGGCCATGCCGGCGCGATTATCTCCGGCGGCAAAGGGACTGCCACCGAGAAAATGAAAGCGCTGGAAGCAGCCGGTGTCCGTGTCGTAAAGAATCCGGCCGAAATCGGAAATGCGGTAAAGAAGGCGTTGGGCCGGTAACGACGGTTCTTTCAGGATTCAAGCGGGGGTGCCGGGAAACAGTCCGGCACCCCCGCTTGTTTTTTTGTGGTATGTTCGGTCCGATCCGGTCAGACGGCAGGCTCTCGTACGAAAAGCAGATTCTCTCCGATTCGTGACCGGCGGTACGTTTTCCCGGCCATGGCCCGCTCCACAGCTTCGGTACAACCGGGCTTGAACCAGTCGTGCGGTTCCAGAACCAGAGTCCGCGTCTTACTCAGCCAGGACTCCCGTCCGGGATCTTCGAACAGCTCTTTTTCCGCCCCTTCCACGTCGAGTTTCAGCAAATCGATCCGGTCCGCACCGGCTTCTCGCATCAGCTCATCGATGGTACAGGTTGGAATAGTCCCCGCGCCGCCGGTGACGCTTTCCTTGACGCGAAATGCGTCGGGCTGTCCCGCCACGTTCTCGATGGTCAGATGCGTGCGGCGCGGCCACAAGGCTTTCTGGACAGGCCGAATGTTGGGGTACCCGGCCGTATTGTGCCGGAGCAGCCTGAAATTTTCTGCTTCCGGTTCCACGGCGATGACGGTGGCCTCCGGGAATTGGCGGGCAAAAAAGAGAGACGCATACCCCACGTTCGCCCCGCCGTCGAGGATCACGCGCGGGGTGAATCCCAGGTCGAACCGGTATTCGCCGTCGACGAAAATTTTCTGGAATGTCAGCCGGTCCGATGTCTTGCCCCGCAGCAGCAGCGTGCCAGGGAAGCCGGGAATCGTCAGGTGATATTCCTGCCGCCCGTACTTGGATTTACCGTAAATTTCGGCGCCCTTGAACAGGCCGAAGGTCCGGATGTATCGCTGGAGTCGTGAGGCCATTGCGTGTACGCGCAAGATGTCAGGCGGTGATTCCCCAGAACTGCTTGGCCAGCAGGCCGATCCCGTAGCTGACGCTGACGGCGATGGTGATAATGACGAGATTGAGGGCGATGCGGCGTGTCACGTCCATGCCGGAGAGGAACGATAGGATCGTGGAAACGACGACGACCATGCAACCCGCCGTGATGACGGACAGCAGGGCATCGTGCGCGCCGATCAGCACAGGCAACACCGGCACGAGCGCGCCGGCGATATAAGCGGCGCCGACCACGAGCGCCGACCCGAGCGGCGATTCCTCCATAGGGCTGACCGTTGCCTGTTCGCCCAGGAAGATGCGCTTGGCGATCTCGGTCGTCTTCACTTCCTTCTCCGAATTCAGCGCAAGAAACGCGCCGGCGGCCATCGAGAGGGCGCCGGCCACCGCCGTGGTGGAGGCGGCGATCAGGACCATAGTGGCGCTGCCGAATGCGCCGAAGAATCCGCTCACGGCGCCCAGGATTTCAACCAGGCCGTCGTTCAATCCCAGAAAAATGTTGCGGATTCTTTCCGCGTTGATTTTCCGTTCCGTCAGGGCGGTCACGAGGACGTCCTCATGTTTGAACTCGTCCATCAGGATGCCGCGCAGCGCCTCGCCCAGCGGTTGATGCTGGTACTCGCGCCAGATCGCCAGATATTTGCGCACGCCGTGAACCTCGATGGCTTCCAGCACCAAATGGACGGCGGTCGAACCGAACAGCCGGCACACGGCCATCATGATCGACAGTTTGAGCCGGCGGCCGAGATCCAACTCGTGCAGGTCCAGGTTGAAAAATTTCTGCCAGAACGCGAGATGGGCGGTTTCCACGGTGATCAACTCATCCAGCGTGCCGTGGACGTCGGGTTCGGTTACCTGCCGCAGCGCCCGGTAGAGCGAAAGGTCGAAGAGCTCATCCAGGATGAGCGTGCGGGCTAATCGGGACGTATGAGAAACAGCAGCCATAACGGTGCGCCGAGTGTGTAAAAATAGACCGTGCGGCGGAACCATAGTACATTAAACCCCGTAAGGCAAGATTCGTGAGGCCCTAGCGTGGTGTAGGGCCGTATGCCAGGGAGATGACTATTGGATGTCCGGACGGTGCTGTACAACCGACAGACGGCAAGCCTGTCGCCTTCATTGCCAAGCCCTTCACCGCCGCCGATCTGGTGGCGAAAGTCCGTGAAACCCTTGCGGCGTGACCGCGAGCGACGGCTTGCTGTGCAGGAATCAGCCGGCCAGGAAGTATGCGCCGAAACCGATGGCGGCGAGCACGGCGATGCTCAGCATCACTTTCTCATGCCCGCACATTCCCTGTTGCGCTTTGCAGACGGCCAGTGAACACATGACAGACATGGCTGACCTCCTTATCGGCGGGATGGCAAGAACACAGCGTGTATGAAGGTCACTCGTACGCTCGCAAAACGATACGCCGGTTCAATACGCCAGT
>OMJK01000146.1 GCA_900299325.1 Nitrospiraceae bacterium | reverse complement strand
GTTTGTCGGCAAAGACTTGAACCGGCGCTTCGAATTCCGTCAACGGCCGGATCGGCGGGCGGCCGCCCGGCGCGGTTTGCGCGACCGTTTGCGAGCGCGCGACCAGGTTGGTGAGTACGGCGGCCAGATCGGTTGCGTTGGCGTGCTTTAATTTATAGACGAAAACACCCCGCTCCGGCGGCAGATCGCCCATCTGAACGATCTGATACACGTTGCCCTTCGGGACGACCGCCAGCCGGCTGACTTCAAGGGCGGCGATGAACATGTTGTAGGCCTGGTCGGGTGTCACTTTGGTCGGCGAGAACACCGTGATCTTGCCGCCCTGTTTCTTGACAGTTTCGTCGAGCACGAAATTTTTCCCGGTCAATTCGCTGATGAATCGGACAAAGACAGGAATGTCGACATCGTTAAAGTCCAGTGCAACTTTACCGGAGGACAGAAGTGGGTTCTGAGCGTAGGCGGAAAAGGGGAATAGGAGAACAGCAAGAATCAGCGCGGAAACCCAACTCGATGAACGGCTGGATACAGGATGCGCGGAGGGATGTTGAAGCGCAATCGCGGTCACAGAGTTCCCGCTCCCGATGGTCGTGCCGACACAAGGCCGGTCGCACGCATAACCCTGTGACCGTACCATAGCCGAATCCGGGGACTCAACCGAGATAGGCGATCAACAGCGGTTGTCGGCGCACTCTAAAGTAGGGGGTCGTGAATGGATTCCCGGTCGAGGAGGTGATCGGGAACGGCGGCATCGGCCTGTTCGGCTAACTAGCCGGCACTGCCGTCGCTTGTGCCGGTCGAACTGGTGGCCGGAATCTGTTGGCCGTCGACCGAATCGTCAACGTTAAGGGCGGTCGTAAGCCGGACAGAAGAAAGGCTGAGTTTTCCCCGCGCCGCGCTCAACGCCAACGACTTGCCAAAATGCTCCGTGACCGCTTGCTTCAAGAGAAGCCATAAATCGTCATCGAGGTCCGTGGCGCCTTCCACCAGGGTCAGCAGTTCCGACAACGGATGCCGTCCTTGAGCAAGAGCGAGGACGTCGGAATGGGCTTCCGGTCCCGTGTGTTGACGAATGACGTCCCGTAACGCGCGCGCCTTGAGTTGGCATTCCACCAGCGGCGGGAATTCAGGCTGATCGCGATGGATCAGTGAGAGGATGCGATCCACGACGGTAATGGCGCGCCCGCGAGCCTTCTCCGCCTGCGCCTTCTTGCGTTGCGCATCGGTGATGAGGTGCAGGAGGGCTTCCAGTTCCTGCATGGACTCGATTTCCTCGGCGTTGACCGGTGAAGTACCGGCCAGGCGACCAGTTCCAGCGCTTTTGCGCGCAGCTCCGAAAAACTCCGCCGCGACGTCGCGATGTCGTCGATCAGGCTCTCAGAGGGCAGTGCGCCCGTGGTCCGCACTTGTTCAGCCACATCGGTGAGGCGCTGGCTCAACTGCTCGAAGGCTCGTGCAACCACCGTGAAATCCTGCAACAGATCTGTTTGCGTCGTCGCCATAGGATGCTCCTCCCGGGAAGAATCTTGGACGTCGTTCGCTCTCCGCATTTGCGAGGAGCGTTCGATCACACTGCTTGGAGCCGAGGCTGTGATTCCGAAGGTGCGGACAGCGGAGTTTATTTGGCTCGTGACAAGAAACGGGAAACGGTCGTTCAATCGGGAACGCAGATCGGCCACCGTGAAGAGGAGGACGTGTTGAACATCAGAAGTCTTAAGCCGATCGTTCACCGATTCGCGCGCTCATGTGAACAGCATTCAGCCTAAATGTGGTGGGACTTTCAAGTCTTTACACTATATGTAGTGGGCAGTCAAGACATCAAATTTAAGGCTGTATGCTCGAACGATTTTTCACAGATTGAAAATTTGAGAGTTGTGCGATCAATCAATGCTCTACGCACGGCAACCATGACAACAGCTAGAAACGACGCATTTCTGCGTCATCTCGACGTGCAAGTGGAGCGTTTTGCGCGGCTGTCTTTCCCGGTGCGATGGCACAAATCATGCTTGGATTTGTCTGGCCGAATAAGCAGCGCATCCGCGGCTATTTCGCAAAGACACGTTGGGAGTTCTGTTGATGGAGTCAAAGCGGTTACAAGACAAGGTGCAAGCCTTCGCGCAGCGACTGCTAGAAGAAGCGAACGGCGATCCGGTGAAGGCATTGGGGTTGCTGGTTCTGGTGTTGGATGGATCGGATCTCGCGTCGGCCGATCATGTTCAACGCCTGGTTGCCGAAATTCGAAAAGTATTGCTGCCGGACAATCCCATCAACCGCGAACCAATGAAACCGATTCGGCATCTTGCCGGCAACGTGTCATGGGAAGGCATTCAACATTGCCTTCGGTGCGGGGCGGTCATTGCTAAGAACGCTCGTGAAGGAGGAACCGCGTTTCCTCCCGGCCATGTCTATCAAATAGACTCCCACTTCGTTGCGGAGCATGACGGCGATTTCGAGTCCTGCCTCTAGTTTTTCCCCGTTCAAACCGGTTCCCTCCATTCCTGCTTCTTTCGTCATCCGCGGCAAAAATCCGGCCCCATCCCGTCGCGCAGCCTCTACGCAGTACTCTATCGTAGACGGCAGCTCGATACCGGCCGCGAGTGCCTAAACGGAAAGCAAGAACGCGGTAATGTCCAAAATGGCGCGCGCGTAAAAGTCAACCATCCTTCAAGCTGCCAACCGTGTAATTTCTAACGATCTTTTGCGAGAAGAGCATGCCGAAAAAGGGCACTGGGATTGCAAGTCTTTGAACGATTCCCCCTCCCTTTCTCTGGCATGCAATTTGAGGTCAGGAGTAGCTCAAATCAGCCACCAGAG
>OMJK01000145.1 GCA_900299325.1 Nitrospiraceae bacterium | reverse complement strand
TTGATCAGCCCGATCGCGATGGATCAGGGGCTGCGCTTCGCGGTACGCGAGGGCGGCAAGACCGTCGGCTCCGGTGTCGTCACCGAGATTCTGGCGTAACGAGCAGGGCGAATAGAGGATTACATGCTCAAGGTCGATCAACGAATCAGAATCAGGCTGCGCGGCTTCGATTACCGCGTGCTGGATCAGTCCGTCGCGGAAATCGTCGAGACGGTTCGGCGCAGCGGCGCGAAAGTCGTCGGTCCGATTCCGCTGCCCACGAAGATCGAGAAGTTTACGGTGCAGCGGTCGACGCACGCGGACAAGAAATCGCGCGAGCAGTTCGAAATGCGCACACACAAGCGGTTGCTCGATATCATGGAGCCGACGCCGGAAACGATGGATTCGTTGATGAAGCTGAATCTGGCAGCCGGCGTCGATGTGGAGATCAAGCTGTAGTCTGCATCTGTGAAGGGTAGGGATCGATGACGAACGGATTGGTCGGTAAAAAATTAGGAATGACGCAGATCTATGACGAGGCGCGTCTGACACCGGTGACGGTGATCGAAGCCGGTCCCTGCCGCGTGGTGACGGTGAAGACGAAAGAGCGCGACGGCTACGAGGCGGTGCAGTTGTCGTTCGGCGAGGTGAAGGAGCGCAAGCTGTCGAAGGCGGCGCTGGGCCATTTGAAGAAACACGAAGCACCGGCCAGCCGGGTCTTGCGGGAATTCAAGAAGGATGGCGATGTGGCGGTCGGCCAGTCGGTGACTGTCGGCATCTTCAAAAATGGCGATTGGGTCGATGTGATCGGCGTGTCTAAGGGAAAAGGATTTCAGGGTGTCGTGCGGCGGCACCACTATTCCGGCGGTCCCGAGTCGCACGGGTCGATGTTTCACCGCGCGCCCGGTTCGATTGGCAGCAGTTCGTTCCCGTCGCGGGTGTGGAAGGGGAAAACGCTGCCGGGCCACATGGGCGCCGAACGGGTGACTGCGCAGCGGCTGAAGGTCGTGGAGTCCCGTCCGGATGAAAATTTGCTGTTTGTCCGTGGTGCGATTCCCGGGGCTGCGAACGGGTTGGTCGTGATTCGTAAGTCGAAGAAAGGGTAGGCATGCCGACCGTCGACGTGGTGGATCTTAAGAAGGCAAAGGTCGGAACGGTGGAGCTTCCGAAGTCGGTGTTCGGCTGCGAAGCGCGCGCCACGCTCGTGCATGAAGCGGTGGTGATGCAGCGCGCCTGCGAGCGGCAGGGAACGGCGTCGACGTTACGCCGCGGCGAGGTCAGCGGCTCCGGCAAGAAGCCCTGGAAGCAGAAGCACACGGGCCGTGCGCGGGCCGGGTCGCTGCGGTCGCCGGTGTGGCGGCACGGCGGCAGCGTGTTCGGGCCGAAGCCGCGCAGCTATGCCTATTCGATGCCGAAGAAAAAATATCGGGCGGCTTTGCAAAGCGCGTTGTCGGCGCGGGCCGCGGAAAGCAAGATCGTCGTGGTGTCCGATTCGTCGCTCGAGCAACCGAAATCCAGGATGCTGGCCAAAGCGCTGATTCAATTCGGCGCCGGCGGACAGGCATTGATCATCGCCGGTGAGGGCCAGTCTGCGGTCTGGCAGGCGGCGAGGAATCTGGCTGGCGTCAAAGTTGTCAGTCCGGATCGCTTGAACGTCTACGACGTGGTCCGTGCGCAGGTGGTGGTCATCCCTGAGCGGGAGTTGGCTCGCGTGAAAGAGGTGTGGTCGTGAAGGTCGATGCGCATGCCGTGCTGGTGCAACCGCTGCTGACGGAAAAAATCACTGCGCTGCGGGAGAAGACCAATACGGTCGGCTTTATCGTCCATCCGGACGCCAACCGCGTGCAGATCAAGCAGGCGGTGGAAGCGCTGCTGAAAGTCAAAGTGGCCAAGGTGAACGTGATGAACGTGCGGGGGAAACTGAAACGCCTGGGTCGTTTCGCCGGCAAGCGCTCGGATTGGAAGAAGGCATTCGTCACGCTCAAGCCGGGCGAAAAGCTCGAAATGTACGAGAGCGCGTAGGGCAGGAAGGCACGCAGTCATGGGATTGAAATCGTATCGTCCAACATCAGCCGGGCGTCGCGGGATGTCGGCTGTGACGACGGAAGATCTGACCAAGAAGAAGCCGGAAAAATCGCTGACGTCCTTCCATTTGCGCACGGGCGGGCGGAACACCGATGGCCGGACCACGGTCCGGTTCCGCGGGGGCGGACACAAGCGGCTCTACCGGAAGATCGATTTCCGCCGAGACAAGATCGGCGTGGCGGCACGTGTCGTTGCGATCGAATACGATCCGAACCGCTCGGCGCGGATTGCGTTGTTGAGCTATCGTGACGGCGAGAAGCGCTACATTTTGTCGCCGATCGGATTGAGCGTGAACGACCAGGTGCAGTCCGGTCCGGATGCGGAAGTGCGTCCGGGTAATGCGCTGCCGCTGGCGAACATGCCGCTCGGTACGACGATTCACAATATCGAATTGAAGCCGGGCAAGGGCGGCCAGTTGATTCGCAGCGCCGGCGGCTTCGCCCAGGTGATGGGCCGCGATGGCGAATATGTGCAGGTGCGGTTGAAGTCCGGCGAGATGCGGAAAATCCTGTCGACCTGCATGGCCACGGTCGGGCAAGTCGGCAACCTGGACCATGAAAATATCTATGTCGGGAAAGCCGGCCGCTCGCGCTGGAAAGGCAAGCGGCCCCACGTGCGCGGCGTGGTGATGAATCCGGTCGACCATCCGCACGGCGGCGGCGAGGGAAAGTCGGGCCAGGGCAATCCGCATCCGGTGTCGCCCTGGGGGTTGCCGACGAAGGGCTACAAGACGCGGCAGAACAAGCGGACGGACAAGTACATCATCGCCCGCCGCAAGTCAGGAGTGCGCAATGCCTAGATCGGTCAGCAAAGGAGCATTCGTCGACGAGCATCTGCTCAAGAAAGTGGAGCAGATGAATCAGGTGAAAGACCGCAAGATGATCAAGACGTGGTCGCGCCGGTCCACCGTGGTGCCCGATATGATCGGCCACACGCTGGCGGTGCACAACGGCAAGAAGTTCATCCCGGTGTTTGTGACGGAAAACATGGTGGGTCATAAGCTCGGCGAGTTCGCGCCGACCCGGTTTTTTAAAGGGCACGGCCAGGCGAAAACGGAAAAGGCCGTGGCGCTGAAGTAAGGGCGATGCGAAGGCAGAGATAGGACGAAGACATGACGGAAGCACGTGCGATTCTCAGATTTGTTCGCGTCGCGCCCCGGAAGGCCAGGCCGGTGATCGACATGATCCGCGGCCAGCAAGTGCCGATGGCCTTCGCGATGTTGAAGCATACTCCGCGGCATGCGGCGCGGGTGGTGGAGAAGATCCTCCGTTCCGCCGTGGCCAATGCGGAGCAAAAGGAGATGGGCGACAGCGAGTCCATGGTGGTGTCGAAAGCGTTCGTCAACGGCGGACCGACGTACAAGCGGTTCCGGGCCCGGTCGATGGGCCGTGCCAACGCGATTCAAAAGCGGACGAGCCACATCACGGTCATCGTGACGGCGCCGGCGGTAGAGACCAAGAGCAAGTAACGGATCGTTCATCGGAGACTGAGGCGGACATCTATGGGTCAGAAAACACATCCGATCGGCTATCGTCTGGGCTACAACTACACGTGGAACTCCCGCTGGTATGCCGGCAAGGACTACGCGAAGCTGCTCCATCAGGACATCAAGATCCGGAAGATGGTCAAGGCGCGGCTGTATCACGCCGGCGTGGCCAAGGTGGAGATCGAACGGTCCGGCGATCAGACCCGCGTGATCATTCACACGGCCCGTCCGGGCATCATCATCGGCCGCAAAGGGGCCGAGGTTGATAAACTGAAAGCCGACTTAGAAAAGGAATACGGCGGGCAGGTGTACATCACGGTGAAGGAAATCAAGAAGCCTGAACTGGATGCGCAGCTGGTGAGCGAGAATGTCGCGACCCAGCTTGAGAAGCGTGTCGCGTTCCGCCGCGCCATGAAGCGCAGCGTGCAGTCGGCGCTCCGTCTGGGCGCGCAGGGGATCAAGATCATGGTGGCCGGCCGGTTGGGCGGCGCCGAAATCGCCCGCACCGAATGGTATCGCGAAGGCCGGGTGCCGCTGCATACGCTGCGCGCCGAGGTCGATTACGGGTTTGCCGAAGCCCACACGACGATGGGGCAGATCGGCGTGAAAACCTGGATCTATAAAGGTGAGTTGCTCCCCGCGCAGCCGTTGAAGTCGGAAGCGTTTCTCGAGCGGCGGTTGGGGTAAGGAGAACGAGTCGTGTTAGCGCCGAAGAAAGTCAAATTCAGAAAGATGCAGAAGGGCCGGATGACCGGCAAGGCGTATCGGGGCGGACAGATTACGCTTGGCGAATTCGGCCTCAAAGCGCTGGAGCCCGGGTGGGTGACCAGCCGCCAGATCGAAGCCGCGCGGATCGCGATCACCCGCTTCGTCAAGCGCGGCGGGCAGGTGTGGACGCGGGTGTTCCCGGACAAGCCGATCACGAAGAAGCCGGCGGAAACTCGAATGGGTAAAGGCAAGGGGAACCCGGAGTACTGGGTGTGCGTCGTCAAGCCGGGCCGGATCCTCTATGAGATGGACGGGGTGACGCCGGAGATTGCGCACGAAGCGTTTCGGCTGGCCTCGCACAAGCTGCCGGTGGCCACAAAAGTCGTGGCGCGAGGGGAATTCTAATGGCGTTGGATCTGAAAGAATTGCGGCAGCTCACGGCGCCCGAGTTGGCCGAGAAAGAAAAGCAGCTGGTGCAGGAACTCTTCAACTTGCGGTTCCAGCTCGGTACCGGCCGGCTGGAAAATCCGATGCAGGTCCGGAAGACGAAGCGGGACATTGCCCGGCTGAAAACCGTGTTGCGCGAAGTGGCGCAGAAAGACGCGAGGGCCAAAGGATAATTATGGCGGAGAGCGAATTCAAGAAGCGCGAGTGGGTGGGCCGCGTCCTGAGCAACAAGATGAACAAGACTGTCGTGGTGGCGGTCGAGCGGTCCGTCATTCACCCGGTCTACCGAAAAGTATTGCGGCGCATTACGAAGTTCAAGGCCCACGATGAGCAGAACACCTGCAACATCGGCGATCGCGTGCGGCTGGTGGAAACCAGGCCGATCAGCAAGGACAAGCATTGGCGGGTGGTCGAGGTGTTGGAGAAGGGACAGGCCGAGTAGCCGGACAGCGGGACGCACAGAAAGATCGACGCATGATTCAGAACTATACCTATATGGATGTGGCCGATAACTCCGGCGCGAAGCAGGCGATGTGCTTCCACGTGTTCGGCGGAACCCGGCGGCGTTATGCCTCGCTGGGCGACGTCATCGTCGTGGCGGTGAAAGAAGCCATTCCCCAGGCCAGCGTCAAGAAGGGCGATGTGAGCCGAGCGGTCATCGTGCGGACGACGAAAGAAGTCCGCCGGGAGGACGGGTCCTACATCAAGTTCGACCGCAATGCCTGCGTGCTCATCAACAAGGAAGGCGAGCCGATCGGGACGCGCATCTTCGGGCCGGTGGCCCGCGAACTGCGCTGGAAGAAGTTCATGAAGATTATTTCATTGGCACCTGAGGTGCTGTAAGGGCGAGCGAGGGACATCGTGCAGGCGCTTCGGAAAAGCAGAATTCGAAAAGGCGATACGGTGGTGGTCATCGCGGGCCGCGAGCGGGGCAAGTCCGGCAAGGTCTTGTCCGTGGATATGGCCGCCGGGCGGGTGACGGTTGAGAAACTGAACATCATCAAGCGGCACACGAAGCCGAATCAGAAGGCGAAGCAGGGCGGCATTCTCGAGCGCGAAGCGCCGCTGTCGATCGCCAACGTCATGTTTCTCTGTCCGGTCACGCAGAAGCCGACCCGGCTCGGCGTGCGGACGCTGGAAGACGGACGTCGGGTCCGGTTCAGCAAGAAGTCGAACGAGATTGTCGAGTAGGTGAGGCACTAGCATGGCGAAAGTGGAAAAGGGGCGCGGAGGCAAGCCGGCAGATCGGAAGCCGGCCAAGAAGGACGCCGCCGCACAGCAGTTGGACGACGGCAGCGAGGAGGCGAAGGCCAAGCCGCGACTCCGCGACATCTACCGGCAGCAGGTGGTGCCGGCGTTGATGAAGGAGTTCAGCTACAAGAACGTGATGCAGGTGCCCAAGCTTGAGCGCATCGTGCTGAACGTGGGCATGGGCGAAGCGATTCAGAACGTGAAACTGCTCGAGGGGGCGGTGACCGAATTGGGTACCATCACCGGGCAGAAGCCGGTCGTGACCCGCGCGAAGAAGGCGATCGCCGGATTCAAGCTGCGGCAGGGGCTGCCGATCGGGACGAAGGTGACCTTGCGCAGCCGAAGAATGTACGAATTTTTCGACCGGCTGGTGACGCTGGCGCTGCCGCGCATACGCGACTTCCGTGGCGTGTCCCCGAAAGCGTTCGACGGACGCGGGAACTATACGCTGGGACTGAAAGAGCAGCTGATTTTTCCGGAGATCAAGTACGACGAAGTGGCGTCGATTCACGGCATGGATATTACGATCGTCACAACGGCGCGCACCAACGACGAAGGCAAGGCGCTGTTGAAGCATCTGGGCATGCCGTTCCGGACGGCGTAATCGTTCGCCCGACGGGGGCAGGACCAACGGAGGAGAGCTTGTGGCGCGTTTAGCACTGAAGAACAAGGCGGCGACGAAACAGAAATTTCCCTGCCGCGACTATCACCGGTGCGGGGTGTGTGGAAGGGTGCGCGGCTATCTGCGCCGGTTCCGCATGTGCCGTATCTGCTTCCGGCTGATGAGCCTGCGGGGAGAAATTCCCGGCGTGCGCAAGTCCAGTTGGTAGAGGAAGGATAAAGGACGAGACGGCAATGGTCACTGATCCAATCGGCGATTTGCTGACACGGTTGAACAACGCGGCGCAGCGGCGGCACGAATCGTTTCTGGTGCCGGCCTCGAAGCTGAAGCGCGCGATTCTCACGATTCTGCAGAAGGAAGGGTACGTGCACTCCGTGGAGGATGCCGTCCACGATGGTCATCCGGCGCTGAAAGTGCAGTTGCGCTACGTGGGCGACGGGCAGCCGATGATCACCGGTATGGAGCGGATCAGCAAGCCGGGCCGCCGCGTCTATGTCGGCAGCAAGGAAATCGGCAAGGTCCGGAACGGGATCGGCATGTCCATTCTGTCGACGTCGAAGGGCATCATGACCGATCAGGAGTCGCGCCGGAACAAGCTGGGCGGTGAAGTCCTGTGTTCGGTGTGGTAACGGGCTCGTGGGCCGGATGAGAGAAGGATAGGCGAGCATGTCGCGCATTGGAAACAAACCGATCGCCATTCCCGGCGGCGTGGAAGTCAAAGTGGCCGGGTCGACCGTGTCGGTGAAGGGTCCGTTGGGCAAGCTGGACTGGTCGGTCGCCCAGGGCGTGAGCGTGGCCGTCGACAAAGGGCAGGTCGTGGTCAGCCGTTCGAGCGACGATCGCAAGGTCCGCGCGCTGCACGGATTGGTGCGCGCCGAACTTAATAATATGATTCACGGCGTCACCAAGGGCTATGAGCGGGCGCTGGAAGTGACCGGCGTCGGCTACAAGGCGGCGATTCAGGGCCGGACGATGAGCTTCAACGTCGGCTACATCAATCCCGTGACGTATCAGGTGCCGGCGGGGATCGACGTCAAGGTCGACAAACAGACACTGATCAACGTGAAGGGCGCAGACAAGCGGATGGTCGGACAGGTGGCGGCAAATCTGCGCGCCATCAAGCCGCCCGATGTCTACAAGCAAAAGGGCGTGCGGTACGCAGGCGAAACGCTTCGTAAGAAGGAAGGCAAGACTGGTAAGTAGGGACGACGATGAAGACGGAAGAGAAATCGCGACAACTCGAACGGCGGCATCAGCGGGTGCGTCAGCGGGTGTTCGGCACGCCGGAGCGCCCGCGTCTGAACGTCTTCCGCAGCCGGGCGCATATCTATGCGCAGATTATCGACGACGTGAAGGGTGCGACCCTGGCGGCGGCCTCGTCGCTCGACAAGGAGTTGCGGAAATCGCTGAAGTCCACCGGCAGCATCGACGCGGCGAAAGCGGTCGGCAAGTTGCTCGCCGACCGGGCTAAGGCGGCCAAGGTGCAGGCCGTGGTCTTCGATCGCGGCGGACGTATTTACCATGGCCGGATCAAAGCGCTCGCCGACGCGTCGCGTGAAGGCGGGCTGAAGTTTTAGCGGTGTTCATTCGACAGCTCCGGCCGCCTCTGGCGGCGGGGCGGGAAAGAGGAGAGATACTGCGTGCGAGTCAATCCAGATGAACTGAGCCTGAAAGACAAGGTCGTCTTCATCAATCGCGTGGCCAAGGTAGTGAAGGGCGGCAAGCGGTTTAACTTCTGTGCCCTGGTCATCGTCGGGGACGGGCATGGATGGGTCGGCATCGGCAAAGGGAAGGCCGCCGAAGTGCCGGTGGCCATTTCGAAGGCGGTCGAGCAGGCCAAGAAACATCTGGTGCACGTGCCGCTCAAGGGCGGAACGATTCCGCACGAAGTCCATGGCCTGTTCGGCGGCGAACACGTGCTGCTGAAGCCGGCGGTGGACGGGACGGGCATTATTGCCGGCGGCGCGGTGCGGGCGGTGGTCGAATTGGTCGGCGCGCACAACGTGATCGCGAAAACGCTGGGCCGAGGCAATCCGTTTAACGCCGTGCGCGCGACGCTCGATGGACTGACGCAACTGCGGAATCCGGAAGAGGTGCTGCGGCTCCGGAGAGAATCCGGCGCCGAACGGCATGAAAGGGCGACGGTCTAATGGGTGCCGCAAAGCAGACGCAAACGGGCAAGGTGGGTGCGCCGGGCGTTCGGGTGACGCTCAAGCGGAGTCCGATCGGTACGCCGGAACGGCATCGGCTGGTGCTGCGCGGGTTGGGATTGCGCCGTATCCGCCAGACGGCGGTGCATCCGGATACGCCACAAGTACGGGGCATGATTTTGAAAGTCGGGTATCTGCTTGAGGTCGGGAAGCCATGAAGCTGCACGAATTGAGTCCCGCTCGCGGGTCGAGAAAAAACCGGAAGCGTATCGGCCGCGGGCCGGGGTCCGGTCACGGCAAGACGGCGACGAAAGGACATAAAGGTTTGCTCGCGCGGTCGGGCGGTGGGAAAGGGCCCGGGTTCGAGGGCGGTCAGATGCCGTTGATCCGCCGGTTGCCGAAGTTCGGGTTTGCCAATCCGTTCCGCACGGAGTACGCGATTGTGAATGTGAAAAGTTTCGAGAAGTGGACCGGAGCCGACACTGTCACGCCGCAAGCGCTGGTGGATGCCGGGCTGGTCAAGCGGAAGCATCTGCCGATTAAAATTCTCGGAACAGGAGAGCTGAAAAAGTCGCTGGTGATTCAGGCCCACAAGTTCAGCAAGTCCGCGGAGGCGAAGATTCAGGCGGCTGGAGGGAGAGCCGAGGTTATCCCAGGTGTTTGAGCGACTCCTGACCAGTTTTCAGAATATCTTCAAGATCCCCGAGCTGCGTACCCGCGTACTATTCACGCTGGGGATGCTCGTGGTGTACCGGATCGGCGCGCACATTCCCACGCCGGGGATTAATGGCGAAGCCCTCCAGGAGTTTTTGCAGAAGCAGGGCGGTGCGCTGCTCGGGTTTTTGGACATTTTTTCAGGCGGGTCGCTCTCGCGCCTGACGATCTTTGCGCTCGGCATCATGCCGTACATCAGCGCATCGATCATTCTCCAGTTGCTGACGGTGGTGATTCCCCACCTATCCAAGCTGGCGAAGGAAGGCGAGCGGGGCCGGAAGAAGATCATTCAGTATACGCGGTTCGGGACGATCGGCATCGCGCTGATCCAGGGGTTCGGGATCGCGATCGGGCTCGAACAGATGAACCAGGGCGCGTTCGTGCTGACCGCCGGCTGGGGGTTCCGTTTGATGACGGTGATCACGCTCACCGCGGGAACGGGCTTCCTCATGTGGCTCGGCGAGCAGATTACGGAGCGTGGGATCGGTAACGGCATTTCGCTGATCATCTTCGCCGGGATCGTGGCGCGCCTGCCGGCGGCGGTCGCGCAGACCTTCGATCTCTATAAGGTCGGCCAGCTGAGCATTATTCTGCTGGTGTCCTTGGCGGCGTTGATGGTGGCGGTCGTGGCGGCCATCGTGTTTTTGGAGAGCGGCCGGCGCAAGATTCCGGTGCAATACGCCAAGCGCGTGATCGGGCGGCGGGTCTACGGCGGGCAGAGCACGCACATTCCGCTCAAGATCAATACGGCGGGCGTGATTCCGCCGATTTTCGCGTCGTCGATCATCGCGTTTCCGGCGACGATCGCGGGATTTTTCGAGACGCCCTGGGTGAAGGCGATCGGGACGCATCTGGCGCCGGGGTCCGTGGTCTATACGCTGGCGTACGTCGGGCTGATTGTGTTCTTTTGCTTTTTCTATACGGCCGTGGTGCTGAATCCCGTGGACATGGCTGACAACATGAAGAAGTACGGGGGCTTTATTCCCGGCATCAGGCCGGGACAGCGGACCTCGGACTATATCTATGGGGTGCTGACGAAAATTACGTTCGCCGGCGCGATGTATCTGGCGATCGTCTGCGTCATTCCCGAGTTTTTGATTTATAAGCTGAACGTGCCGTTCTATTTCGGCGGGACGTCGCTGCTGATCGTGATCGGAGTGGGGCTCGATACGGCGCAACAGATCGAGTCGCACATGCTGATGCGGAATTACGAGGGATTTCTCGGCAAGGGTATGGGGCCTCTGCGCGGACGAAGCGGGTGAGGCGTCATGCGCGTGGTGTTTCTCGGAGCGCCGGGTGTCGGGAAGGGGACGCAGGCCGATCGGGTCGCAGCCCAGTTCAAGGTGCTGAAGATTTCGACCGGCGACTTGCTCCGCGAGGCCGTGCGCAATCAGACGCCGCTGGGGCGGGAAGCCAAGAGTTACATGGATCAGGGTAAGCTGGTTCCTGATTCGGTGGTAATCGGGCTCGTGCGGGACAAGCTTCGCGACCCCAGTTGTGCGCGCGGGTTTATTCTGGACGGGTTTCCCCGGACGGTGCCGCAGGCCGAGGAACTGGGAGCGGTGCTCAGCGCAGCCAAGACGCCGCTCGATCGCGTGGTGAATTTCAAAGTCTCGCGCGAAGACATCGTCACCCGGTTGAGCGGGCGCCGGAGTTGCCCGAAGTGCCAGGCGACGTTTCATGTGGAGTTCGCCCCGTCCAAGAAGGGCGCGGCGTGCGATCGCTGCGGCGAGACGCTGGTGCAACGGAGCGACGACAAGCGCGAGGCGATCGAAACGCGCTTGAAAGTCTATGAAGAGCAGACGGCGCCGCTGATTCAGTATTACGGTACCAGACGGCTGCTGTCCGAGTTGGATGCGGCCGGGTCCGTCGACGCAGTGTTCGAGTCTCTGTTCGGAGTGCTGGCGCCGTATAGCGCAGTATGATCATTCTCAAGACGCCTGACGAGATCGCACTCATGGCGCAGGCGTCGAGAATTGTGGCGGAGACGCTGATCCTGCTCAAGCAGGCGGTGCGGGCCGGCGTGACGACGGATGAGTTGGACCGCATCGCCGAAGAGGCGATCCGGGCGAAGGGCGCGACCCCGGCGTTCAAGGGGTACCGCGGGTATCCCAAGACGCTGTGTGCGTCGGTGAACGAGCAGGTGGTCCACGGGATTCCGTCGAAACGGAAGCTCAAGGACGGCGATATCATCGGGCTGGATCTGGGCGCGATCGTCGGCGGGTTCTACGGCGATTCCGCAGTGACAGTGGCGGTGGGACGCATCGACGAAGCCACGGCCGCGCTGGTGCGGGTGACGGAAGAAGCGCTGTACCTGGGTATTCAGCAGGCGGTGGTGGGAAATCGGCTGACCGATATCTCCCACGCGATCCAGCGGCACGTCGAGGCCGCCGGGTATTCGGTCGTGACGGAGTTCGTCGGTCATGGCATCGGCCGGCAACTGCATGAAGAGCCGCAGGTGCCGAACTACGGCCGGCCCGGGCAGGGGCCGCGATTGCAGCCGGGGATGGTGCTGGCGATCGAGCCGATGGTGAACATGGGTGGGAGCGCCGTTCGGGTGCTGGACGATCGGTGGACGGCGGTGACGGCGGACGGCAGCCTCTCCGCGCATTTCGAGCATACGATTACGATTCAGCCGGATGGTCCGGCGCGGGTACTCAGTCAGGTGTGAACGGCGTCGAGCGGGAGCGAGGATCGAGCGGAGTGGGAAAAGAAGACATTATCGAGGTTCAAGGAACCGTCTCGGAAACGTTGCCCAACGCAATGTTTCGCGTGAAGCTCGATAACGGTCATATGCTCCTGGCGCATATTTCGGGAAAGATGCGGATGCATTTCATTCGCATTCTGCCCGGAGACAAAGTGACGGTGGAAATGTCGCCGTACGATCTGACACGGGGCCGGATTACCTATCGGTTTAAGTAAGGGAGTGTGGAGTCGTCATGAAAGTCAAATCGTCAGTCAAACCGATTTGTGCCAAGTGCAAGGTCGTGCGCCGGCGGGGTGTCGTGCGGGTGCTGTGCGAAAACCCTCGGCATAAACAACGGCAGGGATAACGAGGGACTTATGGCGCGTATCGCGGGCGTGGATTTGCCGAGAGAAAAACGGACGGACATCGGCTTGACGTACATCTTCGGGATCGGCCGGGCGCTGGCCCTCCAGATTCTGAAAAAGGCCGGGGTCGACGGGTCCATCCGGGTCAAGGATCTCAGCGAGGACAAGATCGTCAAGCTGCGCGAAGTAATCAGCGAATATTCGGTGGAAGGCGATCTCCGCAAAGAAGTGTCGCTCAACATCAAGCGGCTGATCGACACGGGCACGTACCGTGGGCTTCGGCACCGGAAGGGCTTGCCTGTGCGCGGGCAGCGGTCCAAGACCAACGCCAGGACTAGAAAGGGCCGGCGGACGGGTCTAGCCGCCAAGCCGAAACCGGTAGCCGCCAAAGCGGCGCCCAGCGCATAGCGAACGGACGAAGAAGGTAAGGAGCGTCTATGAGCGTGAAAAAAGGCAAAAAGAAAGAACGCCGGATCGTGCAGAGCGGCGTCGCGCACGTGCAGGCGTCTTTCAACAACACCATCGTTACCATTACCGACATGAGCGGGAACACGGTGGTGTGGGCCAGCGCGGGCAATCAGGGATTCAAAGGATCCCGGAAGAGCACGCCCTTCGCGGCCCAGCGTGCCGGCGAAACCGCCGCGCGCAAGGCGATGGAAAGCGGTATGCGGCAGATCGATGTGTATGTGAACGGTCCCGGCGCCGGCCGCGAGTCGGCGATCCGGTCGCTGCAAGGTGCAGGTTTGCGGATCAATTTGATTCGCGACGTTACCCCGATTCCCCACAACGGGTGCCGGCCGCCGAAGCGCCGGCGGGTGTAATGCAGATGGGCGCGTGCAAGGCGGCGCCCGGTAACTGGAGGTAGAGGCGTGGCAAAGTATCGAGGTCCTGTCTGCCGGCTGTGTCGGCGAGAAGGCGAAAAACTGTTTCTGAAAGGCTCGCGGTGCATGACGGAAAAATGCGCCATCGAGCGGCGGAGCTATCCGCCCGGTCAGCACGGGCAGGGACGGCAGCGGACCTCCGACTACAGTCTGCAGCTGCGCGAAAAGCAGAAGCTGCGGCGGATCTATGGATTGCAAGAGCGGCAGTTCCGCGGCGTGTTCGAGCGGGCTGAGCGGCAGAGCGGGGTCACCGGCGACGCGCTGTTGCGGTTGCTGGAGTGCCGGCTCGACAACGTGGCCTACCGGCTGGGATTCGGCGCATCGCGCAAGCAGGCCCGCCAGGTGGTGAGCCATGGGCATCTGACCATCAACGGCAAGAAGATTACCGTGCCGGGCGCACTGGTGAAGACGGGCGATGTGATCGCGGTGCGCGAACGGAGCCGGAATCTGGCGGCGATTCAAGCGTCGCTGGAGGCGGTCGACGGGCGCGGTATCCCCGATTGGCTGGAACTCGACAAGGGCGCCTTCAAGGGCACGATTCGGGCCCTGCCGACGAAGGAACAGATTGCGCTGCCGGTCAACGAACAGATGGTCGTGGAGTTGTATTCCCGTTAGCCAATGGCGCGATAGGGCCGCCGGGACAGGCGGTTCTATCGAAGACGACAGTCAGGCGATGGTGATGAAGGGGGAGTCATGATTAAAGCGATGAAAGACTTTCAGGTCCCGATGCGGGTGGAAGTCGACAAGGATGCCCATTCCCCGACATTCGGCAGGTTTACGACCGAAGCGTTCGAGCGCGGGTTCGGCACGACGATCGGCAACGCGTTGCGGCGCGTGCTGCTCTCGTCCCTGACCGGGGCGGCGGTGACGACGGTCAAGATCGAGGGCGTGCTCCACGAGTTTTCGACGATTCCCGGCGTGACCGAAGACGTCACGGCGATCATTCTGAACATCAAGAGTCTGCGGCTGGCGCTCCACACGGACAAGCCGCGGACCATCCGGCTCAAGAAAAAGGGGCCCGGCGAGGCCAAGGGCTCGGACATCATCCACGATGCCGACGTGACGATTCTGACGCCGGACCTGCACATCGCCACGCTCGACAAGGATGCGACACTGGACATCGAAATGACGGTGAAGCACGGGCGCGGATACGTGCCGGCCGAGCGCAATAAGGAAGAGGGGTTGCCGATCGGCGTCATCGCGATCGATTCGATTTTCTCGCCGATCAAACGGGTCAATTTCCACGTCGAGAACGCCCGTGTCGGACGCATGACGGATTACGACAAGCTGACCATGGAGATCTGGACGGACGCGACGATCAGCCCGCGCGATGCGTTGTCGACGGCCGCCAGCATTTTGCGCGACCATCTGGACATCTTCATCAATCCGGAGGAGCGGGCCGAAGGGAAGAGCGAAGCCGGGTTTGAGGAATCGGCGCAGGAGGTTAATAAGAACCTGTTCCGTAGTGTCAACGAGCTGGAACTGTCGGTGCGGGCCGCGAATTGCCTGAAGAACGCGAACATCAAAACAATCGCGGATCTCGTGCAGAAGACGGAAGCGGAAATGCTCAAGACGAAGAACTTCGGCAAAAAGTCGCTGAACGAGATCAAGGAAATTCTGTCGGAAATGGGGCTGACGTTGGGCAGCAAAGTGGACGCTGCGTCGCCGAACGGAAGTCCGAAGTCCGAGTAACGTCGAGCGAAGGGGAACGCCGTGCGACACAGAAAAAAAGGCCGACAACTCGGCCGGCAAACGAAACACCGGTGGGCGTTGTTCCGGAGCCTGGTCACCTCGCTGCTGGATCACGAGCGGATTGAAACGACCGAGGCGAAGGCCAAGGAAGTGCGGGGGTTCACCGAGCGGATGATTACGCTCGGGAAAGAGGGAACACTGCCGGCTCGGCGCCGTGCACTGGGGTTTCTCCGCAGCAAGGCGGTTGTCTCAAAACTGTTCAGCGACGTGGCGGCCCGGTTCAAGGATCGTCCGGGTGGCTATACCCGCATTATCAAGACACGTCGGCGTATCGGCGATGCGGCGGAACTGGTGGCCATCGAGCTGGTGACCCGGCCCGATGCGGCACCGGCCAAGAAAGCTGCGGCGCCTGCCGCCACGGCATCCGCCAGTTAATTTTCGCTCTCGAATCTCTTTTCACATCTTTCGATGCGCCGCTCGCGACAGCGAGCGGCGCAGTCTGTTTCCAGCCTGGCCGGCGTTTACTTGCCGTACCCCGCATGCTACCATCGTGCCAGGTAATGGTATCGTTCAGGAATACCTGGCTCCATGTGGGAACTTGTTCTCAGGCGAAGTCTGCTGGCGCTCAGTGCCATCCTCGCCGGATTCCTCGGATATCTCCTGTTGGTCAACGCGGACTCGGTGCCGACCACCCAACCGGCTCCCCCGGGTGTACCCGAACGGGCGGATGCCAAGATCTCGGAATTTACGTTTACCCAGACCAAAGGCGAAGTCATTCAATGGCAAGTGCAGGCCAAGCAGGCCCGTCTCTTTGAACAGGACAAGCGGGCACTGCTGGATGTGGTCGATGTGACGCTCTACGGGCAGCAGGGCAAAGAACTCACGGTGTCGGGCGACGAGGGGTCGCTGGATACGGCGACGAAGAACTTCGTGTTGATCAACAAAACGGCGCCGCTCGTGGTCAAAACGCAAAGCGGGTACACCATTTATACGAACCATTTGGCCTGGACGGATGCGACGAAAGAAATTCGCACGGAAGATCCCGTCCGGATTATCGGCAACGGACTCGAGATCACCGGCCGAGGTCTGTTGGGGCATATGGATTCAGAAGAGTTTCAAGTACTGGAGGACGTGCATGTGGACCTGGCGCCTGCTTCTTAGCCTGCTGCTCGCAGGCGCGGTGTCGCCGGCGTGGACAGCTGAATCGATCCTGCCGAAAGGGGGAGATGCGCCGTCCGTCTCAACCACGATCACGGCCAAGAAGATGACGGTGCGGAATCAGGACAGCCAGGCCATCTTTGAAGGGTCGGTCGTGTTGACCCGGGGAACCCTGCTCGTCTATTCCGACAAAATGGTCGTGTTGTTTCGACCGCAAAGCGCCGATGGAGCGAAGGCGCCGGCGAATGATCACAAACCGGTTGCGCCTGCGCCGTCGAAAGGTACGGATGCCATGCCGGCTGTGTCGAACCGGTCCGTCAACCGGATCGAGGCGACCGGGCATGTCAAAATCGAGAAAGAGAACGGAAACGCGACGTGCGAAAAAGCCGTCTATTTCAATGACGAAGAAAAAATCGTGCTGACCGGCAATCCGGTGGCCTGGGAAAAGGGGACGCGGGTCAGCGGCAAGCAGATCACCATGTATCTTGCGGAGGACCGGAGCGTAGTGGAAGGCGGGTCGCACGTGTTGATCGAAGGGGAGGAGGCGTCGCCACGATGACCTCCGATGCCGTGGCCGGTTCGCAGCCGCCTCCGTCGCCTGCGTCGTCGACAGAGGCGTTTTTGCGGGCGGATGGTCTGGTCAAAAGCTTTCGGGGACGGACTGTGGTCAAGGGCGTGGCCATTGAGGTGCGTGCGGGTGAGGTGGTCGGGCTCTTGGGGCCCAATGGAGCCGGCAAGACAACCATCTTCGATATGATGGTCGGGTTATGCCAGCCTGACGAAGGCACGATCACCTTCAACGGCGACGTCATCACCGGATTGCCGATGTATCAGCGGGCGCGGCGGGGCATCGGTTACCTGCCTCAGGAATCGTCGGTATTTCGTCGTCTTTCAGTAGCGAACAATGTCTTGGCGATTTTGGAAATGCTGGGGTATGCTCGTGACGAGCGGGAACAGAAGGTCGAGGCCTTGCTGAAAGAGTTGGATCTGTCTCACATCCGGGACAGCATGGCCTATGCCTTGTCGGGTGGCGAGCGCCGACGGTTGGAGATTACCCGGGCGCTGGCGACGAATCCGTCGTTTATGCTGCTGGATGAACCGTTCGCCGGCATCGATCCGATTGCCGTGGCGGATATCCAGCAGATCATCATCCGGCTGAAAGAAAAGGGGATCGGGATTCTGATTACCGACCATAACGTGCAGGAAACGCTCTCGATCACGGATCGCGCGTATATCATCAACGCCGGGTCGATCCTCGAAGCCGGCCCGCCCGAGGTGATTGTAAAGAGCGAAACGGCCCGGGCCGTGTATCTGGGGGAACAGTTCAAGCTGTCGTAAACCGGTCAAACGCGTATGAAGCTCCGGCTCGATCTCAGGCTCAGTCAAAAACTGATTATGACGCCGCAGTTGCAGCAGGCGATCAAGCTGCTGCAGCTGTCCCGCCTCGAATTGCAACAAACCCTGGCGCAGCATCTGCTCGACAATCCGTTGCTCGACGAGCTCCAAACCGACACGGAAGAAACGGACACAGCCGGTCCGGAACAAAAGACCGAGGAGGCGGCGCCGGCGGCCAGTCAGGAAACGACCGAGGAGGGCGGGAGCCAGGAGGAGCGCGAGTCGCCGGAAGAATTCTCCGCCTCCGGATGGGAAGAATATTTCGGGTCGGATCGACGGAACGGAGATTCAGAGTACGCGTCGGCATCACAGGACGAGATGCCTTCGTATGAGCAGACGGTGGCCAAACCGACGTCGCTCGAGGAGCATCTCTTATGGCAGCTGTCGCTGTCGGGCCTGTCTGATCGCCACAAAGCGATCGGCCGATTGCTGATCGGCAACCTGGACGACGACGGCTATCTGCGCATGCCGCTGGCCGAAGTGGTCAGCGGGACCGATTTTCCTGAAGCGGAAGCCGAATCCGTGCTGAAAGACATCCAAACCTTCGATCCAACCGGGGTCGCGGCCCGCGATCTCTCGGAATGCCTGCTGCTACAACTTGGCCACCTCGGGCGCAATCCCATGGGGTCGTTGGGGGCCCGGCCCGGCGCATTGAAGAGCGCGGTCGTCGAGGGGATCATCCAGCACCATTTGAAGGATCTGGAGAAGAAGCAGTATGCGCGCATCGCCAAAGCGCTGGGAGTGACTGTCGAAGAAGTCTTTCAAGCCACCAAGATCATCGAGGACCTCGAGCCGAAACCGGGCCGTCCGTTCGCCAACACGCAGAACTTTTCCATCGTTCCCGATGTATTTGTAGAGAAAAACGACGACGGGGAATGGGTCGTGCTGTTGAACGACGACGGGCTGCCCCGCATGCGCATCACCCCCTATTATAAGCAGATGATGGCGTCGTCGCAGGGCGGCACTGCTGAGACGAAAGCCTATCTCGACGAAAAACTGCGGGCGGCGCAGTGGGTGATCCGCAGCATCGAGCAGCGCAACCGGACTATCGTAAAGGTGGTGTCGAGTATCGTGAAATTCCAGCGCGAATTTTTCGAAAAAGGCGTCCAGCATCTCCGGCCGCTGGTGTTGAAGCAGGTGGCCGAGGACATCGGCATGCACGAGTCCACGATCAGCCGCGTCACCGCCAACAAATATATGTATTGCCCGCAGGGCATGTTGGAGCTGAAATTCTTCTTCAATGCCGGCCTGCAACGGGTGGATCAGCCGTCCGATATGCTGTCTTCCGTTACGGTGCGGGAGATGATCAAAAAAATGGTGGCCGAGGAGGATGCGCGGCATCCCCTCAAGGACGAGGAAATTGCCGCCCGCCTTCGCCTACAGCAGGTGTTGATCGCGCGGCGAACGGTGGCCAAGTATCGCGCCGAGGAAAATATTCCGTCCGCGAGCCAGCGGAAGCGGTTCTTCTAGTCATAGGGCAGTGCATCGGGTATCGAGGAGATTCATGAAGCTCAAAGTCACAGGTCGTCACATGGACATCACCCCGGCGCTCCAGCAGTACCTGGACACGCGATTCGGGAGGCTGGACCGGTACGGATTGAAGCTCGGCCAGGTGCAGGTCGTGCTGGAAGTGGAGAAGTTGCAGCACAAAGCGGAAGT
>OMJK01000144.1 GCA_900299325.1 Nitrospiraceae bacterium | reverse complement strand
GTCAAGCGAGGCACTTGCCCGTCGGTGCCGGGTGTGTTACCAGGGAATCGATGTGGTCACGGAACCGATTCTTGCAGTGGATTGCCTGCATCATCCTTCTTGGCGCCAGCATGCTGGGCCCGGCCTGCGCACAAGACCGGCAACAGACCGCTTCGCAGCCTACCGATTCCGGTTGGGCGGCCGGGCAGATCCTTGAGACGAGTACCGGTCGGGTGGTGGCGCTCGACGAATGGTTGCACCAGGCATCGACGCAGGACATCATCTATGTGGGAGAAGAACATCATAACCGACACCACATCGCCGCCGCCCTCACGATTCTCAACGGGCTCGCCGCATCGGGTCTGCGCCCGACACTCGGAATGGAAATGTTCGCCTGGGACGGGCAGCCAGCCCTGAACGACTATCTGGCATCGGAGACGCGCGCACAGACACGCGACACATTCCTGGAACAGGTCCGGTGGAAACAGAGTTGGGGCGGGCCGTTTGAGGATTATGAGCCGCTCGTCGCCTTCGCCGGAGACCGGCATGTTCCACTGTTAGCCATGAACCCGCCGAAATCCCTGATTCGCGGGGTGGCCAAGGAGGGACTTGCGCGAGCGAGAGCAGGAACGGAATGGACGACGTGGGGCCTGCAAGGCGAAGAAATCGTGGACGATCCGGCGTATCGCACGCGGATCATCGATCAACTGAAACGCTGTCACGGCGGCGGAACCGACGACGAGTATCGCATGATGTACGAAGCGTCGATGGTGCGGGATGAAGGCATGGCGAAGACGTTGGCCGCTGCGCTCCAGAACATGCGGCGCCACGCCGGGGCGACGAAGCAGATCGTCCTGAGTTATACCGGCGGCGGACACATTCAATACAACCTGCCGGTCCCCGCACGCGTGGCCCGGCGCATGCCCGATCAGCTCCGCGCGACAACCGTGTACCTCGCCTCGTACGACCCGGCGCACGCAGACGAGATTCACGACCTCCTGCGCGACCGGATTGCGGACTACGTGTGGCTGACACCGTTCGGGCAACACGGGCCACCGAAACGCTGTCGCTAGTTCCCGTTCGTCCGCCCTATCGAGTCATCCATCTATCGACCCACGATCCACTCGTACAACAACCGCGTGAAACCGACGAATCCTTGACTGTCGGTGGGGGTAACCGGCACACTCAATCTATGCGGAATCGAATCCCTTGTACCGCCGCCCGGTTGGGCCTCCTGGACCCGCAGATGATCCGCGCCGTCGTGGACGGATCCGCCTTTCATATCGGCAACCAGTACGTGACCGAGAACCGGGTTCGCATCGTCCAGGCGGACGACGTCCAGATCACCTCCGCCGTCATAGGGAAATCCGGCCTCTATGAACAGACGCTTCGTCTGAAAGACGGCCAGTTGGTGTCGAAGTGTTCCTGCACGCTGCCGGAAGGCCCGATGTGCCGGCATTGCGTCGCCGTGCTGCTGGAATATCACCGGTGGTCGCAACTGCGCGAGGGGCAGAAGGCGAACGAACCGAAAGAGGAGAAACCACGGGCGAGAACCGGCGAATCGGCAAACGGGCAGGGCTCGACCGCGCGGGCATCGACCGGCGATGTGAAACTCGGCGACGTGATGCAATTCATCGAGTGGTTGCAGCCGGCGATGCAGGCGATCCAGAACGGCCAGGCACTGCCAGACGCCCCGCCGATCGGCACCGGCGACGTTGCACAATGGATCGACATGATCCGTAGCTTAGAAACGACCCGTCGGGTGAGCGAGGATGCGCAGGCCCGTCTGGAGAGTGATCTTCGTGACCGCGAAGCCTACGTGGGACGCCTCACTCAGCAATTGCAGGCGTCGATTGCGGAAGCCAAAGCCGCCCAAGCAGCTTCGCAGGATTGCCAGGCCGACCTGGCCCGGCATCGCAGCCTCCTGGAAAAGGTGGCTGAGCTGTCGTCCGAAGTTGCACGCTACGACGGGCAGGTCAAAGCCCTGGCCGACGAGATTTCTTCCAAAGGGACACAACTCGAGAAACTGTCCGGGTCATTCAAAGAAGTCTCCGAATTGCTACGCTCCATCGCCAGGCAGCTGCCACCCCGCTAGCCCCTGTCACCGTCTGCGTTATCCGACAGCATCCTCCTCCGGGCCTCTTGCGCCTCCCCCGAGAGTTTCTGTACAATGCGCCCTCGTTTTTCGTCCAGACCTTCAGGAGGTAGCATATGATGAGCAAGCTGTTCGCAGGCATGGGATTCGGCGCCGTCATGCTGATGGTCGCCACGCAGGCGTTCGCCAACGAGCCGCAGGGCGGCGCACCGGATTACAGCGGCATCACCGGCTTGTATTACGTGCTGATCGCGCTGATTCTCGTCTACGGCGTGTACGACACGTTTTTCAAAAAGTCCTGATCCTTCTCTCCATCCGTGAATGACAGGACCCCGCTCTCACGTCGAGGGCGGGGTTGTCTTCATCGTCCAGCGTATTGCTCCTCGCTTACGGCGCTTTCTTTAACAACGGTTTCAATGCGCGCAAAACTGTGTCGGTCACCAGGCGATAGCCCTGCGCCGTCGGGTGAATACCGTCCGCCTGGTTGAGCGCAGGCTGCGCAGCGACGCCGTCCAGAAAAAACGGAATCAACGGGATGCGGTATTGCCGGGCCAGGTCGGCGTACAGCGCCTCGAACCGGCTCGTATAGTCGGCTCCATAATTCGGAGGCAGTTGCATCCCGGCGAGGACGACGATGACCTGCCGGGCTTGCAGCTGCCGGATGATCTGCTCCAAATTCGCCCGCGTTTCGTCAAGGCGCAGCCCGCGAAGCCCGTCGTTTCCGCCCAACTCCAAGATGGCAATCGACGGATGGCTGGCCAATACCCAATTTACGCGCCGTACGCCGCCCGCCGTCGTCTCGCCGCTCACGCCCGCATTGATGACCCGGTACCTGTAGCCGTCCTGATCGAGCCGCCGCTGCAATTGCGACGGATACGAATCCGCCGGCGCCACGCCGAGTCCCGCCGTCAGGCTGTCGCCGAAGGCCACAATGCGCGGCGGCTCCACCGGCGACGGCGCCGCAGATTGGGCAACGGCATCGGACAGGCCGCTCGCGCCCGGCAGGACCGACAAGCCGATGACGAACGCACAGAGTCCGGCGAAAAAATCGGAGCGCATCATCATGGTGCAGTATAATACCACTCGGCCCGGAAGTTCGTCGGGAAGGAGCGCGCGTGATTCGTCTCTCGCATCTCTCCATGCGGCTGACCGCCGGCGGTCGGCCCGTTACGATTCTCGACGATGTCTCGCTGGAGATTCCCGCCAAACAAATGGTGGCGATCGTCGGGCCGTCGGGCAGCGGCAAATCGACGCTGCTCGGCCTCATTGCCGGTTTGGATCGGCCGACCTCCGGTACCATTCATCTCGACGGCATCGACATCACGCAGATGGCGGAGGGTCCGCTGGCCCGCTTCCGTCGTGCACACATCGGCTACATCTTTCAATCGTTTCACCTGATCCCGACCCTCACCGCGCTGGAAAATGTGTTGGTCCCCCTTGAACTGGCCGGCGCGACGGCGGCGGACGAACAGGCCCGCACGCTGCTCGAGTCCGTCGGCCTGGGAGACCGGTTGCATCACTATCCGGTACAGCTGTCCGGCGGCGAACAGCAACGTGTGGCTGTCGCCCGGGCCTTTGCCTGCCGGCCGCCGATTCTGCTTGCCGATGAGCCGACGGGCAATCTGGACTCCGCGACGGGCCGGCAGGTTATGGACCTGCTTCTGTCGCTCCATCGCGATCACGGCACCACGCTCGTCCTGGTCACGCACGACCGCGCCACGGCCGCCACAATGGAGCGGATCGTCGCGCTGCGGGACGGACGCATCGAATCGGATGAGCCCGCCCGGTGAGCCGGTTTATTTTCAACATGGCCTGGCGGGAAACCAGGGGCGCCTGGCGCCACTTCGTCTATTTCTTCATCTGCATCGCCATCGGCGTCGGGGCTCTCGTCAGCATCTCGCTCTTCGCCAGCCACGTGAACCGCGCCGTCACCAGGGAAGCCCGCGGCCTGCTCGGCGGCGACGTGGAGGTCCGCGCATCCCGTCCCTTGAGCATGGCAGGGCAGCAGATCCTGGCATCGTTGGCGGATCGTCGAATCGCGACCACGCATGTCAGCGAACTGGTCGCCATGGCGGCGCGGACGGACGCGGCGCCGGGATCTCCGCACTCGACGCAAATCGTCGAACTCAAAGCCGTCGAAGCGGCGTATCCGTACTACGGAACCATCCGGCTCGAGCCGGACGCGCCGCTCGACCGGCTGTTGCATCCGGGCACCGCGCAGTGCGGCACTGTTTCCTGTTACGGAGCGGTTGTGCAGGAATCGTTGCTGGTGCGTATGGGGCTCTCGATCGGCCGGCGGCTGAAGATCGGGCAGACGGATTTTCTGATCACCGGCATCGTCCGCCTGGAACCGGACCGGATGGCCAATGCCTTCAGCCTCGGACCTCGCGTGCTGATTGCGCAGGACGGATTGCGCCAAGCCGGATTGATCAAGCTCGGCAGCCGTGTCCGCGAACGCCATCTCCTGAAGCTTCCGCCGGATCTTTCGCTAGAACACTTGATAGGAGAACTGCGCGGCCGTCTTGCAGCGGATTCCGTCCGCGTCTCCGGCTATCGCGATGCGCAACCGCAGCTCAAACAGTTTCTCGACCAACTCGCCCGGTATCTGGGATTGATCGGCCTGACTGCGCTCTTCATCGGCGGACTCGGCGTCGCTCTGTCCATCCATGCGTTCATCAGAGAAAAGCTCCGGACCATCGCCATTCTGAAAACCGTGGGGGCGGAGTCCGCCACCGTCGTCCGGACCTATGTGGTGCAGGCCCTCGGCCTCGGCCTGCTCGGAAGCCTGGCCGGCATGGTTGCCGGCATCGTATTGCAACGCGTACTGCCTCCGCTGCTGGTCGATGTGTTCGCGTCGGAAATCCTCGACCAGCTAGGGGTGTCGTCGGAGTTGTCGGCCCTTTCGATCGGGCCCTTGCTGAAAGGCGGGCTCCTGGGATTGCTGGCCACTCTGTTGTTCACGCTGTGGCCGCTGTTGAGCATCCGCGAGGTCAAGCCGGCGGCTATTCTCCGCCGTGAGGTGGACCGGATGGACAACCTGCAGCACGAACCCTCTGCATCCTGGCGCAGGCGATGGAACTTTCAAGATAGATCGAAACTGCTTGTGGCCGCTACCCTCATGGCCGGACTGGGCCTGCTATCGGTCTGGCAGGCAGGCAGTTGGAAAATCGGCCTGCTGTTCATCGGCGGCCTGAGCCTCGCGGTCGCGATCCTGTTTTTCTGCGCGCAGGGGTTGATCAGCTGGTTGCGCCGTTGGCCTACGGTCCGCTCGCTGAGTCTCCGGTACGCGATCGGAAATGTCGGTCGCCCCGGCGCACAGACGGCCGGCATGCTCGTCGCCATCGGCCTTAGCGTGACACTCATCGTCACCGTGTCGCTGATCGAGCGGGCACTGCTCCGGCAGGTCGGCGAGACCCGCCCGGTCGACGCGCCCACGTTTTTTTTCATCGACATTCAGCCGGATCAGACGGAGGTGTTCTCCACCATCGTGCGACAACATACCGGTGGAATTCCGCCGGAACTGACCCCGCTCATCCGTTCCCGCTTGCATCGTGTGAAGGGAGACCTCGTCAACGCCGAAGAGGACCGGGACGGCGATGAGAAGCAGGAAGGAACCGGAGCCGACCGGCGCGCCCAGTGGTATCGGTCGCGTGAATATGTGCTGACCTTCCTGGACGAACTCCCCAAGGGCAACAGCCTCGTCGCCGGAGCCTGGTGGAAGCCGGGCCGGCGGCCCGCGACGCCGTTGGTGTCGGTCGAGGAAGAAGCGGCCAAGGCGCTGCAGCTGGACATCGGTTCGGTGGTAGAACTCGATATTCAAGGCGTCCCGGTCGCCGCCGAAGTCGCCAGTATCAGGAAGGTCGATTGGGGAAATTTTTCCACGAACTTCTACATGATTCTGTCGCCCGGCTCGCTGGAAGGCGCGCCGCTCACCTATGTAGGCACGATGCGCGTGACTAAGACGGAGGAGATCCCGTTGCAGCAGGCCGTCGTCTCGGCGCTGCCCAACGTCAGCGCCATTCACTTGGGCGACGTGCTCGACAATTTCGGGCGGGTACTGGACCGGCTGGCGCTGGCGATTCGCGCCATGGCAGTGTTCTGTCTTCTGGCCGCCGGCGTGGTCATGGCGGCCGCGCTGGCCGCCACCCGGTATCGCCGTCTCTACGAGTCGGTGATTCTCAAAGCGCTGGGGGCGACCAGAGGATTGATCGCCACCGCCTTCGCCGCCGAATACGCGCTGCTCGGCGCGGCGGGCGGTCTCATCGCCGCGGGATTATCGAGTGCGTTGTCCTGGCTTGTGCTGACCTCTATCTTCGAGCTGACCTGGAGTCTTCAGCCGATGGTGCTCGTTGCCGGCCTGGCCATGGCGATTGTCCTGACGCTGCTGGTCGGTCTGCTGAGCACCTATCATCTGCTTGGCCAGCGGCCGCTCGCCATCCTGCGGCACGAGTGAGTACGCTCGGCGCTACCGGTGACGCAGTGCCAGCACGTTCGCCAATGCCCGCGCCTCCCGCTCTCGAAACCGCACCGTAATCCGCAGCTGTTCGAGATACTGGTCCAGCGTCTTTCCGCCGAGATCGATCTTGCGGCCTGCGAAGAAGTCGCGCACGTCCTGTTCCAATTCCGGCGTCGCCAACCCGATAATGCCGCCGCACATGCGCCGGAGCCCCTGCTTCGGGAACAGCCGGTCCATGCGGTCCCAGTTGGCTTTGACGAAGGTCCAGGCCAACTCCCGTCCGTATACGCTGCCTAGGACCGCACTGACGACGAATGGAGCATCCTGCACGCGGATCTGGCCGCTGATCGTGCCGGCCAGCGTCCGCTGCAGCAGATCCGGCTGCCGGAATCCAGCCAGCGAGAACAGGTACCGGCGTTCTTCCTGGGGCGTTGCGGCCGTTCGGAATCGTCCCGCAAATTCGTCGTACCGTTTCTGGTCGCCGGTGAAGGCCAGGATCGACACCAGGGCGGGAAGAAGATTGGGATCGACAGAGTCCGGCTCTCGCCGGGATTGTTCGTACAGATCGGCGGCCTGCGCCTGCGCCGCCGCGTCATTGCCGAGCTTACCCAACGCACCGATCAATTCGCTGCGCAGCTGCTTGATGAGGTCATTTTCGCCCGGCTGCGGCGTCCATCCGACCGCAGCGACGGCCGGATCGACCCGATTGACGACGAAGGCATCCAGCGCCGGCCGATCAGCCGGGTCGACGATGCGGTGGAGAAACGCCAGCGACTCGATCAGGACCGCCCAGACGTTCTTATCCCGCTCGCCGCCGAACCGCGCCGTCAGAGCCGCATAGTCGGCCAGCGGCGTGAGCCCCGCCACGGTCGTGGCCCAGGCATCGCTGACAACGTTGAACCGTTCGATCGCCGCCAATTTGTCGAGCCCATGGTCGAGCAATCGTTTCCACAACGTCGGCCCATATCGCACCCGATAAAACCCGTGGCCACCCTCGTTCACGAGAACAAACTGCGGCACGCAAGAAAGCGGTACGGTCATCTCCGCATCCGTCAACAACAGGCGCGAGGTGCCTGCGCTCTGCCCCGTGCAGGTCCGGATCTGAATCGGCACCTGCCAGGTCGCCGATGACGCGTTCGACGGCAGATACGTGAACCGTTGCTGAGTGAGCGTCAGAGTCGAATCGCCCCGGAGCTCCGCCGTGATCAACGGAAAGCCCGGCTGAAAAATCCACCCGTTCATCAATGCGGGCACCGCCTGTCTGGCGGCTTTTCCCAACGACACCCAGAGATCGTTCGTCTCGGCATTGCCGTAGGCGTGGGTGCGCAGATAGTCCCGCACGCCGTCCCGGAACACGGCCGGCCCGATGTGCTGCTCCAGCATACGCAGCACCGAGGCGCCTTTTTCGTACGTCAGGACGTCGAACATGGCTTCGGCATCCTTGGGCGCATGCACGGGAAATTCGATCGGCCTCGTGCTCTGCAGCCCGTCCACCGCAAAGGCCGCCGCCCGCGACACGCCGAAACTGGTCCACCGTTCCCACGCCGGCTTCCAGGCGTCCACCGCCAGCATTTCCATAAAGGTGGCGAAGGCTTCGTTCAACCACAGCCCGTTCCACCAGGACATTGTCACCAGATCGCCGAACCACATGTGGGCGTTCTCGTGTGCGACCACGTCGGCGACCCGTTCCAGTTCCGCATGAGTGGCGGTGCGCGGATCGACGAGCAGCGCCGTTTCCCGAAAGGTGATCGCCCCGAGATTTTCCATCGCGCCGGACGCGAAGTCCGGAATGGCGAGCAAATCCAGCTTGTCGCCCGGATAGGGGATGCCGTAATAGTCTTCGAAAAATTTCAGCGAGGCGGCCGCAATCTCCTGTCCGAACGGCGTCAGCGGCTGTTTCCCGGGCACCGCCCACACGCGTAACGGCGTCTTCCCGACCATCACCGGTCTCGACCCCTCGACCGATCCCACTACGAACGCCACGAGATACGTCGACATCGTGATCGTGTCGGCAAAACGAACCACCTTCTTACCCCCCTCGCGGGTTTCCGCGAGAACGGCGGTGTTCGACACGGCGGTCAGCGCCGGATCGATGACGAGGGTAGTGGCAAAGACGGCTTTGAAATCCGGTTCGTCCCAGCAGGGGAAGGCCCGGCGCGCATCGGTCGCTTCGAACTGCGTCGCCGCGAGCGTGTGCGTGGCGCCGGCCTGATCCTTGTACACGCTGCGATAGAAACCACGCAGTTTGTCGTTGAGTCGTCCGCGAAAGGCCAGGCGCAGCAGCCAACGGCCCGGCGCGAGTGGGCGAGGCACTGTTAACCGGCAGCGCTGAAGCGGTTCATCCAGCGCAATCGCCGCTTGGAGCGTATCCCCCTGCTCGTTGTCGAATTCCGCTGCGTCGACTTCGAGTTCGATAGCGTTCAACAGCACCGTCGTCGTGGCGGACTCGACCGTGAGGGTAATCGTTGCCATCCCCGAAAATGTGGCTGCCGCAAGATCCGGCTCCAGCCGCAATTCATACCGACTCGGCCGCACGGAACGGGGCAGGCGATAGGGATCCGTCTCGGCGGGAGCGGTATCGGCAGTCATGGTCTCGCCTTTCGGTTGATCGGTGATCGAGGAGGCACACGCGGGGAGGAGCGACACAGGCCCGATCCGCGCAAGCGGGCGCGTCAGCAGCCACGCCGTTGTGCTGGTCGCAATCTGAAAGAGGCGGCGCCTGCCGACCGGTTCACTCATGTCCCCGGCGCATGATGGGTTTCCACGCCCTGTGGGGTGCCGACGATCAGGACGTTCGTCCGGCCGACGAACAGACCGGTTTCCACGACGCCAGGGATTTGATTGAGCGTCGCTTCCAAGTCCTGCGGCTGATCGATGCGCGCCAGATGCACATCGACGATCAGATTGCCGGCTTCTGTTTTGAACGGTCCGGCGTTCCGCTCGCGCAGGACAACCCGACTCTTGGTCACGGTTTCAATCTCTCTGGCCGTACTGCCCCATCCGAACGGAATGATTTCGATCGGGAGGGGAAACGACCCGCCGAGCACCGGCACGCGCTTCGTATAGTCCACCACGACGACAAACTGCTTGGCGGATGCCGCGACGATCTTTTCCTTGAGCAGCGCGCCGCCGCCGCCCTTGATCAGATTGAATGCCGGATCGGCCTGATCTGCACCGTCGATGGCCACATCGATGACCCACCGGTTATCGGTGTCGATCAACATGATGCCGGACTGCCGGGCCAGCGCCGCCGTTTCCTGCGACGTCGGCACGCCGCGCAGTTTCATGCCGGCCCGTACTTTTTCGCCTAACGCCAGAACGACGTGCTTGGCCGTCGAGCCGGTGCCGAGCCCGACGACCATGCCGTCGCGGACGAACTCCACAGCCTTCAGCGCGGCGGCTTTTTTGAGCTGATCGAGGTCCTGGCTCTGCGTCATCGCGATCCGGCCTGCGCAAGCGCGGCCGCCACCGACGCGGCGCCCAGCAAGGCGGTGTGCTGATTCATCACCACTTTGACCGGCATCGTGCTCAGCAGCCGCTTGTAGCGGCCTTTATTGGTGAAGGCTTTCATGAACGTTCCGTCCTGCAGTTTCTTGATGAGTTTCGGCGCAATGCCGCCGCCGACATACACGCCGTCAAGCGACAGTGCCTTCAGGGCGAGATTCCCCGCCTCGGCGCCGTAAATCGAGGCAAAAAGATCCAGCGCCTGCTTGGCAATGTCCGCCTGTCCCTTCAAGCCCGCCTCTGCGATCTCGGCCGCCGGATTGCCGGCTTTGATTTTCTCGGCCAACCAGGTCGGTTCGTTCTTCTTGGTATCGCGAAGATACTCGTAGATGGCGTGAAGCCCCGGCCCCGATAACACCCGTTCGTAGCTCACATGCAGATATTGGCCGCGGAGATAGCGGAGCAACTCGATTTCGTTGTCGTTGTTCGGCGCAAAATCCGCATGCCCGCCTTCGGACGCCATCGGACGATACGTCTTCCCGTCCCAGAAGAGAATGGCTTCGCCCAATCCCGTGCCCGCGGCGATCAGTGCCAGCGCCTGCCGTTTTTTCGGCGGCGTGCCGGCATTCAGCACCTCAACCTCGTCCGGCCGGAGCATAAGGATGCCGTAGGCCGTCGACTCCAGATCGTTGAGCAATTGGACGCGCGGGATGTCGAACCGTTTGGCAATGGTCGACCCATCCACAACCCAGGGCAGATTCGTGGTGTGAGAATGATTGTCGATCACCGGTCCGGCTACGCCGAAGCAGGCCGCGGCCAGCTTGACCGGTTCGGCCGGCGGCGCCGCTTCTTCGTGCGTGTCGCCCACCTGAGCTTGTTCGAGTTCCTCGAGTGCGCGCGGCGGCGCAGGCGGCGTCAGAAACTCGTCAAGGATCTCTTCCAGCGACTTGTAATCCGCGCTGTGAAAGGACTCCAGACGAACCGGTTCCACCCGTTCCGTCATCCAGTCGTAGAGAGCCAGATTGGTTTTGGTGCCGCCGATATCCCCTGCGAGAATCATGCAGTTCCTGTTGATCGCTCCTCACCGGCCGCCGGTCAACTGAGCGGCCGCCGGTTGATCCAACATCCAGATCAGCCGGCCGGACGTCGGCCGGATCATGGCCGCCGGCAGTGCACGTTCTTCATCCGTCCGGGGCTCCAGCACGGCGCGCACGACCGACGCCTTGCCGGCGCCGGCGACCAGGAACAGTACCACAGTCGCCCGGTTGATCACACCTGCCGTGAGCGTCAGGCGCGTCGCAATTCCTTTGGGCGATTGACTGACGGTCACGAGACGGGTCTGGTCTCGCAGGGCCGCCGTCCCGGGGAACAGCGACGCCGTGTGGCCGTCGTCTCCCAGCCCAAGCAGAACGAGGTCCAGTTGCGGAAAACCCGGGGCCGGACAGTTCGTCACCGTCCGGATCTGCCGTTCGTAGTCCTGCGCAGCGGCCAGCGCGTCGGCCTGTTCGCCGTGCAGGCGATGGACGTTAGCAGGCTTGATCCCTACCGGTCCAAACAGCGCGTTCTGCGCCAGACCGAAATTGCTCTCGGGATGATCCGGCGGCACGCACCGCTCATCGCCAAAGAAAAACACGATGCGGTCCCAGTCGAACATAGGCCGCCAATCGGGCGTCGCCCAGGTTTGATAGAGCGTTTTGGGTGTCGAGCCGCCGGAGAGGGCGAGAAGAAACCGGCCGCGCGCCCGGATTGCCTCGTCGCACACCTGCCGGATCAGTTCTGAGGCGGACACGGCCCAGTCCTGGCCGTTGGGGATAATCCGGATATCCGGCGGGTAGCGCATGCTCAGCGGCGGGGTGATCGGCGCCGTCGTACCGCCGATGTGCGGCGGCGGGCCGATCGGGCCGGCGCAAGGGCCGCGGTCAACGCGCGGATCGTGGCGGCCGGATCCGGCCCCAGCTGCACGCGAACGGCGTGTCGATCATGGGCCCGGAGCGACTCCACATCGCCCGCAGCCTGGGCCTTGGCCAACGTCCCGAACGAAAACGGTTTGTTGGGAATCGGCAGATCGGGGCTCATGCGATCCACAAGTTCGAGAAAGACGCCGGTGTTCGGACCGCCCTTGTGCAACTGCCCGGTCGAATGGAGATAGCGCGGGCCGTATCCGAACGTCGTCGTCACATGGAAGCGTGCCATCAGGCGGCTGCGCAACTGACGTATCGCCGATTCCACGGCGGCGGAGGGAGTCGTGTATGCCAGCATCGCGACATAGGCGCCGGCACGGAGATGGCGGGCCAGTTCACCGGCCGCCGGTGTGGGGGCCAGACTGGTCTGCTCCGGCAAGCGCCCCGTTGATTGGACGGTAGCCAGTACCCGATTCGTGTTGTCCTTGCTCTCCTGCACGTTCGGTTGATCGAAGGGATGAATGCCTAACACGTACCCGGCGACGGCCGTCGCAAATTCCCAGCGGAAGAATTCGGCCCCCAGGTCGTAGCGGTCGTCGAGATCGATCTGCAGCACGGGATGCCGCGCGGCCGCGAGCGCGCGAAGCTGCCGATCGAACGCTGTGTTCTTGCCGCCTTTCAGCCGGAGATACACAAACAGCCGGTCGTCACCATACGATGCCGGCGCGAGTACCGGTTCCTGCGCGACCGGAATGAGGCCGGTCCCTTCTTTACCGGTGCTTTCGGCCAGCAACTGCTCCACCCACAAGCCGAACGACGCCAATTCCGGCGATGTCACAACCGTGACCTTGTCCCGGCCCGCCTTGGCCAGCGCGCCCATGACAGCGCCTAAATGGGCGCCGGGATTCGCTTCAAGCCGGTCCTGCCTGCGGCACTGATCGGCCATACGATCCGCCCGATCCAGCAGGCAGTTCACATCGACGCCGATCAATGCTGCGGGCACCAAGCCAAACAGCGACAACACGGAATACCGCCCGCCGATATCGGCCGGGTTCGAAAAGATGCGCTGAAATCCGTGCTCCCGCGCCATCGCTTCCAAGCCGGTGCCGGGATCGGTAATGGCGATGAATTGATCGCCGCCCCGGCTCATCTTGGCTTGGGCCACGATGCCCCGGAAGTGGGCGAAGAGGGACATGACTTCGATGGTACCGCCGGATTTGCTGGCCACCAGAAACAATGTTCGGGCCGGCGTGATAGCCCGGGTGACCTGTCGCACCCAGCCGGGAACGGTCGAATCCAGCACCCACAGTTTTGGGAAGCCCTTCCGCACGCCGAAGGAGAGGCGCAGGACTTCGGGCCCCAGACTGCTGCCGCCCATGCCGAGCAGCACAACGTCCGTGACGCCCGCGCGCTGGGCCGCCGCGACGCACTGCGCCAGCCCGTCCCGGTGGCTCCGCATGAGGGCCGGCACTGTCAGCCAGCCCAGCCGGTTGCTGATCTCGGTCGGCTCTGGCTTCCATAGCCGGTGGTCCCTCGCCCAAAGGCGTTCGATGACTGCGTCGCGACGCAGTTGATCGAGAACGGGGGAAAGGGTGGCGTGAAAAATGTCCGCGAGGCAACCGAGCGTCTGTTGAGCCATCGTCGTCCTCCATGTGATGCACGGCAACACCGGACGAGACCGGCGATCCGTATATTATGGAGCAGGGCCCCAAAAGGCAACGCCCGCAGGACCGACTCCGCTTTATCTGTTATCGGTTGATCGGCGGATGACTAAAGGCATCCCGTCGACGAGGGACCAGGCCAGGGATTGCGCCTGGTCTTGGGAAAGCGTGAGTTGGAGATCGGGCTCGACCGGCGACGATGAACCGGAGATGATCGACTTGATCCAGCCTTTGACTTGCCGCCACCAATGCGTGCCCCGCGACCAGATCCATTCGAGCGGCGCTTCGCCTACGGTCGGCATGACGGTCAGGCTCAATGGTGGCGTCATCGACAGACGATAGGACGACGGCATATCCGCCAGCGAGATCGGTTCCTGATCCGTCGTAGCGGACGGATCCACTTTCCGGCGAACCACCGGCGGACGCGCCGCAATACGGAAGACGCCCGTCATCTGCTCGTACATCGAGCCCCTTTGCGCAGCAATTGGAATCCGATAGAGATCGAGACCGCGATCTTTGATGCGGATCGTCATGGCGGCGAGATCGACCACGAGGTAGGCGCGGGGCTTGGCCGCCAGCTTCAGCTCTTCCTCCAGCACACGAGTCGCTTCCTGGAGCGCAGCCGGATTGTTGGGATCGAGGTCGGGGAATGCGTCGAGATCGGCAGCCCGCGCCGGATGCCCCAACGGAAGGATCAGCGCCAATACTGCCCAGAGAATCATGGAAGAGACGGTGTGGCCAGGAGACCGGCTAGAAAATCATGATGGGCGTTCCAACCCGTGTGAGCTGATAGACGCTCTTGAGATCCTGGTCGTTCAACCGGATGCAGCCGTGCGTGACGTTTTTGCCCAAGAGCCGGGTATAGAGCGTGCCGTGAATGAAGTACCCTTTCCCGAATCCCAGCGCGTAATCGCCGAGCACGCCCGACTCCATTCGCTCCGCCTGGTTCTTCGGCACCACCAGTCCTTCTTCGATGAACGCCCAATCGGGCTTCACCCATACGGGATTGGTCAGCTTGGACTGCACGACGAACTCTCCGCGGGGCGTATCGAAAACCCATTGATCCTTGCCGGTGCCGGGCTTGTCGAGAATCGTTCCGCTGCCGGTCGAGGCAATGGCATCCAGCAGGACCTCGTCATGCCGCCTGATATAGAGGTGATTCCGGGCCGTATCGACGACGATGTACGGCTGGGCCGGCGCCAGTTGCGCCAGTTGTTTCGCCAGCGTTTTGTAGCGATACTGGAGCGTGCGCGCGGCGGGGCTTTCCGGATCGGGCGCGTCTTCGAACACCGCGGCGACGGACAGGGCAATCGGGCTGCTGTGAGGGAGCGTCGCAGCGAGAAGACCGACGACCGCGGCGAGGACAAAACGGATCGTCTGTATCATCGAAATAGCTTACGTGTCTTCTTCTCGATGAGTCAACTGGGCGAGCGCATAGGCCACGGAGTTCTGGCCGGTCAGCGCGCCGACGATCGTGACCGGCGTCCCCGGTTCGACCCGCTCAAAGAGGGCCGCCATATGAGCATTGTCCAGCATGACACAGCCGAGGGTCTGGGCCATCAACTCGTTTTCGTTGCCGTGAATCTCGATTTGTCCGCCGATTCCTTTGGCAGACGGAATCCGGCCGGCCTTCTTCGCCTGCTCGAACCGGCGCCGATCCTCCGCGTTCGGATAATCCAGCACAAGCGCCCGGTAAAACTGGGTCTGCCCCTGGCCGCGCTTGGCCGTGACCCGATACCGGCCTTCGGGGGTTGCTCCGTCTCCTGAGTACTGCTTCTCCCGCATGCCGTTGAACCCGAGCCGGACCGGGTGGGTCAACACCGGCCGTCCGTTCTTATAGAGCGTGAGGACCCGGTCGGCTTTGCTGACCACGATCGCCGTCGAATGCTGATGCCGCGACCACTCGATCGTCTGTTTGGCCTGCGCCTGCCATCGGGCAATCCGCTCTTCATCGGCATACCGTCCCAACTCACGGCTCAGCACCGCCGCCTGGGCGATCAGGGCCTGGTCGGCTTGCTCGGCGGCGAGCAACGACCGGTTATAATCCTGCTGATCGAAAAACGTGCGGGCCTGCTTCATCAGAAGATCGGTCTGGACCGGCTTGCCACCAAGCACAATCCGCCCTTCGATGGCTTCAACATGAGAGGCCATCATCTGCAACCGTTCTTCGACGCGCGCCAACTTACTTTCCACCGCCTGGCGCTGGAGTGTCCGCCGGTCGCTCAATCGGGCGACGGCCTGGCCGCCTTCTTCGTGCAACCGGCGGAGATCCGCCTCGAGATGATTGGCTTCCCATGGCCACCGGATGAGATCGTCTTCCGATTGCACACGCGCCTTGAGGGGCACCCACTGGCGAACGAACCGGGCGTAATCGTCTGCGGCGATTTCGGGCGCGCGTAGCGCAATCAAGTCGCGATCGATCGTTTCAATGGCATCGACCAGCTCCTGCGGCACCGCCTGTATACACCCCGCCAGCAGCGCCGCGCAGAGACTTGCGGCCAGACAGCCCGTATTCGTTCGCCATCGATTCATTGATACCAGTCTAGCCTACTTTTTCTTGGCCGCAGAGGGTTTTCCTTTTCCGACCTTGGCCAGCGCGTTCTGAATCTCGGCCGACACCGCCTGGCTCTTCTCTTGAATTGCCTTGGACTGGGTTTGCGCGCTCAAATAATCTTCCTTGTCGATCGCCAGCTGCACCTGATTGAGCGACGCCTTAAGCGCTTCCACATCGCTCTTGATGGCTTCGACGGCCGCCCGATCTTTGCCGACCGGGGCTTTCGCGACCAGATCCAGCGTGGCCTTTACGGCATCCTGAGCAACCTGATGGGCCTGCAGCGCGCCGACCTTGGCCTCTTCCTTCTTCTTGATCGCGTCCGCCTTGACGCGTTCGGCATCGGCCTTCGTCGAGGTGGCCAGTTGCTCTGCCTTGCCGTAATCGCGCAGGAGCGCAAACTTGCCGTCCTGTTCGGTCACTTCGCTCTTTATCGCGGCCAGGGCGCCTTCAAGCTTGGCGTAGTCCTGCGCCGCATACATCGTGGCTCCGCTCTGCTGCGCTTCCAACACCGCCTTTTCAGCGGCTGCAACCTGCTCCGTGGGAGGCTTCGCGCATCCGCTCACCAGCAACGCGGCGACCGCGACCGATCCCAACATCTGTACGATTTTCATGATAGCTCTCTCCTCAATCGGCTGAACCGAATCTGTGAATGTGAGTTGCCCGAACCTGCGTGTCCGACTTCTTCAGACCACCAGGCCCGCTGATCGTTCCTTCACGGACGAGTTATTCGCCCTTCTTCTCCTGCTCTTTCTTCCCCTTCTTCCCTTTTTTGCCCTTCTTCCCTTTCTTCTGTTCCTTCTTGTCACCGTCTTTCTTGCCCGCATCCGCCGGAGCCGATGCGGCCGCAGGCGCCATCGGAGCCGATTCTTCGGCCCACGCGACGGTGCCGATGCTGAACGCCGTCATCATGAACAACGTGATGATGGAGAGTACGATCTTTCTCATGTGCGATTCCCCCTTCTGCTGTTCTCGCGTTGATAATCGCGAGAGAAATGGATGATGGTTAAGTGCGACAGAATCTCCGTAAACACGGCACTCTGACGTCATTGAAACAAATGATTGTTGGCAAGCTTAGTGCCATGGATTCACGGCGGATTATGAGAACTTTCAAACAAGAAATCAACGCGTTACGATTTAAAACTGTCTGACGGTATCATGCAATTCTGTGGCGATCTGGTGCTGCCGGCGCAAAAGCGCCTCAGACTGTCGAGGCCAATGCGAGTCGGTTCCTGCCGCAAAATCACTGTCGTGCCGGGATAACCGGTGCAGAACCTAGCCGATTGGTCAGCAGAAAAATTGACAGTGTGTGGAGCGGCTCATATATAATGCGCCGTTTTGTGAATCGATCGGCCTTTTGTCAGAGAGGATTTCGTCATGTCGTTTACTTACCAGCAGCCGTCGAAATTGAAGCGGAAACGCGAACACGGGTTTCGCAAACGCATGAGCACGAAGAACGGGCGGAAAGTGCTCGCCCGTCGACGGGCGAAAGGTCGCGCGCGTTTAACGGTCTAACGAGCTCAGGCCGTCGTTTCGCATGGCGGCGCACCGGTTCCCTCGTCTGTCGCGCCTCGCCGGCTCCCCCTTCTCGCGGGAGCATTTCTTTTTCAGGCTTGTCGGACATCTCCGAACGCCGGGGTCGCACCTGACCGCTGCCGTGCCGGATGGACGAAAGGCGTGTCATTCGTGACAACGCATCGGGGGATGTTTCTCCGTTCAAGCCGGGACATCGAATGGGTGAAACGACGCGGCCGGCGTCTTTCCACGAACTGGTTTAATCTGCTTGCCTGTCGGCGAGACGATCCGGCAACGCAGGTCGGCATCATTGTCGGGCGACGGTTCGGCGTGGCCGTCCGCCGCAATCAGGCCAAACGGATTTTCCGGGAACTGGTGCGGCACTGTCATGACGATCTGCTGCCGGGGCATCTGGTGTTGGTTTTCCCTAAGCGGGACGCGCTGATTCAACCCTATGCAGAATTGAAACGCATATGGGAGGCCTCGCTGCTGCGATGCCACCTGCTGCGACCGCGATCGGACTGAACTGAAATGCGTCGACTGTGCCTCAGCCTGCTCCATGGGTATCGGGCCGTGATTTCGCCGCTGATCGGCCCGGCATGCCGGTTCGAGCCGACCTGCTCGCAGTACGCGATCGAGGCCGTGACGCGATACGGTGTGGTGCGTGGATGGGGCCTGGCGCTTTGCCGCCTGATGAAATGCCATCCGTTTCATCCGGGCGGAACGGACCCGGTCCGATAACCGGCTTCCGCCGTCGTAGAAGGATCGAGGGATAATGGAACAGCGGGTTGTCGTGTTCTTGTTGTTGTCGTTGGCCATTATCTTCGGCTACGACTATCTTCTGAAAGAACTCGGATGGCTTCCTCCTCAGCCACCTGACGTCACTACGACCGCCTCCGAACCGGCGGCGACTCAACCCACACAAAGCGCCCCTTCCCAATCTGTAACAGAGACTACGACGCAACAGGATTCGTCACGTCCGCCGGTCGGGCAACCGCATCAAGTACCGGCCGCGCCGGCCCCTGCAACGGAAGACGTGATCGCCGTCGACACGCCTTTATACCAGGCGAAGTTCACCACACGCGGTGCGGCGCTCACGAGTTGGGAACTCACCCGCTACCGGAGCGGCACGCCTGAACGTCAGGCTGTCCAGCTGGTTCGACAAGGTGGCGGCTTCGCCGGCCCGCTTACGATCGTGGCGGCCGACACGGCGGTCTCCAAGGAACTGGGCACAGGCTTGTACTCCGTCGAGAAGGATTTCTCGACGCTGGACCGTCCTCATTCCGTCGGACACGTCACCTTCCGCTATGCAAACGCCGCCACAGGCCTATCCATTGAAAAGCAGCTGACGTTTCACGCTGACAGTTATCTGGTCGATGTGGCGGTTACGACTAAAGGCATTGAGGGGGCGGTGCGGGCGAGTTTGGGCACCAACTTCGGCATTGTGGAGTGGGGAGACGGGCTCATCGGACTCATCGGCTCCGCCTCGCTGGTCGACGGGAAGGTCGAGAAGGAAACGCCCGATACGGAGGCGGAGCGCGCCGGCTCGGTGCAATGGGCCGCCCTGCAGGACAAGTATTTTCTGTCCGTGCTGATTCCGAAACAGGGATCCGCCGTCATCGTCAAGAAAGAAGGCGACAAACTCGTGTCGGCCGGCGTCCGGATGCCCGTGTCCGCATCCGGCTCGACACTCGACTTCCGGCTTTACGCCGGCCCCAAGGAGTACGACACCCTACGCGATCTGCAGATCGGGCTTGAGGACACCATTGATTTCGGCTGGTTTATCTTCGGCAGTTGGAGCGTCGTCAAGGCGGTGGCCAAGCCGATCTTCTATGTGCTGCGGTTTCTGAACGACTACACCCACAACTACGGCATCACCATTGTCCTGCTGACGGTCGCCATCAAGATGCTGTTCGTCCCGCTGCAGTTCAAAAGCTACAAGTCGATGAAGCAAATGCAGGTGATCCAGCCGAAGGTGCTCGCGATTCAGGAAAAATACAAAGACGACCGCGACCGACTGAACAAGGAGTTGATTAAACTCTACCGGGACCACAAGGTGAACCCGGTCGGCGGCTGTCTGCCGATGGTCCTTCAGATGCCCGTGTTCGTGGCACTCTTCAACATCCTGTACATGACGATCGACTTGCGGCAGGCGCCGTTCATGTTGTGGATTACGGATCTGTCGGTCCAGGACCCTTACTATGTATTGCCGCTGATCATGGGTGCGACGATGGTGATCCAACAGAAAATCACGCCGACGACGATGGATCCGGCACAGGCCAAAATCATGTTGATCCTGCCGGTGTTCATGACGTTCCTGTTCGTCAATTTTCCAGCCGGCCTGGTGCTGTATTGGCTGACGAACAATGTGTTGACCATCGGCCAGCAGATCGTCACGGATCGATATATTTTCAAGCGCCGGCCGGTGTTGGCGGGCGCCGGCGAATCGGCCTGAACGCGCGCCGCGCAGGCCGGCAGGCCCTGTGCGAGCGATCCATCTGCAAACTCTGTGTCCGTGCGAGTGTGGCAATGGCGGCAGGAGGGGAACTCGACGATACCATTTGCGCCGTAGCGACCCCGGTGGGCGAGGGCGGGGTCGGGATTGTCCGGATCAGCGGTCGGAACTCCCTGGCCGTCGCCGAGCAGGTAGTCCGGCTGCGGTCAGGACAGGCCCTCCGCTCCACCGCATCCCATACACTGCACCTTGCCGATTTTATTTTCCCATCGACATCCACAAAGCAATCTTCTGCTGCATCACCCTCTGGAGCGATGACGCACGATGTCCTGGATGAAGGACTTGTCGTATTCATGCAGGCTCCACGATCGTTTACGGCCGAGGACGTTGTGGAACTGCATTGCCACGGCAGCGGATTGATCACCGCCCGGCTCTGCGAAGCCTGCCTGGCCGCCGGCGCGCGGTTGGCCCAACCGGGCGAATTTACCAAGCGCGCGTTTCTGAACGGACGCTTGGACCTGTCGCAGGCCGAAGCGGTGCTGGATACGATCCGGGCCAAATCCGAGCAGGGACTGAAAGTGGCGCAACGCCACCTTCGCGGAGAACTCGGCCGCGAGGTCGACCGACTGCGGTTGCGGCTCCTGTCGGTTCTGGCCCATGTCGAGGCCGGGATCGATTTCGTAGAAGAAGACATCGCCTTCGTCGAGCGCACGGAACTCCTCGGCGTTCTGCAGCACACCTGCGAGTCGATCGACCGCATGCTCGCGACGGCCCAGAGCGGTCGGCTGTTGCGGGAAGGCGCACGGGTGGTCATCACGGGCCGCCCCAACGTCGGCAAATCCAGTCTGCTGAATCGTCTGTTGCGGGAAGACCGGGCCATCGTCACACCCGTACCCGGAACGACGCGGGATCTGATCGAAGAATCGGTGACCTGGGAAGGGTTGTCGATCACACTCATCGACACCGCGGGAATCAGGCGGACGGAGGATCTGGTAGAAACCGAGGGCATCCGGCGCACACGACTGGCTCAGGAAGACGCCGATCTCATACTCCATGTCTTGGACGGCCAGGCACTGGTCGGCAATGACCCGTTGGCCGATCAGTTGGATGGCGCCGCCGCGAGAATCGTGGTCGTGAACAAAGTGGATGTACTCGACGCCTCAGAGATCCCGTCGGTTCTTGCCGCCGCACAGCGGTTGACGCACGATGACGTCCTGCCGATCTCCACGCTCACAGGATCGGGCATCGAATCGCTCAAGTCGCACATACGCGCCCGCTTGTTCGGAGGCGGATGGGAGGCCGACCATGGTGTCACCGTCGCGAACGTTCGACACCGCACCGCCTTGCAGCAGGCCCGGACCGCCCTGCACCATGCGCAGGAAGCCGCCGATCACGGCTTGCAACCCGAATTGATCGCCGTGGATCTCCGGGCTGCGGCGGATGCGTTGGGAGAAATCACCGGCGCAATCACCAGTGACGATGTGCTGGAACGGATTTTTTCAGAATTCTGTATCGGGAAGTAGCGGAGCATCATGGATTTTGACGTCATCGTCGTGGGTGGAGGCCATGCGGGCTGCGAAGCCGCGCTCGCCGCCGCCCGTATGGGCGCGTCGACGCTCTTGCTGACGATGCAAAAGGACCGCATCGCGCAGATGTCCTGCAATCCAGCCATCGGCGGCATCGCCAAGGGACACCTCGTCAAAGAAATCGACGCGCTGGGCGGCGAAATGGGCCGGAACACGGATCGGGCCGGCATTCAATTCCGCTTCATCAACACCAGCAAGGGTCCGGCGGTCAAAGCTCTGCGTGTGCAGTGCGACAAGGCTCTGTACCGTTCGGTGATGCAGGAAACGCTGGCTGCAGAGCCCCAGCTGACCATCGTGGAAGGGACGGTGGACCGGCTCCTGACAGCGGGCGGGGCCATTACCGGAGTCGTCACAGCATCGGGAGACCGGCTGGGCGCACGGGCGGTCATTCTGACCTCCGGAACATTTTTAAAGGGGCTCATCCATATTGGCTTGAACCACTTTCCGGCAGGACGGGCCGGCGAACATGCCGCGGATCATTTGTCGGACTGTATGAAGGATCTGGGCTTTGTCGTAGGACGGCTGAAAACGGGCACGCCGCCGCGGTTGGACCGCGACTCGATCGACTTCTCGGTGATGACGCCGCAACCGGGTGACGATCCACCCCCGCCGTTTTCCTATCGCACGGAGCGGATTACGACTCCGCAAGTCCTCTGCCATTTGACCCACACGAACGCGGAAACTCATCAGGTGATTCTGGACAACCTGGATCGCTCGCCGTTGTATAGCGGCGTGATCGAAGGGGTCGGACCCCGGTATTGCCCGTCGATTGAAGATAAAGTCGTGCGGTTTGCTGAAAAAGAGCGGCACCAGATTTTTGTCGAGCCGGAGGGACTTACAACCCCTGAATATTATCCCAACGGCATCTCCACCAGTCTACCCATCGACGTCCAGGCGGCCGTTCTGAAGACGATTCCGGGACTGTGCCATGCCAGGATGCTGAAGCCCGGCTATGCGATCGAGTATGACTATTTCCCTCCGCGCCAGCTGCATCCGACGCTGGAAACAAAACCCGTGCGCGGCCTGTACCACGCCGGCCAGATCAACGGCACGTCGGGCTATGAAGAAGCGGCCGCGCAAGGCTTGATGGCCGGCATCAACGCAGCGCTGGCATTGCAGGAACAAGCGCCGCTCGTGCTCGACCGCGCACAGGCCTACATCGGCGTGCTGATCGACGATCTGATTACGAAAGACGCAAATGAACCGTATCGCATGTTCACCTCGCGTGCAGAATATCGCCTGCTGCTCCGCCACGGCAATGCGGATGCACGATTGACGGCAGCCGGCCACCGGATCGGATTGATCAATAATATTACCTACTGTAAATTACTAGATAAGCAGGAGGCGGTCGAACGGGAAATCGCCCGACTCAATCGGTCGCGGCCGACGCTGACGGACACGGTGCGTGAGAAAGTCAGAGGCACCTACCTGGAAGATATTTCGTCTTCCCAGACAGTGGCGCAGCTTCTCAAAAGACAGGAGTCTACGTACCGCGAGTTGCTGGATGCGCTTGAACTTGATCGGTTACATGATTCCGATCTTGTCGAGGAGGTTGAGCTTCAAATCAAGTACGAGGGCTACATTCGTCGGCAGCTGGCTCAGGTTGCGCGATTTAAAAAAATGGAGTTGAAAGCCATTCCGTCGTGGTTCGACTATGATTCTGTATCGGGATTCTCTCGCGAGGTTGCTGAAAAACTCACCCGGTTCAAGCCGGCTACAATCGGCCAGGCATCAAGAATTTCCGGTGTCACACCCGCTGCTATTTCACTTCTGATGGTTGCGCTGGAAAAGCGGAAAGCGCAAGAGACCGGTAACCTCTCTTCCTAAGTCTTCATATTCCGCTTCGAATAATCTCCTCTTGACCTCCCTTCAACGTTGGCGTAATTGTTCCACGTGGAACAGCCAGATCCTCTCGGCTCGTTTCTGAAACAGGCAGCTGATGAAATCGGGATTGCACTCAATCCTGGTCATATCGATGCATTTTTATCCTATCTTGAACAACTCAAACGATGGAATCAGACCATCAATCTCACGAGCATTACGCAGGATCGAGAAATCATCATTAAACATTTTGTCGATTCACTGGCTGGACTGAATGCCGATAGGATCCCAGAGAGCGCCACGCTCCTTGATATTGGGACGGGAGCTGGCTTCCCGGGGATTCCACTGAAAATTGTACGCCCCGACCTCGAATTGACTCTTGTTGAGCCGGTAAATAAGAAAGTGTCGTTCATTCGATTTATGATCGGACGGCTTCACCTTGATCACATTCATACGTTTGAGGGAACTGTCGATCAATTGCTTACCAACAAAACGGTACACGGTTCGTTTGACTTTGTCGTCACTAGAGCTCTTAAGCTCGATGTGACAGCCAAATGTCTTGGTCAATTACTGAAAAAAACCGGAAAAGCGATCGTCTATCTATCGGAATCGATAGATAGGCGGGTCTTACCAGCAGATATTTCTGTTGTTCGCGAATATGAATTTGAACTTCCTAAAAAATATGGGAAAAGGACGATCTCTGTTCTCGCTGTTCATAACTAATCCGTGGGTATGTTCCACGTGGAACGTACCAGCGATAAAATAGAAGAAACTGTCATGGGGAAAATTGTCGCGGTTGCAAATCAAAAAGGAGGCGTTGGAAAAACAACGACTTCGGTTAATCTCGCATCGGGGATAGCAATTCAAGGCAAATCTGTTTTGTTGGTCGATATCGATCCGCAAGGCAATGCGACGAGCGGACTTGGATTAGATCCTAGTTCTTTGAAGGAAACAGTATATAACTGCTTGATTAAAGATAAAAAATGCGAAGAATCGATCAAGCAGACAAATATCAATGGCCTGTATATTCTTCCGGCCAATGCTGATCTGGCCGGAGCTGAAATTGAGCTGGTCAATATTGATCGGCGCGAGCAGCATCTTCGTGACGCCCTGCATGAGCTTGGGAGTCGGTTCGAGTTCATTTTTATCGATTGCCCTCCTGCGCTTGGTATCTTGACCATCAATGCGCTGGCGGCAGCACAGTCTGTTTTGATTCCGGTTCAGTGCGAATACTACGCTATGGAAGGATTAACCCGCCTGATCGGCAGCATTGATCGGGTCTGTCAGGCATTTAACCCGGGCTTGAACCTCGAGGGGATCGTCTTGACAATGTTCGACGCGAGAAATACCTTAGCCCGCCAGGTGGTTGAGCAAGTGCGATCTCATTTTCGAGAAAAGGTTTATCAAACCATGATTCCTCGAAACGTCACACTTGCCGAAGCACCGAGCTATGGCCGTCCAGGAATTTTGTACAATGCAGCTTCTTCGGGCTCGCAAGCCTATCTTTCTCTAGCAAAGGAGTTCCTCGCCCATGGAGAAAAAAGCGCTCGGTAGAGGCCTCGATGCATTGCTGCCGGCGAGCAAGCCTGCTCCACCGGTGGAGACGGCAGATGCCCATCACGTGCGGATCGATGCCATTGTGCCCAACCGCTATCAGCCGCGGCAGCTGTTTTCTCCCGGTGAACTGGCGGAACTGACGGCGTCGATTAAGGAGTCCGGAGTGCTGCAGCCGATCCTGGTCCGGCGCAAGGGCGACGGGATGTTCGAGCTGATTTCCGGGGAACGGCGGTGGCGGGCGGCCAAAGAAGCGGGGTTGGAGAAGATCCACGTTGTCGTTCGAAATTGTAGCGACCAGGAGTCATTGCTGTTCGCCATTGTCGAAAACCTGCAGCGAGAAAATCTGAATCCGATGGAAACCGCTCGTGCCTATGCCCGGATGATGAACGAATTCGGCATGACCCAGGACACGATTGCACAAAAGGTCGGACGTGACCGGTCCTCTGTGTCCAATGCGGTTCGTCTGTTGAACCTTCGCCCTGAGGTGCAACAACTCGTCGAAGCCGGCACACTCTCCACCGGCCATGCTAAGGCGATTCTGGGACTTGATTCATCGGAAAGCCAGTTGCGCGTGGCCAAAGTGGTAGCCAACCGGGCGCTCTCCGTTAGAGAAACCGAAAAGCTGGTGGAGGCATCGCTGATCGGCCGCAAGCGGGCTCGCAAGGCCATGTCTCACTCCCAATATGTGGACATCGAAGCCAGATTGCAAAAACGGCTGGGGACGAAAGTGACGATTCATCCGCGCGGTCAAGGCGGAAAAATCAACATCCACTACTTTTCTGCGCAAGAACTGGAAGGCATCATCGACCGTCTGTTGTCATAAGCCCATCCCGCCTCATGTAAGAGCGCTGATGAGAAAAAGCATATTTGTTGCATTTTTCTCGATGCGCGCCTGACCTAGCCCCCTTAAACGGGTCCAGATCCTATGTTAGGGTCGGGCCGAAAGGAGGGTCGCATGCCACGGTTGCGTCACACCGTTGAACAGATTCT
>OMJK01000143.1 GCA_900299325.1 Nitrospiraceae bacterium | reverse complement strand
GTATCTCGTAGCCGATATCAACGTAGAAATCTGCGCCGCCAAGAGCTGCAAGCTCTGCACGCAGTATTGCCCCGAAGCCAACACCATCCTCTACAGCGACGAGATGGGAAAGGACAAGGGCTTCAAGTACGGCTCGGCCTATGTGGCGGTGGACCGCTGCAAGGGCTGCGCGCAGTGCGTGTGGGTCTGCGACAACATGGCAAAGAACAATGCCATCAAGATGATCATGATCGATCAGCTGCCGAAAGCGGCCTTGACCGACAACATTACTTATGGCGAGAAGAGCACGACGGCGGTGTTGGCCAGTCCGGTCGTCGGGTAAGCGCAGGAAAGGGGAACGGGCGTGGCAACAACAGACACCAGAGAGCGCATCATCGTCCCGGGGCCGGCGGGGTTCCATCCGCCGTCAGCGGCGCAATTGGGCGTCAACCTGCCCGATCCCGGGCAGGGCCTGTTTTACGGGCTGCTCGAGCCGAATGAGGAAGTCGTCATCGAGGAGATGGCGCGGAAGATGTTGACGAGCCCGAACGCCACCATCTTCCCCGGACCGCTGTTGCTCTGGGCCTGGAACGATCACGCGGTGGAAAAGGCGAAGGCCACGTTGGAGATCGCCGCGCAGATTCCGGAAGTCATGATCATCCCGATGCCGGACTACCGGCCGAAGTATCCGAAGATCGATCCGGAAGAAGTCATTAACCCCAACCATCCCAACCTGACCATCTGGGGCAACAAGATCGAAGCCTGCATCTTCATCGGCGTGCACTGCCATTACGCGAATCTGACGCTCAAGATGATCCGCGCGGGCACGAACTGCTGCACGATGGCGATTTGCGCCGAGCAGGGCCACGAAGACGCGATGTTGACCATCCGCGATTCCGACACGCTCAAGATCAAGCGCGTGGCGCAAATCTTCAAGAAAGTTCGCGAAGAAATGGGCATCAAGCTGCCGGCCAGCGGTGAGAATGTGCGGTTCACCGGCACGCAGTCCAAAGTGCACGGCGGGAAGACTCATACGAATCCAATGACGTTTGCCCCGACCCCAGGCGGCACAGGCAGCGCGGCAATGTTCGGTCACACGGCCGAACACATGAAACGAGAAGGGTAGGCCGTCCAGCGGCTCACCGATAGAGAGGTGCGATCATGAGCGAGACCGAAGTCAAAACCAATCCCCAGGGCGATCCCATTACCAGCGTGGCGGCTCCTCCCAGCGCGGCAAAGAAAGATCCACATGCCGACGCGAAAAAGCAAAAGATCGTGACGCCCGAGTACATGTTTCTCGAGGCGCCGCGGACCAAGGAGTTCATCACCGGCAGCGAAGCGGCGAAGGAAGCGATCCGTCGCTCGAACGTCGATCTGGCCATTGCCTATCCGATCACTCCGCAATCCGAGACCATGCAGCTCGTCGGCGTGCTCTATGGCGAAGGCTATGTGAAAGAATACTATCGCGGTGAGGAAGAAGTCGGCGTGATGGCGGCCATCGCCGGCGGCTCGCGTTCCGGCGTCCGCTGCTATACGGCGACGGCCGGCCCCGGTACGTTGCGCGGCCTGGAAGGCATTGCCTCCTGGCCCGGCCACCGCCTGCCGGTCGTGGCCATGTTCACCTGCCGCGTGGTCAATGCGCCGCTCGCCATTCAGCCGGACAACATCGAAGTGTCGTACTTGCTGAACTGCGGCATGATCGTGTTCCACGCCGAGAACCAGCAGGACATGTTCGATTTCACGATGGCCGGTTTCACGATCAGCGAAAAGAACGATGTGACCTTGCCGGTCGGTGTCTGCTGCGACGGATTCTTCGTCACGCACGCACGCGGCTATGTGCGGATGCAGGATCGCGGCATCAAGCTCCCGCCGCGCGAAGCGTGGCGTGGCGCCGTGCCGGTGCTCGATGCGGAGAATCCTCCCGCTCGGTTGTCCCGCGACGCCCCGGTCCAGAAGTCGAACTTCATGGCGTACAACATTCACGCCGTGTGGCAACAGGAAGTGTGGGCGGCGGTCGAGCGCTCCAAGAAGTACATCAACAAGTATATGGGTGGCATGCTGACGGCGGAGAACGTCGAGGGCGCCGATGCGATCATCATTGCGTCCGGCAGCGCCGCAGCGCAGTCGCGTGAAGCCGTCCGCCTCTGCAAGGAAAAGGGTTTGAACGTCGGCTTGATCAAGGTCCGCTCGCTGCGTCCGTTCCCGACGAAGGAACTGCGCGAGCTCTGCAAGACCGCCAAGCTGATTGTCGTGCCGGAATTCAACTATGTCGGCTGGCTGGCCAAGGAAGTCGCGACGGCCATCTACGGCTACTCCAAGGCCAAGATCATCGGCGGCCCGCGCGTGTACGGCGGTCAGTCGATGCCGGTGGAATTGATCGTGGACGAAGTCGAGTCCGGTCTGACCGGCAAGAAGTCCACGAATGTGGCGATGTCGCAGATCATGGGCGGAGCCGTCAATCCGGACGACGTGGCCCACTTCATGCGCAGTATCTGACAAGAGACGAAAGTCAAACAGGAAGGGCCTCTCAGGCTACAACAACCTGAGAGGCCCTTCCTGTTTTCTGTCTGGTCTGTCTTGTCTATCTGGTTGCCTGACTAGACAGACCAGAGAAACCAGATAGACCGAATAGACCGTTCTCTACCCCTGAATCTCGTCCCCCATCATCTCTTCGCTCGCCGGCATGCCGTAGGCCACATACTTGGCGTAGGACAGATAGATCGCGGCGCTGTCCGTCATGGCTTTCGATCCGGCCGTCATGCGTACGACCTTGTCGGAGCCGGGCGGTTCCACGTTTTGCAACATCGTGACGTGCGCATGCAGGAGATTGATGTAGCGTTCCACGGCCGCTTCGACATCTTTATAGGCCTTCAGGATATCATCCGTCATGGTTGTCCTCCGTGATACGGTGAGCATACACTAGGGCGATGCAACGCCTCAACGCCACTGTCTCGCCGCCGCTTCTGAACACGATCGATGAACTGGCTAAGAAAACTGGTATGTCGCACGATCGGGTGGTGCAAGCGGTGGAAGAACTGTCGCGGATTTTTACGAAGGAACGAGCCGGACTCAGCCGGCCCTACCTCGAAGATCCGGTCTTAGCCGCTGCGTATCTCCAATATTTCCTGCCAGTCAATCTGAGCAAGATCCAAGTGCTGTTGGACGAGATGCCTACGCCGGAAACGGATGGGCGGTTCTCGGTGTTGGATCTCGGATCAGGTCCGGGCACGGGGGCGCTGGCCGTTCTTGATTGGTGGCACCAACGAAAGATCGCCGGTCAGTTATCGGTCGTTGCAGTGGATAGTGCACCAGCCGCGCTTCGCCAGGCCGAGCAGCTATGGAATTCGTACTGCCGAGCCACTCGCGGCACAGATGCTACGCTCACAATCTGTGAGAGCGATCTCGATCGGAAAACCTGGCGGGAACAGGTTCAACAGGGCGCTCCGTTCGATCTCGTGATCGTCGCGAATTGTCTGAACGAGATTCATGCCGACGCAAAGGATCCGATTGCAGCGCGAGCCGGTCTCGTCACGGAGTTGTTGTCGCTGCTTGCACCACACGGCACCATAATGATTGTCGAGCCGGCCTTGCGGGGTACCTCGCGTGCGCTCCATCAGGTTCGTGACCGGTTGCTCAAGGAGAAACGCTGCACGGTCTATAGTCCGTGCCTCCATGAGAATAGTTGTCCGGCCTTGGTGAATCCACATGACTGGTGCCACGAGGAACGTGCGTGGGAGCCACCGGCGTCGATCCAACAAATCGACGACGAAGTTGGCTTCATCAAAGACGCACTGAAATATTCGTATTTGCTCCTGCGCAAAGACGGCAAAACGATCGTCGAGCGGAAGCCTGATGTCTATCGGGTCGTCAGTGAGTTACGTGTAATGAAAGGCGAGTCCCGGGTGTGGGTGTGCAATGAACTGGGGCGAAGCGAAATCGGGCGGCAGGATCGCCTGAAGTCGATGAGTAACCAAGATTGGGATCAGCTAAAGCGCGGTACGCTTGTGCGGCTCGAAGGATTGCAGAGAAAAGACGGGGCGGTGCTTCAACGAGTACCGGCCGAGGGAACGGCGGAGATTATTCGGTCTGTCTGAATGCCAGCAGAATGGGCGGTCCGGTCAATCTCCCTTGCTCGCGCACCGCGCACTCGGAGTGATCGTATTCTCAAGTTGCGGGTTGTGCTCGGTGCAGGCGCGCAGTAGGAGATCGACCAGGCCGCCCTTAGTAAGGGAGTGGGGCAGGGACAGACCGCTGATAGGCTGTCCCCGCTCGGAAGATTCGCCCCGCGCAAGTCATTCGTTGCCGCACGCTTCCTTGAGAGAGGGTGGAAACGGGATCGGTCGCTCGTGGACCGGGCCAGGCTCCCCAAGATTCCTACCTAGCGTTCTTGCTCTTGGCCAAGAAAGCGAATAGGATTTGGCGTAATTTGAGAACACACCATTGAGAGTTACGTGAGCGATGCCCGTTGATAAGAACCGCATTCTAAATGATATTCGACGTATGGCTAAGGCCAGCGGAGGAAACCCTCCTGGCAGACAAGCATTCGAGAGCGAAACTGGGATTAAGGAATCAGACTGGAATCCATTTATCTGGTTGCGCTGGAGCGATGCGCTGGTTGAAGCTGGATATGCTCCCAACAAATTCCAATCTAAGTTAACCGATGACCATGTGGTCCAGGTCTATATCGGTTTAATTCGAGAATTAGGTAGGGTCCCGATTGGGGGTGAGCTTCGCCGTAAGGCGAAGAAGGACAAGGCATTCCCAAGTCATACCGTCTTTGATCGATTCGGAGGGAAGGACAAACTTCTTGAAATGGTCACTGAGTATTGTCATCGAGAGCCAGGCTTTGACGACATTACCGCAATTCTTTCCACGACTAGGCGCTCATCGAGCCAAGCCGAAGGCGACGACGATAACGACATAGGCTCACGAATCTCAATCGGCTTTGTCTATTTGTTGAAGTCTGGCCCGCATTACAAAATAGGTCGAACAAGCTCTGTAGGGCGGCGAACAAGCGAACTTGCGATCAAAATTCCTGTGCCGCCGAAGACCATTCACTATATCGAGACTGATGATCCCGTCGGTGTCGAAGCATATTGGCACAAGCGTTTTGAGGAGAAACGCGGCGAGGGTGAATGGTTTAATTTGGCAATGGAAGATGTTAAGGCATTCAAGCGCTGGAAAAGAATCGTATAGCCTTCTACGTCTTTTAAACGAAATAGTCATAGTCTCGGAGGCGACGGGTCTATAAGCGACTCGTCGCCTTTTCGTTTAATTAAAAGCAGCAAGCGGGAGGGACAGCCGACTTCACCGGAGGCACGGGGACCCATTGAGGTTCCGGCGAGATGGAAAGCTGGAACTGACTGAAGCCTTGCGACCGTATGATCGCAGCTGAAGGAATTCCAGAAGGTTTCCGCTCGCTGGAACCCAAAGGGGTCGTGCCGGAAGGTGCGGAGGCTGGAGCTCCGCTTGCTGATTGAGGAAGAGTTTAGAAAGAGATTAATCCGCTTCCGGTTCGGAGCTGCCGTGCTGGTGTGAGACGCGGTCTTCGTCGAAGAGTTCTTCCATTTCCGCTGCGATCATGTCACGGTCGTTCGGTACGGAGATCAACGGGATCTCTTTGCGGGCCTTGGGGGTTTCTTCCGGGTCGGTCTTTTTGGGATCGTAACTCATGCTTAGAGTATACACCACGCAAGCGGCGTAAAGGGAGCTATTCGAAGGCTTCCAGCGAGGACTTTTCAGGAAAAGTTCGTTTGCAGCCGCCGCAGGTGACGAAGTAGATGGCTTCGCGCACGGACATGGTGGCGCGGAAATCCAGGCTGACCCCGCGATGGTTGCAAGCCGTGCAGGAGATGTCTTTCAGCCGGTACGGCACGTCCGGCTGGGTGCGCAGGTAAAACTCCATGTCGGTGTAGATTGGAAAGCTGTAGAAGCACTTCTTGCAGATGCCCCGCCATTCGCCGTCCGCCTGCATGAACCGCTGATCGATCCCGAAGCTGGACCCTTTGCAGATGGCGCACTGCACCGTCGAGAGGCGTTGTTCGACTTCGGCGACGGTTGGTTTCGGCATGGGGAAAGTATAGCGATCGATCGCCCCCATCTTCAACCGTGAAGAGCCACGCAGCGATCAGGCGGCGGATCAACGGAAGTCACATGCGCCCGATC
>OMJK01000142.1 GCA_900299325.1 Nitrospiraceae bacterium | reverse complement strand
GGGCGGTCGGCGGGGCGGTGGTGCTGGCAGCGGTGGTCGGCGGGCCGATGGCTGTCTTTGCTCAGGAGAGCGTGGCGGTACGGGCCGGCATGGTCAAAGGCACGTTGCCGGCCGACGATCCCAACGCCGCAGCCTGGGCCAGCGCGCCGGCGGCGCAGTTCCCCCTGTCTCCGCAGGTCCATTGGCAGAACCGGATTCAGGAAGTGACGGTCAAGGATGTGAAGGTTCGAGCCCTACACGACGGCAGTAAAGTTGCCATCCTGTTGGAGTATGCCGATCCGACGGAGAATCCTGACGACGGCGCGGCGCTGGAATTCATGGTCGGCGACAAGAAGGCCCACTTTGCGCACGGCCAGCCGATGGCACAGGTGGAAGGCGGCCCGGTCAACATCTGGTTCTGGAGAAACAAGGACGGCAAAGCCGTCGACATGAACGCCAAAGGGTTTGGCACGCTCAAAGCGCAGGCGCATCAGGACGTGAGCGCCAAGGGCGCATACGCGAACGGCACCTGGAAAGTTGTCTTCTCCCGCAGCCTCTCGAACGACCATCCCGATGAAGACGTGCAGGTGAAGCCGGGCGAGTTCATCAACATCGCCTTTGCAGTTTGGGACGGCCGGAAGGACGGGGCCGGCGATCTGGTGGAGAAAGGCTCGCAAAAAGCCGTGTCGTCCTGGTGGTATTTCCGCGCCGAGCCGCCGCCGGATTACTCGCCGTATCTGTATGCCGTACTGGCGGTGGGGTTGGCCGCCGGGTTTCAATTCGTGTTAATCCGCAAACTCAAGAAAGGGCAGTCAGCATGAGCGCCGCACGACTTCAACTCTGGGGGGCGCTTGTCGGCCTGGCTGGGATCGGGGCGTTGATCGCCGGCGGCTGCGCCAACGAGCAACAGAAAAAGGGCCAGGAGTTGTACGCCCATTACTGCATGCACTGTCACGGCGAGCATGGCCGGCAGAACGAGGGCTTTAACTGGTCTTCGATGCCGGATCCTAAGCCCAAAGATCTCTCGAACAAGTCCGAGATGAGCACCTTCAAGGACGAGGATATTTTCAATACCGTTTCGCGCGACATGAAGGACACCAGCCCCGGCGGTGACAAGATCGGCGACGACGACTTTGCCGTGCCGACCATGCCGACGTTCAAGTACACTCTGTCGGAAGAAGAAATTTGGGCGATCGTCGGATACGTACGCACGCTTCACGGCATGAAGCTCGAGTTCAAGGTGGACGAGCGCAAGAAGGAACTGGCGGCCGGAGTGCAGACCGCGCAGGGCGCGTTCGATCAGGCGAAGCAGGTCTACGAAGCGGCGGAAAAGAAGGCGAGCGAAGAGGCCGAGAAGAAAAGCGCCGCGCTGAAGAAAGATGTCGACGTCGATGAATCCGCCTACGCCAAGGAGCAGGCGGCAATGGGGCAGGCCAAGAAGGCGCTCGATGCGGCCCAGACGGCGCTGACCAACTTCTCCATGCGACCGGGCAAGGGCGTCAACGTCGCACGACCGGATATGACCATGACTCCGGATCAGGCCGCTCAGGCGGCGGAAACCGGCAAGCGGCTCTATGCCAACAAATACGGCTGCAACGGCTGCCACAGCCTCGGCGGCGAGGGCGGCAAGGTCGGACCGGCGCTGGACCGGGCCGGGTTCCGGCTCAACGGAACCTGGGTCTATCGCTGGGTGAAAAATCCGCAAGCGATGAAGCCGGAGACCAGAATGCCGGCGTTGGGGCTGAGCGATGCGGATGCGAAGGCAGTGACGATGTACCTCGGCACGCTGAACGCACCGAAAGCGGACGAGGCTCCTGCTGCCGTCAAGCCGGCGAGCTAACAACGGTTATAGTACGAATCCTGCCACCAGCCCTGCAAGGATGGCCGCGCCCGCCCAGGTGTGGGCCTGAAACATACGGAAGGCCTGCCGCGGGTCGATGGCCCCACGCAGTTCCCACGCCTGTTTGACAAAAAATATTCCCACGCCGAACAGCATCCCGTAGTAACTCCACCCGATGTGCGCCAGGTATCCGGCTATGCCGAGCAGGAGCAGCATGGCTGCCAGCGCAGTTCCCACGGCAAGCCAGGTCCATGATCCGAACCAGAGGGCGGCGGATTTGACGCCGATGCGCCGGTCGTCCTCGCGGTCCTGGATTGCGTAGATTGTGTCGTAGGCAATGGCCCATGCGATGGTGGCGCCGAAGAGGCAACAGGCCGGGGCCTCGAGTCGTTCCTGCACCGCCGCCCAGGCCATAATCGTACCCCAACCGAAGGCGATGCCCAGCACCGCTTGCGGCACATGCACGATACGTTTGGCAAACGGGTAGAGCGCGGCCAGCAGAACGGCCGTTGGCGCGAGTGTTACGACCAGGCGATTCAACGTCAGCACGAGCCCGCCGGCGACGACGAGCAAAAGTCCGAGCAGGAGCCACGCCTGGGACCGGCGCAATTCTCCCGATGCCAGCGGACGGGCCGTGGTTCTCGCGACATGCCGGTCGAAGGATTGATCTGCCAGATCGTTCAGGATCACGCCGGCGCTGCGCATCACAAATGCGCCGGCGATGAACGTCAGCAGAAGCCGGAGAGACGGCAGATTCCGTTCGGCCAGCACCAGCGCCCACAGCGTCGGGAAGAGCAGCAGCAGTGTGCCGGTCTGATTGCTGATCCGGATCAACCGGCCGAGTGCCGGCCAGAGATGCGTGCGCGGCTGTGGTTCGGACGGCGACGTGTCATGGGGCATGGGTGAAACCTTAGACCAGGGGGTGAGGCCTGTCAATTCGAGGCCGGCGTTGTGCTGCTCCCTGCGTTTCGGTATAACGAAAGGGTGCAAAGGGCAGGTCCAGTCTCGGTTCGGTTCCGTCGGCGGGTGCGGGGTGCCGCGGCGATTTGTCTGCTTGCGGCGCTGTGTGCTGCGGTGCCGGGTTGTTTCCTATTCAAACGCTCCGACGGACTGGCCGGCGTTCCCATCATCGTCTTAAATCCCACCATCCGGTTCTCCCGCGAGCTGACGAACGCGACGATTGGGTATCAGAATGCTTGCGGGAAGGCGGCGACCTACGACATCACCGGGACATTGACCGACGCGATCAATCGCAAAACCGGACGGGTTTTCAGCGCGCTCACACCCGATCAGCCGGGCGGGCCCAGGGACCATCCCAACGGCACGCTCGAGATCAAATTGGGCATCAAACAGATCGATCTGGCGATTCTCGGGCAGACGAAGAAAAGCTATCCGGTGACGTTCACCTTGGGGTTAGACGCCTCGTTCTTCGACGAGCACGGTGTCGCGCTGTTCTCCCAGAAGGTGCAAAGCGCCGGATACGGGGATGTGCAGGTCACCGAGAATTCGTGCGAGGTCAAAGGGCTGGATCCGGCGGCGAAAGAAGCAGCCGAGTTGGTCGCGGAGGGTATGGCCCGGCATATCGGGGAATCCATCCGCATTCGAGATTTTGCCGAAGCCCATGCGAGCGGGCAGCCGAGAGCGATGGCGGGTGCGGTGTCGACGGATCGGGTGGACCCGGGGTTTCCGCTGGGGACCGCCGGAGTGATGTCGTCGCCGCCGGCGTCCGAGGCGTCGCCACAGCTGTTCGGCGCTCCGGCTGCCGATGCGGCGACGCTGACGTTCCGGGCGATTGTGCGGGATGAAAATCGCGATCAGGTGCTTCAGCAGGAGGAGTCGCTGACCATCGAGATCGAGGTGAAGAACGACGGCCTGGTCGAGGCGAGGGGTGTGGAGGTGGCGATCAGCGGGACACCGGCCTTGACGGCGCACCTGCCGTCGACGATTTCGGTCGGCGATTTGCAGCCCGGCGAGATCAAGCGCGCGACGACGTCGAAGCCTATCGGCGCGCTCAAAGAGTCGTTGCGCGGCGAACTGGTCCTGAGTCTGCGGGCAGCGTCGCCGCTCACGCAGGCGCCGCCCGCCAAAAAAGTCGCCGTTCAGTTCAAATCGGGCAAGGTGGAAGACAGCGACGGGGGCGGCGATATCGATCAGCCGCCCAAGCCGGTGACGGCGCTCAAGCAACCGAAGGCCGTGGTCGTATCGGTGGGCGTCGGCCGGTTCCGGGACGAGCAGGTGCCGATGGTGAAGTACGCGACGCGTGATGCCGAGGTGATGGCGAACTATCTCAAATCGATCGGCAGTGTGCCCCACGAACGGGTCCGTGTGCTGGTCGACACGCATGCGCTCAAACAGGATCTCGTCGACACGTTCGAGGACTGGCTGCCCAAGCGGGCCGATCCGGCCGCCGTGGTCTATGTGTTTTTTTCCGGCCGCGCACTGGTGGATGGGGTGACCGGCGCGGTGTCGCTTATCCCATTCGACGGGGGGCCGTCTGCCATCGGGCGCGTCTATTCCGTCCGCCGGTTGCAGGACGCGCTGGCGCGGCTGTCCATCCATCGCGCCGTTCTGATGTTCGATGTCTCGCTCGATCCTTCGCCCGGCTCCGATCCGGGGACGAGCGCGGCCGCGGTGTGGGACTCCGGCACGGGCGGAAAGAAAGAGCAGATCATGTGGATGGTCGGCAACCGGTCGCTGCAGGAGGCCCATGCGTATGAACGGGGCCGGCACGGGCTCTTTACCTATCACCTGCTCAAGGGGCTTCAGGGGGCGGCCGACATGGACCGCGACGGAACCGTGGCAGCCGGTGAACTCTGCACCTACGCCGGCAGCCGTGTGAGCCACATGGCACGGGAGCAGTTCAGCAACGAACAGGAGCCGGTGTGTGTGCCTCCCGCGGGACAAGGCGCGCTGGTTCGGATGCAGCCGCTTGCCAAGGGCAACAATCCCAAACCGGCGCCGGTTGTGAAGAAGCCCGAGCCGTCGGAACCGACTCCGTCATCGCCGCCGGCAACGCCCGGTGTGACGACCGGGCCTTGAACGATGGATGTGTCTGCACGAAGCGACCGGTCTCGTTGACAGTCCGTACAGTGGCCGGTATGATGGCCTCGATTTGCCGATCAAGATGATCGTTCGTCCCGCCTGAGTCTTCACGGTTGCCGGCGTAGCTCAGTTGGTAGAGCAGCGGTTTCGTAAACCGCAGGTCGCCCGTTC
>OMJK01000141.1 GCA_900299325.1 Nitrospiraceae bacterium | reverse complement strand
GGTTTTGCCCGTCATTGGATGGGCCTGGCGGGAATTTTTTGTTTTCTTTCCCTGGATGAAGCGGCAAGCATTCACGAATTCACCATCCCGCTGCTCCGGCCGATTTTTAAGGGCACAGCCTTTCTGGGCGGCTATCTCAACTATCCCTGGGTCGTGGCCTGGGCGTTGCTGGTCCTTGCCGTGGGCCTCTCCTATCTGCGGTTTCTGGGTGCGCTGCCGTCCGGCACGCGCTGGAAATTTGTTTTTGCCGGCGTGGTGTATGTGGGAGGCGCGCTGGGAACGGAATTGATCGAGGGGCGTATCGATTACCTGTACGGGATTTATAGCGTGATGCACGCCATCAGTACGACTGTACAGGAAAGCATGGAAATGATCGGTGTGCTGCTCTTCCAGTATGCGCTATCGAAATACATGGCGGCGCATGCGCCCACGACGACCATCTGTATAGTCGCGGACGACGACCCTTCGCGTGTTCCATACACGCTCCGATCCGTTCAGGATCCCACCCGCGAGTTGGTAAACCGCTAGCTCGTGATCGCCCCTTCGGAGGCCGATGAGACATGGCGCGCGTACTTGGCCATGACGCCGGACGTGTACCGCGGAACCGGCCGTTTGACTTTTTTCAGCCGTGCCTTGATCTCGTTGGCCGAGAGGGCGACATCCAGCCGCCGCTTCGGGATGTCGAACGTGATCACATCCCCGTTCTTTACGGCGGCGATCGGACCGCCGCGCACGGCTTCGGGTGCGACGTGGCCGGCCATCAGACCATGCGTGGCGCCGGAAAATCGCCCGTCGGTCAGCAGCGCCACGGAGTCGCCTAACCCCGCGCCCACGATGGCCGCGGTCACGCCCAGCATTTCCCGCATGCCCGGTCCGCCTGACGGACCTTCGTACCGGATCACCACTACATCGCCGGCTTTGATCTGTTTCGACTGCACGGCCACGAAGGCGTCTTCTTCGCGGTCGTAGACCTTCGCCGGGCCGCGGAACGTCGTCATCGAATGGCCGGCGACCTTCACCACGCAGCCTTCCGGCGCCAGGTTGCCTTTCAGGATCACGAGTCCGCCGGTTTTCTTGATAGGGTTGGACAGCGGCCGTAAAACTTGCTGTCCCGGCGTTTCGGTCGCGCTCCTGGCTTCTTCGCCGATCGTCCGGCCGGTGACCGTCGGCTGATTGCCATGCAGGATGTTAGCGTCGAGCAGCCGTTTCGCCACCAGCGTCGTGCCGCCGGCTGCGTACAGATCCGCGGCGGCGAACCGCCCGCCCGGTTTCAGATCGGCCAGCAGCGGCACCTTGCGGTTGATCGTGTCGAAATCGTCGATGCTCAACTTGATGCCGGCTTCGCGGGCGACGGCCAGGAGATGGAGCACGGCGTTCGTCGAACCGCCGGTTGTAGCCACGGCGGCGATGGCGTTCTCCAGCGATTTCCGTGTGATGATCTGGCGCGGCCGCAGGTCCCGCTTCAAGAGGTCCATCACCATCTTTCCGCATTCGAACGCCACGTCGTCTTTCTTCTGGTCCATGGCCGGCACACCATTGCGGCCCATCGGCGAGATACCGAGGAATTCGAACGCGATCGCCATCGTATTCGCCGTGAATTGTCCGCCGCAGGCACCGGGCCCCGGGCAGGCGTGATCTTCGAGTTCCTTCAACTCGGCGTTCGTCATCTTGCCAGACGCATGTTTGCCGACTGCTTCGAACACGTCCTGAATCGTCACATCGTGCCCCTGGAACTGCCCGGGCATAATCGAGCCGCCGTAGAGCATGACCGACGGCAGATTCAGCCGCGCCAGCGCCATTACGGTGCCGGGAATAGTCTTGTCGCAGCCGGACAGCGCCACAACGCCGTCGAACAGGTGCCCGCGCGCCACGAGTTCGATCGAATCGGCGATCACCTCGCGGCTGATCAGCGACGCCTTCATGCCTTCGGTGCCCATCGAAATGCCGTCCGACACGGCGATCGTGTTGTACTCAATGGGTGTCCCACCTGCCGCGCGAATGCCGGCCTTCACCCGCTCGGACAACCGGCGCAGGTGATAGTTGCAGGGCATGACTTCGATCCAGGTGTTGGCGACGCCGATGATCGGGCGTGCGAGATCCTCGTCGGTGAATCCCACGGCTTTAAGCATTGCGCGCGCCGGTGCCCGGTCCGGCCCGACCAACAGATCGTGACTCTTCAGTTTCAGTTCCTTCGGCATGATGTGACTATTTCCCTTTCTTGCCTTCCTTCTTTTTCTCTCCGTGTTTCTCGTCTTTCTTCGCTTCGACGTCGATGACCGCTCCGGTCACGGCGTCAATGTGCACTTCCGTCACCTTGCCGTCCGCGCCGAGGATTTCGACCTCCCAGACGGTTTTGTCGTGTTTCCGTTCGAGTTCTGTTTCGACCACGGTACCGGGCACTTTTTCGGCAGCTGTTTTAATGGCTTGCTCGATCGATACCTTGGCCTCTTTGGCCAGGGTCGCGATGTCGCCTTCTTCGTCCTTTTTCTTGTCGCTCCAGGCCGGCGACGCCAGCGCGAGCAGGATTCCCGCCGCGATGAGTGAGGGAATGAATCGCTGTTTCATGAGCACCTCCTGTGGAATCCGGCCTCCTGGGTCAGCGTCAGGGCGGATGTTACTGCGTCTTCATGTCCGACGGCGGTGCCGGCGTGGCGCCCATGCCTTTGTGCGGATTGCCGCTCATCGCGCCGCCGTGCGGATTGGCCATGCCGCCGCCATGCGGATTTCCTTTTTCCATGCCCTTGTGCTGCTGCATCATTTTCTCGTGCTCGGTTTTTTCCTTCGCGCGCTGCTCTGCGGTCAGGAGGCCCAGCACCTCGCGGCGCATTTTGATCGACGTCATCCGCAGGGCGGTCTGCATGCCCTCGCTTTGCTTCAACTTCGCCTCGATAGCGCCGAGGTCGGATTTTTCGTCATCGGTGAGCGCTTTGAGTTCGCGCTCGGCGATCTGAATGTCGGCTTCCGATTTGATGCGGATCTTGTCGAGATTCAACTGCATCTCTTTCAGCTTGGCCACCTGGTCGGCCGTCAATCCGATTTCCTTCTCGTGCTTCAGGAGGTGGCGGATCAAATGGCCGGCGCCGCTGTGCTTCATCGCCATGCCGTGGCCGCCACCCATCATCCCGTGGCCTCCGCCTCCATGGCCCTCTTTCCCGCCGCCGTAGCCCGGTTCGTTGGCCCACGCGCCCGAGAGTCCCAGTGTCAGCGCCACGACCGCGACCATGCCCAGGATCAGTCCCGTCTTCTTCATGCCGTCCTCCTTAAGGTGAATAAGCCGATCAGTCGATGATCGAGGTTCATTATCGCACAAACCGAACCGGGATTGCCGAACGTCCCGCGACCGTGGCCTGTGCTCATCCGCGTCGCGCCGCGTTGAGCACATCGGTTCGCGGATCGGGCCGTCGGATCCGGCCGAGTTGCTCGTAGAGTTTGCGTTCTTCGTCCGAGAGCGAGGACGGCATCACGATTTGCAACGTGAGGAACAGATCGCCGTATCCGCCTGAGGCCGCCGGCAGCCCCTTGCCCTTTAATCGCAGTTTGCCGTCGGCGCGGCTCCCGGCGGGAATTTTCACCCGCACCGGCTCGCCCAGCGTCGGTGCCATCACCTCGGCGCCCAGGGCCGCTTCCCAGGGCCACACCGGCAGCGTGGCGTGGAGATCGCTGCCCTCGCGCTGGAAGACGGTGTCGGGCAGGATCGTCACGTGTAGGTAAAGATCGCCCCGCTTGCCGCCGTTCCGGCCCGCCTGTCCTTTGCCGGCCACCCGTACGCGGGTGCCGTCCTGCACGCCGGCCGGAATTTTCACCTCGATCGAGTTCGAGGACAGGCTGGAGCCGGAGCCGCTACAGCCCGGACAGGGCCGTCCGCGCACTTCCCCGCTTCCGCGGCAGGTCGCGCAGGGCACCGGCTCCATCAAGTTCACCCGTTTGGTGACGCCGTCCCGCACTTCGCGCAGCGTCAGTTCCGCTTCGGTCTCCAGGTCTTCTCCCTGCGCGGAGAATCCTCGCGGCCCGCCGGTCTGGCCGCGTCCACCGAAGAGATTCTCGAAGATATCCGAGAAGTCTCCGCCGGCGAATCCGCCGCCCGCGGTCTGTCCGCCGAATCCCTGTTGCGCGCCATACCCGCGCGCGCCGGCCTGCTGCCGGGCCTTCTCGAACGCGTCGGCCTGTTCCCACTGCGCGCCGTACTGGTCGTATTTCCTGCGTGTGTCGGCATCGGAGAGGACTTCGTGCGCTTCGTTCAGCTCTTTGAACTTCTTCTCCATCTCGGCTTTCTTCGCACCGCTGTGCAGATCCGGGTGGTATTGGCGTGCGAGCCGGCGGTAGGCCTTTTTAATCTCGTCGGCGGAGGCGGTCCGGGCGAGACCGAGCACCTGATAGTAGTCGCGAGGAGCAGTCGCCATGGCTCAAGCCGTGATGGGTGATGGGTGATGCGTGATGGGTGACCGGAAGGGAGGCAATGGGCTAGAAAATTTCGTCCGTTGCATCTCGACGCTCCCGCTCATCACCCGTTACTGATCACTTATCAGTGACAAAGCCAGCTTACGGGGAGCAATGGGCCATTGCAAGTGCCGGGGCTAGGGAATGGACCGCGTGAGGCCCACGAACGGCATGCCGAAGTTCAAACCGGAATTCGGGTGGCGCGTGCCGGCGTTGGAGATGTGATAAAACCGCCCGCCCGCATTCACCGACCACTCCGGAGTGGCCTGCCATGACAGTCCCGCTCCGCCCCAGACGACGAAGTTGAACTGCCCCGGTTCCTCCGGCACGCTTCCGCCGAGATCGGTCCAGATCGGCCCGCCGCCGCCATCCACATAGGGATGCAGCCGGTCCCATCCGGTGAACGTGTATCGCAGCTTCGGCGAAAGGCCGACGCCGTAGGCCGTCACAGGCTGGTGCATGCGGAACGTCAGCAGTTCCGCCCCGAAGGCCAGCTGGCCCCGGATCCATCCGCTGCCGACCGGATCGGTCAGTGTGACAGCCCAGGAGGGCACGATTGCCGCACCGAAGAGTTTCGTTGTCTGCGAATCCAGGATGCGCCAGGGAAAGGCCGGTCCGCCGAGCAACCCGATTTCGTGTGTGCCGCGTGGGACTGCGCCGGATAAGTCTTCGGCACCGGCGGGGGGAGCCGATCGGAGACTGAGAACGGCTACGAGTACGAGGGCGATAGAGACGATGCCGCGGATCGACAGGGTGACCGTCACGGACAGGTATTCCCGAAGCGTCTTCGCCTCACGAGAGCGAATGGGCTTTTGCTCGCGCCATGAGCTTGCAGTAGGAGCAGACTTCGGCAGTCGTCGGCTGGCCGCACGTGGCGCAGGGGTGGAGGGCGGCCCGGTCTTTCTCGGCCATGCTGATTGCTGGTGCTGCTGCCCTGGCTTGTTTGTCGAGGAAGCCCCAATAAAAGGTCTGTTTGGTGCCCGGCGATTCGGTTTCCAGCCGGTTCAACACTTCCTTATAGAGGAGCGTGCGCGCGCCTTTGGCCATTGGGCATTCGTCCACGATGTAGTCGATCCTGTTCAGTACGCAGTAGGCGGCCAGTTCGCGCTCGGTCAATCGATAGAGCGGCTTTACTTTCTTGGCAAAGCCTTCGACGGAGGCGGGGAGGCTGGGCCCCTGCTTGTCCAAATATTCCTCCTGCCAGTGGAGCACGTTGCCGAGCAGGCGCGCGGCCTCGTCATCCAGATTATGGCCGGTGGCCATCACATCGTAGTCGTGTTCGATCGCCGCGCGGTTGAATTGGTAGCGCTTGATTGTTCCGCACGTCGAGCAGGTGGGGCGGTGCGTCAGCTGTGCCAGTTCTTTGATGCCGGCGCCTTCCTCCTGCTCCACGGTGTGGGTATGCAGCGCGGCACCTAATGGACCGGCGATGGCCTCGGCAAAGTGCCGGACTTTCTCCTGCGATCGATCGGAATAACCAGCAATGCCCAGGTTCACGTACAGGGCGTCGGCTTTGTAGCCGAGCTTGAGCAGAATGTCCCACAGGGCCAAACTATCCTTACCGCCCGACACCGCCACGAGGATGCGCGCATCTTTGCCGAACATGCGCTGCGACTTGATCGCCTTGACGACCTGATCATGGATGTACTCGGTGAAGTGGGGTTTGCAGAATGCGGCATTGTGCCGGGGCAGGCCCATCACCGCTTTGGTTTTACACTTCGTACAATTCATGCGTGGCTCGTGATGCGTGGAGAGCCGCCGGAAATGACCGG